>JBKBYG010000021.1:0-25045 GCA_046313435.1 Alphaproteobacteria bacterium
TCTCAAATTAATTCTTTATTCATGCTTCAAGAAGTGACTGAAGATACTTCAGATTTGACCGAAAAATCGAAACAAATGGGTAAAAAATTGCTTGATGCACTTGATAGTTTAAAAATTGATTTACTCTCTGGACGATATTCTAAAAATAATCTTCAAAGTCTTCTTTCCGCTACTTCAAAGCAATTAAATTTTAATATCGATCCTAATCTTAAAAATATTTTGAGAGAAATTGAAACCAGAGCCGCTGTAGAACTAGCAAAACTTGAAAATTAGAAATTCTTTATTTACAACTATTAATATATATTAAAAAATATTATTGACAATATTAATATTTTTCTTTACAAAATTTTTTAAAGTGTTAATATATAATTAATTTAAATGTAACAATTAATATTCGGTTTTATAATGTTTTCTATTCCTACTAATTTTAAAAATTTGGCAAACACCATAGGAACTGCGTTAAATTCGCTTGTTCCAACAAATACAGAAGTAGAGTCACTCGTCGCAGAAGATTTAAACAGTAGTCAGGAAAAACCTGATAATAAATTAAGCGCAAGCGTATTTGAAAATGAAGCCAAAGAAGGTTTAAGCGAAGAACAGAAAATAATACTTGAAAAAGAAAAGAAAGATGCGGAAGAATTAAATGAAATTGTTACACAATATAAATTCGCCATACCTTTTATTGAAGAAGTTGACACTTCTGAAAAACTTTATGCTGATATACTTCGATTAGCAATAAGTAATGCAAGTAGCCCTATTCATAATAGGCCTGATCATATTGAGATAAAATTGGAATCTGGCAAAAGAATCCCTATGAAATTAGATGAATTTATAAATTGCAAAATTATAAAATTAATAGAATTAGCTAAAATTGATCTTAACAAAAAAGATTTTCGTGGGTCTTATCCTATTATTTATGCTTCTGGATCAATTGAGTTACTTACTGCATTACTAAAACTTGGCGCTCATATTGATGTAAAAGATGACGAAGGTAGAAATTTGATCATTCAAGCCGTGACTTATGGACGTAAGGATGTAATCAATTTTCTAATTGCTAATAATTCTAATACAAATGTACTGGACTCTGAAAATAACAATCTCCTTCATATAGTTTCGATACATCATAATGGCTCTTCTAATAGAGATCTAAAAGCTATTGCTAACACTCTAATCGAATATAAAGTTGATATAAATGCTAAAAATAAAGACGGTAATACGCCTTTACATATTGCAGTGAAAAACCAAAGCAAAGATTTAATAGAATTTTTAGTTAAAAATGGCGCTGATATTAATGTCGCTAATAGTCTCAATAAAAAACCTTCAGAACTTACTGAAAATAAAGAAATAAAAAACTTATTAGTCAAACTGCAACTCGAAAGAGAAGAAAAACAGACACAATTAAATGAAATTTATAAATTTTTTGGCAAGGATTGTAATTCATATAGTGAAGTTTTAGCAAATACTATTAAAGCCTTTAATAACAAAAATCATAAAGGTGAAATTCAGGTGGGAG
The DNA here is from genome assembly GCA_046313435.1 of Alphaproteobacteria bacterium. Lineage (GTDB taxonomy): Bacteria > Pseudomonadota > Alphaproteobacteria > Rickettsiales > Arcanibacteraceae > JBKBYG01. Next base: position 1,514 of record JBKBYG010000021.1, read on the forward strand.
TAAGATTATATAAGCAAACACCATTTATTGAAGAGGTTATTAAACCTTTAATTGAATTAGCTCAGGACGCAAGGTTATCACATAATGCAATTTTACCCGAAGATTTTGCCCAAGTTGCTGAAAGTATGCTCGCCCAAGCCATAACCAAAACTCAGGAAACTAAAGTTGCTAAGAAAGTTACGAATGCGGAACCAGCTAGAACAGCTGAGGAAACTAAAAGAGTTGAAGCCGCTAGAAAGCTCGAAGAAGCTAGAATAGCTGAAGAAGCTAGAAAAGCTGAGGAAGCTAAAAAGGCTGAAGAAGCTAGAAAGGCTGAAGAAGCTAAAAGAGCTGAAGATAGAATAGCTGAAGAAGCTAGAAAGGCTGAAGAAGCTAAAAAAGCCGAAGAAACTAGAAGAGCCGAAGAAACTAGAAGAGCCGAAGAAACTAGAATAGCTGAAGAAGCTAAAAGAGCCAAAGAAACTAGAATAGCTGAAGAGTCTAAGAAAGCTCACGAAGCTATAGTAGCTAAACCTCAATTACTTGTAAAAGCAGAAAAAGTGATTATTACTAACGTTACAAAATATCATGCTGAAACTGTTCAAGTTAATTCTAACGATGATATACTTACACCAGCTATGAAAGTTAAAGAAACCAATAAGTTAGAAAGAATATTAAAAGAAAATGATGTTTTAACGTTAGAAAAAAACGACCAACTTGAGGGTGGAAATTCTTCAACCCCTACTAACCTAAAACAAGAAAAATTAAATGCTATTGTTGAAACTTATGGCACAAATTGCAGGTCATATAATGAAATACTATTACACACTATAAATGTATTTAAAGGCCTTGAGTTATCTTCTCAATCAGAATTTATTACTAATGTCATTCGCCCTTTAGTTGAATTAAGCCAAGATAAAGACTTGCTTCACAAATTTATTCCTTTAAATATAAATAAGACCTATAAAAATGGTGATACAATTCTACATATAGCTTTAAAAAGCACAGGAAATCAAGGTTTGATTGATTTACTTATTGATAACGGCGCTAGTCCTTCTACACCAAATAATGATGGCGAAACTGTTTCTAATATACTTAAATATCAACGTAATTCACTTGAAACTAATGCACACCTAGAAGAACCTAGCAAACCATTGGTTAATAAAAACGCTTGTTCCACAAAGAAAAAGAAAATCAAAAAAGCCGTACAAGATAAAAGCGCCGAAGAAACTAAAATAGCCGAAGCAGCTAGGAAAGCTCAAGAAGAAGAGAATGCTAGAGTAGCCGAAGAAGCTAGAAAAGCTCGAGAAGAAGAGAATGCTAGAGTAGCTGAAGCTGCAAAGAAAGCTGAAGCGCAAGCTAAAAAGCAAGAAACAAGAGAAACAGTAAGTATAGCTTCTATTATAGGCTTAGCTGTAAATTTTAGTAAGCTTGTACAAAACAAACTTCCTGCAAATATTGTGAGTAGATTATCAGATCTCGCTTTGCCTATACTTAAAGAGTGCAAGAAGCTTTCTCCGCTAACTGGTAGAGCACAGGATTCTGCTAAAATCTTTGCTAAATCTGGAGCTCCTTTAATCATGGTCGCAGCTTTAGCCACAGGTATCTATACTCTTATTAAAGATTTAAGGAACAAAAAATCTGTAAAAGAAAGCATAGCTGATGCAATATGTAAATCCGGAATAGCAGTTGCAGAAGGTGGCGCTGCAATATTTTGCGCAAGTTTAACTGAAGCAGGAATAGCTACGGTAGGTGGAGCAGTAGCAGCTTCAACCCTTTTGCCTGCATTAATCACTGGTGCTGCTGCCGTTACTGGTGCTTGTGCTATTGGAGCTGGTGCTAATTGTGTTAAACGCTTAATAGTTGGAAAATATACTGAACGAGTTTGCAAGAATGAAAATCGCAGCAGACAAAATACTGTGTAGTATAGATAAATAATTCATAATAAAATTTTGGATCAGTATTTAATCCTTATTTAACTTTTATATATTAATGGTTAGACTTTTGTAAAACCATTTATTATATAAAGGTTAGAAATATGAGAGAGACTTTAATCAAATCTTATATTAGTGCTATAGAAAAGAGTGACTGGAAAAGTTTAATGGAACTTTTTTCAACTACAGCAAAAATCACTTCCCCTACACATAAAGATATTAATCCAGATGCGTATTATAAAGAATATTTCTATAATATACTATTTTCAAGCGTTTCAATAAAAGGCATATACAGCAATGATAATGATTCTCTAAGTTTAATTGCTCATATAACAAAAAATATTACTTTAATAAATAGTCAAAACATTATATATGATGCAGTAAAAATATTCCAGTTTTCGGAAGATTATAAATACATAAATAAGATCGAGATGATTTATGATAGTAACCAGTCTCAATTAATTAATAGAAACAATTCATATTATGATGAGATAAAGAACCTTGTAGATTAAAATGTCAAAGTTTAAAAATAACTTTTTTTGGATAAGTATATTATTTATCTCTATAGTAGGATTATATTATATAAAAGATATATTATTTCCGTTCATTCTTTCAGTCATAATTGCATATATATTTCATCCTCTAGAGACTAGATTAAATACAATCATTAAGTCTAAAAACTTAACAGTATCTATTATAATAATTTTCTTTATTTTAATTTTTACGCTAATTTTTTCTTTAATTATACCCAAAATTTATAATGAATTGAATAATTTAATTAGTCGATTTGCGGACTATAAATTAGTTTTACAAAACAAAATACCAAGCAATTTTGTTAATAGTTTTTTTAATGGGAATCAAGGCCTACAATATAAGATTGAAGATAGTATTACAAGTGTCGCTAATTACTTGTTCAAGTATATTATATCTATTTTACAAAATGTGTGGAACTCGAGCCTGTCAATTTTAAATTTAATCTCTCTTATTTTTCTTACTCCAATCATAAGTTTTTATTTCCTTAGGGACTATAATAAAATCATTTTATCTTTTAATAACTTTATTCCTAAATCGAAGATTGAAATTTTTAAAACTAAATTTAAACTTATTGATAATATACTGCATAATTACCTTAGAGGGCAAATGAATGTATGTTTACTGTTAATCATTTACTATTATGTGTGCTTTAAAATACTAAATTTTGAATCATCTTTACTTTTAGGAATGGTATGTGGAATATTAATCATTATACCTTACATAGGAATTATTATAAGTTCATTAACGACTATAATTGTAGCCATTATACAATTTCCGAACCTAAGTAATATTGGTGTAATAATTTTAGTGTTCGTAATAGGACAAATTATTGAAGGAAATTTTATTACTCCTAAGCTTATAGGTGACAAAATAGGATTACATCCAGTATGGATAATTTTTTCAATGTTAGTTTGTGGGAATATATTTGGATTAGTCGGAATGATATTAGCTATTCCAATTGCTGCCATATTAAAAATATTAATCGAAACTTTACTAGAAAATTACTATCAAAGCGGTTATTATAAAAATTAAATATATAGGTAACCAATTTTGCAACAATTTGTTTTTGAACTAAATGAATCTGAAAATTATTCAAATGAAGATTATATAGTGTCAGTTTCAAATCAAGCAGCAATTCAAACTATAAATAATTGGCCAAATTGGGGTAACAGGCTGTATCATAATATTCTTCTAATTTATGGAGTTGAAGGTTGTGGAAAAACACATTTGTCTCATATATGGCAAAGGAAATCAAATGCCAAGTTTTTATCAAAATTAGCATTTTATCAATATTCGCCGAATGAATTATTAGATAGGACAGACTGTTATATAATTGAAGATTTCGAAGAATGGATTGATTTAGAAATTAAATTACTACATTTATTAAATTTAATAATTGAAAAGAAAAAATTTCTTCTTATCACTATGAATACTAGACCGCGAGCCATTTCTATAAAATTGCTAGATTTAAGCTCCCGTTTATATTCATTTCCTAATATAGAAATTTCAGCACCTGATGATGAATTACTTTCTAAAATTTTATTAAAATATTTTGCAGATCGTCATTTAAGGGTTAATACTCAAATTATCAATTATATGCTTCCAAGGATAGAGCGTTCATTTGCAAATCTGAAAAAATTCGTTGAAGCACTTGATAAAAAATCTTTGGTAGAAAAAAGAAATATAACTATCCCGTTAATTAAAGAAGTTTTAGATTATATTGATTATGAAAATAAATATCATGCACAATAAATTAAAGGCATTTACAATTTTAGAAATGTCTATAGTTCTAGTTATCATTGGCTTAATTCTTGGTAGTATTTATGGTGCAGCAGATTTAATAAATCAGTCAAAGTTAAAGGCTGTTATCAAAGAAATCTATAAATATAGAGTGGCTTTAAATAATTTCAAAAGTCAATATAATGCTCTTCCTGGTGATTTTAATGCTGCTACTACTATTTGGCCTTCAGCTGGAACCGCAAATGGCAACGGGAATAATGCAGTAGAGGGCGGTGCAAATAGCAATACACCACTTGAAGATACATATGTATATCAGCATCTTTACCTTGGAGGAATGCTTGCAGAATTTTATGTAGGCGGGTTACAATCTGGGACTAGAAAAATTATAGGTAAAAACTTACCTGTTTCGGTATATAGTGCAGGAACCTATGATGTATATACAGAAGGTGTTTATGGGATTAGTGCAACTTTTTTAGAATTTGGATCATTTAACGGCGCTTTTAACCAATATGCTAATGGACCTATTCTTAATGCAATCGATGCTTTTTATATAGATAAAAAAATTGACGATGGGATAGCCTATAAAGGGAATGTATTTAGTATAAGAAGTTCTAGCAATCTTTCGAATAATACATGTGTCACAAATGTTTACTATTCTACCCCTTCTAATTATATATTAAGTGATAAATCCGTAACATGTAGAATGATGATACTATTTACTAATAACAACTAGCTAATATTTCATTTTCACATATCTTTACTATTATTGTTCAAGATTTTATTATTTAAAATAAAATTTACCTTTTAAATCGAGAATTTACAATAATTTCTTGCAAAAAAACTATTTCTTATTGTAAAATCAAATAATAATGTTGCTTTGCAATTAAACTATTTCAGGAAGTGTTTTTAAATGAGAAATAAAATTTTTTCTTTAGTAAATTTATTAATAGCATTATTTTTTGCGGATGCTTCTTACGCTGATTATCCTCGTCCTTGGCAAATGGATTTTCAAGCACCTGTAACATCTATAATGCATAAATATTTGAGTTTCCAGCATTTTCTCCATATTATTTGTGTTATAATTTGTTTACTTGTATTATTTTTACTTACATATGTTTGTATTCGCTTTCACAAAAGCAATAATCCAACACCCAGCAAAACTTCACATAATAGTTTTATTGAAATTATTTGGACATTAATTCCAGTTGTAATTTTAATTGGCGTGTCAATACCATCTTTAAGGATTTTATATTACAGCAATGTAGTTAAATCTGCAGATATGACTCTGAAAATAGTTGGACATCAATGGTATTGGGAATATCAATACCCGGATCATGGAAATTTTTCATTTGATAGCTATATGATAAGTGATGATAAACTCCAGAAAGGACAATTAAGACTCCTTGAAGTTGATAATAGAGTTATACTACCTGTAAATACGAATATTAGAATATTGACTACCTCACAAGACGTGATTCATAGTTGGGCAGTACCTTCATTTGGAATTAAAACAGATGCTGTTCCAGGAAGAATAAACGAAGCATGGTTTAATGTTGAAAGACCGGGAATTTATTATGGCCAGTGTTCTGAATTATGTGGAGTGGGCCATGCATTTATGCCTATTGCTGTAGAAGTTGTTTCTAAAGAAGATTTTGAGAAATGGATTTCAGAAGCTAAACAAAAATATGCTAACCTTCCTGTGCAATACGTATCTTTAAAATAAGAGGAAAACATGAACGATATTATATTATCAACCCCAGAGATTCACCATGATGAGCATCCAACTGGTATTAAAAGATGGATATTTTCCACTAATCACAAAGATATTGGATCACTCTATTTAATCTTTTCAATTATGGCTGGAATCATTGGCGGACTAATGTCAGTTCTTTTAAGGCTTGAGCTTGCAGAACCTGGAAATCAGTTTTTAGGAGGCAATCACCAATTTTATAACGTAATGCTAACTGCACATGCTTTAATTATGGTGTTTTTCATGATTATGCCTGCATTAATGGGAGGATTTGGTAATTGGTTTGTACCTTTAATGATTGGCGCACCTGATATGGCATTCCCCCGAATGAATAATGTTAGTTTTTGGCTGCTTGTTCCTTCATTTATCTTACTTATGGGCTCAGCTTTTGTACAAGGTGGCGCTGGAACAGGGTGGACAATTTATCCCCCTTTAAGTAGCGTAGGCCAAACCGGCGCAGCTGTCGATATGGCTATACTTAGCCTCCATTTAGCAGGAATATCCTCAATACTTGGTGCAATAAATTTTATTGTTACAATTTTTAACATGCGCGCTCCAGGAATGACATTACATAAAATGCCATTATTCGCTTGGGCTGTTTTAATTACTGCGTTTTTGCTTCTATTAGCTTTACCTGTCCTTGGTGGCGCAATTACTATGTTGCTTACTGACCGAAATTTTGGCACAAGCTTTTTTGAGCCTTCTGGAGGAGGTGACCCAGTATTATTCCAACATTTATTTTGGTTTTTTGGCCATCCTGAAGTATATATTATTATCCTTCCAGGATTTGGTATTATAAGTCATGTGATATCTACTTTTTCAAGAAAGCCTATATTTGGATATCTCGGTATGGTGTATGCTATTATATCAATTGGCGTTATTGGTTTTGTAGTGTGGGCGCATCATATGTTTACTGTAGGGTTAAGTGTTAATACACTTGCATATTTTACAGTAGCTACAATGGTTATTGCAGTACCTACAGGAATTAAAGTATTTAGCTGGATTGCAACAATGTGGGGAGGATCAATTGAATTTAAAACTCCTATGTTGTTTGCAGTAGGTTTCATATTCTTATTTACAGTTGGAGGTGTAACAGGAGTTGTATTATCAAATTCTTCTCTCGATAGAATGTTTCATGATACTTATTACGTAGTTGCGCATTTTCATTATGTAATGGCCCTTGGTGCATTATTTGCTGCATTTGCAGGATTCTATTATTGGATTGGCAAAATTTCCGGTCGTCAATATTCTGAATGTTTAGGCAAAATACATTTTTGGCTTACTTTTATTGGAGTGAATTTAACATTCTTCCCTCAGCATTTTCTAGGTATGGCTGGCATGCCTCGTCGTATTCCTGATTATCCTGATGCATTTATGGGATGGAACTATATTTCTACAGTTGGTTCGGTCATAGGCATGGCCGCTTCATTATTCTTTGTATATGTAGCATATCATACTTTAAGACATGGTAAACCCTGCCCTGATAATCCATGGGGTGAAGGAGCAAATACTCTTGAGTGGACAGTTAGCTCACCTCCTCCATTCCATACATTTGAAAAATTACCAAGAATTAACTAATTTAAAAATTGACAATTATAAAAAATTAACTTATTGTATTATTAATTTTAATAATACAATAAGGAACTAGAATGTCTTTTTTAAATTTTAACTCCGGAACTGCTTTAGGTGCAGCATTAGGTTATTCATTTGGAAATAATTTACTTTATTTGAATAGCTTAATATGGAATTTTCAACCTTATACTCAACCTAATCTTGCAATTGCTTTTCAAGTAGGAGGTAGTATTTTAGGAATGAATTATGGCAATCAACTTTATAACGAAGTTATTGATTCTGATAATTCTATGAGCACCTCATTGTCTCCGTTCAATCCTGGAACTTTTTTTGGTACAACTGTTGGATTTGTTATAGGCAATTCTATATCCTCCTTGTGCGAACAAACTTTAGGTATATCCGGCACTAGTATTGAAATAGGCTTAGAAGTAGCTGGCGGAGTTTTAGGTATGTATTATGGTAATGAGTTATATGACGATTTACTTTAATAGGTAAAGCTGTTTATGTAGATATTACTGAATAATATTCTGCACTTTCTAAAATCATAAATATTTTTAAAGCGGCACCATTCTATAAATAGTGTCGCTTTTTATTTTATAAAAAAACTCAATGCAATTTATTAACAAAATTAACTTAATTCGTTCTAAACATTCTTTTTTCTTATATAGAGAAAGACTCTTCCTTAATATTATTTTTTTTATCATTTAAAGATTTTCACAAAATAAAGTTTGAATATATAATCATATTTAGATTATATTACTTTTAGTTTTATTAAGCAGCTTTAAAAAGCTAATTTTACCTTAAATATTATATAATATATTTTTTATAAAATGGCAGAAAATCAATCCTTTACTAAAAATAACTATACTACATCAGATCATTACGAAACTGAAATTAAAGATTATATTAGTTTACTTAAGCCTAGAGTAATGTCTTTAGTTATATTTACTGGTTTTACAGGAATGTATTTAGCCCCAGGCAATATTCACCCTTTACTTGCTTTTATATCAATATTATGTATTGCTTTAGGTTCGGGAGCTGCAGGAGCAATTAATATGTGGTATGATCGCGATATAGATCAAATAATGTCTAGAACCAAAAACCGCCCTATTCCCACTGGCAAAATTAACCCTACTAATGCATTAGAATTTGCCCTTATAGTTGCGATAGCTTCAGTTTTTATAATGGCTGTTTTTATAAATTTTTTATCAGCATTTTTTTTACTATCTGCAATTTTATTTTATGTATTTATTTATACAATTTGGCTTAAAAGAAGAACTCCACAAAACATAGTAATAGGTGGAGCTGCAGGCGCGTTCCCTCCTATCATAGGCTGGTGCGCAGTAACAAATTCTTTGACAATCGAGCCTATAATGCTTTTTTTGATAATTTTTCTTTGGACCCCTCCTCATTTTTGGGCATTATCGTTATATAAATCGTCTGATTATAAAAAAGCAAATATCCCAATGCTGCCTGTAGTAGCAGGAGAAGACGAAACCAGAAAACAAATATTAATTTATAGTATAATAATGGGGATATTTACTATTTTATTTGGTTTTTACTTGAATAAAGGAGCACTATATTTGATTTCCACAATATTGCTAAATATACAATTTTTACAACTTGCCTTTGTTATATGGTTTAGAAAAAATAATATATATGCACCAAAATTGTTTGGATATTCAATAATTTATTTATTTGTTTTATTTTCTATGCTAATCTTAGATAAGTTATTTTACTACCCAATATTTTCTTAAAGTTAAAATTATATAATGCCAATTAGCGAAATTCACACAAGGAAGAGAAAGAAAAACTATATTTTATTAGTAATATTACTAATAACTGTAATATTATTTTTCTCTGTAACATTATTAAAGTTTAATTTATAATAATGAATAATAAAAGATTAGCCTATAGCTTATGCGGTATAGTGTTAGGCATGTGTTTACTTGCATACGCTTCTGTGCCCTTATATAGCATATTTTGTAAAGTCACAGGGTATGGCGGCACACCCAGAACTGCTATAGGAGCAATAGCACCAACTATTAAAGGAAATTATATTACAGTAAGATTTGATTCAAACATTGAACCAAGTTTAAATTGGAAATTTTCTCCTCTACAAAAAGAAGTCAAAATTAAAACTGGTGATACTGCTTTAGTATTCTATAACGCAGAAAATTTATCTGAAGAATCGACTACAGGAACTGCTGTATATAATGTTACTCCTAGCCAGGCAGGGTTATATTTCAATAAGATTGAATGTTTTTGCTTTGAAGAACAAACACTTTTACCTAAACAAAAAGTTGATATGCCTGTATCTTTTTTTATAGATCCTAAAATTGAAGAAGATTTAGAGTTAAGAGGTATTGATACTATTACTTTATCCTACAGTTTTTTTAAAATTAAAAAATAATGCGAAAATCTTTTAACCAGAATTCTTGTAAAGCTTACACACTAACTGAATTATCTATAAGTTTAGTTATTATTGGATTTATATTCTCGTGTGTCTTCGTAGGAAACAGAATATATAATGCTGCAAATCTTAGAAAGATAATTAACGAAAATGAACTTTACCGAACTGCAGTTTCAAATTTTAGGAACTCCTACAATGCAGTACCCGGGGATATGATTAATGCTCAGTCAGTTCTTCCAAAAGTAGCCTCTGGACTTTCAGTTGCAGGTAACGGCAATGGTAACGGTTTAGTAGATACATCAGCGGAATTATACTTAATGCCTCAGCATCTACAAGCAGGAGGATTTTTATTTAATAAATTTTATAATGGCACAAGTGATATAATAATGTCAGAAATTACTGCAAATTCATGGTCATTAAACTCATTTAATCAAAATATTTATAACATTTGGCAAGCAAATGAGATAAATTTATTATATTATAATAAAGGACTCGGCTTAACAAATGGCTCAATAAGCCCAATTGACGCTTCAAATATTGACTTTAAGATTGATGACGGTAATGCTACAACTGGCAGTGTTATAGCTATGGTAAGCTCAAGTTCTTATAGTTGTATAAGTTCTGCTAATGGCACAGGAACTAAGCAAGACAGTACTTACACCGGAACAGATGCAAATTATATTTTAACAGTAACTTCTAGAGAATGTGAATTATTATTTGGTGCTTCTAAAGCTCAAATAAATTAAGCACTTATAAATCAATTTATTTTATAAAAAAAATATTATATTATATTAAATATTATATAAGAATAGAAATGGAGCAATCATGGCGCATAACAATATTAAAGAATCAAATGCAAAAGTTGGGCATAACTTTCATTTAGTGAATCCTAGCCCTTGGCCTATAGCTACTTCTTTTTCGCTATTAATACTGGCGATTGGAGGAATCCTATTTATGCATAAATATATGATTGGGCATTTTGTATTACCTTTAGGTCTACTACTTGTCATTTCAACAGTATATTGCTGGTGGAAAGATGTTGTTACGGAAGGAATAAGAGATAAAGCTCATTCAGAAATAGTGCAACAAGGTTTAAGAATAGGAATGGCCTTATTCATTTTATCAGAAATAATGTTTTTTTATGCATTCTTTTTCTCTTATTTTAAAGCAAGTTTTGATCCTGTGAATATTTTAGAACCAGGCGAAGTATGGGCAATAAAAGAAGGGATCTGGCCGCCTGCAGGAATTGAAAAATTTGATCCTTGGGATATTCCTTTTATGAATACTTTAATATTATTATTATCTGGAACAACAGTGACATGGGCGCATCATGCTCTAATTGAAAATAACAAAAAGGACTTAATTCAAGCTTTGACTTATACTGTAATACTTGGGGTGTTTTTTAGCTGTATGCAAGCTATAGAATATATGCACTCTCCTTTTCTTTTTAAAGATGGTGTATATGCTTCAAATTTTTACATGGCTACTGGCTTTCATGGAGCCCATGTTCTTATTGGAACTATATTTTTATTAGTATGCTTAATTCGAGCTAAAAAAGGTGACTTTGATAAAGGCAAAGGGCATTTAGCCTTAGAATTTGCTGCATGGTATTGGCATTTCGTTGACGTGGTTTGGTTATTTTTATATATATTTGTGTATATATTCTAACCAATTTATAGATCTTCTAGTTTATTATATAAAAGCGATAAATTTTTTAAATTAGCAAGTTTATCGCTTTTATGATTATAGTTGTTTCAGTTGGATTAGTGCAAAGAAAGAAGCTTATAAATAGTAAGCCAAGTGACGATGCCCAACTTTCCATTAAATAACTATATATATTTATAAAGGCATTATTTAAATAACATGGAAATATTCTGGACAATTTTTTTTCAAATTATTCCTCTTTTTATCAAAGTATTGATTGGATTTATAGCTGGCAAATTTTTGCAAGTTGATCGTTCTTCAATTGCTTCATTAGTGTTTTATCTAATTAGCCCAATATTCTTCTTTTACAGTGTTGCTACTGCTTCTATTACTCAATCTACTTTAGCCCTTCCATTACTATTATATATCATTGCATGTTTTATATGCTTAGTATTTTATAATATTGGAAAATTAATTTGGAGAGACTCAACAGCGAATCTTTTAGCTTTTACAGCAGGCAATGGCAATGCTGGTTATTTTGGATTACCCATAGTGATGCAGTTATTCGATAAAGATTACATTGGGATTTATGTAACAGCTATGCTTGGAATAACTTTATATGAAAATTCATTAGGATTTTTTATTACTGCAAAAAATAATTATACTACTCGCGATTCAATAAAACGTGTTTTAAAACTGCCAATGTTACATGCTTTTATACTTGGTTGTGTTGTAAGTTCACTTCATATTAATGTGCATCCTATGTTTGATACATTTATGAACAATATCCGTGGATGCTATTCAGTTCTAGGTATGATGCTAATAGGATTAGGATTAGCTTCAGTAACTAACATGTCTATAGATTTTAAATTTATTGGATTAAGCTTGGGAGCAAGATTTATCGTATGGCCGCTTATAATGTTTAGCTTAGTATTAATTGACCAAAATTACTTACATATTTATGACGATAACATACATAAAATTTTAAAAATGCTTTCTATTGTTCCATTAGCAGCAAATACTGTTATAATTGCATCCCTCATGAAATCTCATCCTGAAAAAGCTGCTTCAGCTGTGCTCGCAAGTACTGTTTTAGCTTTATTCTATGTTCCATTAATGATTGCATTTCTTATAAGTTAAAATTTACATAAACTTAATAAATTATAGTTACTATATAAACAAATAATTAACTATAATTTAGCTTCTTTAAAACAAGTTCGATTTTAGTATATCAATTTTGGAATATTATAAAATAAATGACAGAACAAAATTTAATAGAAGTAATTAAGATCAAAAAATTTAAAGAAATTATTAAAAAAGGAAAAATTCGCTTAAGTGAAAACTTTGACTTACTATATGTAAAAACTTTACACAACCCTTCAGCACAAATTTTTGCTTTATCAGGAGGCATTGGAGCGTTGCAAGTGCTTCTTACACATCCTATATATCTTTTAAAAACACTTATTCAAATTGATCGGACCAAGTCTTCCTCTGAGTATATTAAAGATATAACAAGACATGATGGAATAAGAGCTTTATGGCGCGGAGTAATACCTGCCATGGCTCGAGTTACTGCCAAAGATGGTATAAATGGTATGTTTTTACATGTGAATGAGAAAATAATGTTTAGCTCAATAACTGCTGAATATAAGAATATAGCAAATATTTCTTCAGGACTATTAATATCTACTTTTAACACTTTCTTCACAAACCCTATTGAAAATATTATTACTCAAAAAATAACAAATAAAAATAAAATTACTATAAAAGAAATAGTAGCTAATACTAAATCTAAAATATTTACTCTTGGACTTGAAGCAAATTTTTACAAAACATTTTTAAACTGGGCAACATTCTTAAGCTGTGATGATTATATAAATAAAAACTTTGAATCTAAGTCTAGCACTTTTAATATATTTGCCTCTGCAGTTATCTCAGGAAGTATTATTACTTTAATTACAAATCCTTTTGATGTAATAAAAACTCAGCAGCAAAGTTTTAAAGAAAAAAAAGATGCTTCTACTATAAAAAATGTTTACAAAACTGCAGTTGAAATTGCAAAAACTCAAGGTGTTAGACAATTTTCTTCAGGTGGATTATATAGGTTAGGCTTAAATATACTTGGAACGGCTGGCACAAGCACTGTAAGAAATTGGACAAAGCATATTGTTGAAAAGCAAGAAGACACACAAATTAATAGATAAAACAATGACAGAAAATATTTTTAATGAATTTCCTATTATAAATCTTGCAGATATTAGATTAAGAGAAATAGTTAGCAATGATACAAAATCTTTTTATAATTATATCTGTAATCCAAAGGTAAGTAGATATCTATCTGATGACGATACACCTTCTTCTCTTATTGAAGCTGAAGAAGAATTAATGTACTGGGCAAATTTGTATAAATATAGAAGAAGTATATATTGGGGAATTACTAAAGCAAATTCTGGTCATTTAATTGGAACTTGTGGTTTTAATAATTGGAACCGTACTCACAAGCGAGTCGAGATAAGTTACGACTTATCCGCAAATTATTGGGGCAAAGGCATAATGACTAAAGCTGTTAAGACAATATGCGATTTTGCTTTTACTAGGATGCATGCTATACGTATTCAAGCAACCGTAGCAACTGATAATTATGGCTCAATCAAAGTTCTTGAGAAATCTTTATTTAAACGTGATGGTACAATGAGAAATTATGGAATTCTCAAAGGAGAAACTAAAGATTTTTATATGTACTCATTAGTTAAAGAAGATATAATATTTTAAATTGAGCCTGTAAATAATTTTTTAAAATACTATACCAAACTTATTAAATCTGGGTTTGTATTTTTAGCGCTTATCTTCTCTAGAATCATTTTACCTTTATCTGGGCTTTCCTTTTGTAATTTTCCACTTTTTAAAATTTCAGACAAATAATTATCTTTTTCATACTCAATTACAACTTCTTTTTTCTCAATATCTTGATTCACACTAGCAAGTAATGGAGTATTCTCATCCACAATATTCTCTTTATTATTTGAAGTTTTTAAATTTGAAAGATAATTTGAAGCAGCTTCAGCAAATTTAATACTTTGTTCTTTTCTGATTTCATACTGTTTTTGCTCAAATTTTGCTTCCCTATAATCTTTGAAAGATTTTTTTACAGCATTAGGCAATCCCATACAACATAGTGCTATTCCACCTGAAGCTATCAAGACTGGCACAGCTAAAAAAATTTCAGCCACTATAGTAGTTATAACATCAAGACCTATATACATATGAGTAGTGATAGACGTAACTGCCATGCCTAAAATAAATGTTAAGCCAAATCCTATATAAGTTGATTTAGGAATGTTATTATTACTTTCCCAAGAAGCTTTTTTAAGATATTTAAGAAATTTAATCATAAGTACCTTTATATAATAATTTATTATATTGATTTAGTTTGAGGATCAGCTGGCAATTTCTGTTTTAATTTCTCCAGAATCATTTTACCTTTGTCTGGATTTTCCTTTTGTAATTTTACACTCTTTAAAATTTCAGACAAATAATTATCTCTTTCAAACTCAATTACAACTTCTTTAGTTTCATTGTTATTATGTACAGCAAGTAATGGAGTATTTTCATCTACGTTATTATCTTTTTTTTCTTGAGTTTTTAAATTCGAAAGATAATTTGAAGCAACTTCAGCAAATTTAATATTTTGTTCTTTTTCTATTTCATAAAGTCTTTTGATTTCGTCATTTTCACATTTAATTGTTTTTAATACACTACAACAACTCGTTAAACCAACCATAATTATACTTGATATACAATATATGGGCACACTTAATACTAAACTCCCTATAATCGCAAAACTTATATTTCCTGACAGAAGATAGATTCCTAAGAATATTACTCCTAAACTACAAATATATCCGCCAAACAGAGCTTTACCAAACCAGGATGGTGCAGGCGCGTGAAGTTCTTCTTTCATATATTGGTAAAACTTAATTATTCATTACCCCTTATATTAAATTATAATTTCCTTAGAACCGCTTTTATGAATCTTGTTTTCCCACCTATTTTCAGTTTTCTGTGGAATAGAAGATCCTTTGTATTGATTTTCTAGTATTTTTTCTTCTTCCAGTAATAAAGGTGTATTTTCATTTATTATTGAATAGGAATTTCTACTCTGAATATTTTTTGCATTTTCAATTAACTTAGTTTTACCTTTTTCAATATCGGAATCTGCGTTTATTTCTTTTGCTGTTTTATAACAGCTTCTGCTGCATACAAATAATATTGTTGTTCCACAAAAAACTGGGATTGAGCATATTAAATCAACAAATAATGCTTCAGAAATGCTTTCAAATTTAAAATATGCTATTATTGAGGTTGCCAATAAACCTATGATATAACATAACCAAAAATATTTTTCTGATTTTAAACTTAATTCGCGTTTAATATTGTCTTTCATTCCTTTTATAAATTTCATAAACCATACTTTGAATTTTATTTATATAATTTTTAATTTACTACACTACTTATAAATTATTTTAAAGAAATTTTTTATTTATTAAAAGAAACTAATTTATTTGACAAATCTAATTAGATATATTAAACATATTTATTTAATTAAACAGTTAATATATTTACTCTTATATGCCCAATACTAAATTTGAAAAATCCTCTTCCTCATTAAAAAATAGATATATTAATGAAAAGCTAATTTATTATAATGGGAATTTCTGTACCCTTTTACAAATAGCTGCTGCAAAAGAAGAGATTGAAACATTATCATTTCTAATTAAACATGGCGTAGATGTTAATCAGCAAAACAATAAAGGTGACACTGCCTTACATTTAAGCGCAAGAAATCTAAAATTTAAATCCGTTCATGAATTACTCAAAGCTGGTGCTAATCCTAATATAAAAAATAAAGACGGCAAAACAGCATTTACTGAAGCTGATCAAAGACAAATCGATCCAGTTTATTTATATTCAGCTTATTTAAGCAGCACAACATATGAAGGGATTTCTTTTGCGGATATGGTGATATTTAGGCATAAAGATTTAGATCCTAAACTCGAATATAATATTAAATCTATAATGCTTGAATTGTCAGCTTATGGTGCCCAAGTAAGACCTGACTTAAAAAGAATAGGCTTACATTCTTACATAGACATTTTTAAAAAATACTATGAAAATTATAAATTCTTTTTTAATTTAGAAGTTTTTCAAAAGGCTTGCGATGTAATATTTACAATAAACTACTTCAAGTTAGCAAAAGATAGCAAAAAGGAAATTTTATCTTTTTATGCACCTGCATTAAACCCACATACAATAGATAAACTGATTAATTTTCAGGAAAATATAAAAGATTCACCAGCTGCAAAAAATGAAGTTTCAGTATTAAATAGCCAGTATTTCCCTAAAGTTCAGAGATTTGTAAAAAAAGCTTTTTCTAATTCTAACACACGAGCTATTAGTAATCAAATAAAAGAAATATTATATAATAGCCAACAAATCTCATGGCAAAATAAAATATATTTTCAAGATTTCAAGCAAAGTTTAATGTTATAATATTATATCACTTATTGTTTGTATAAAGGCATATTTTCATTAAACACACAAACTATGCTTTTTCCTAATCTAAGAGTATATCTACTTATTACTCTTTCAATTACTACATATTTTCCAGAAATACGGTAATTTATGATTGATTCGGTTCCATCCGGTTCAACCATGAAAAATGCAGGTATTTCAGCATTCTTATCCTTAAATTGGAAATATGTAAACTCTCCATCATCAAATATTTTAGTTGGAGAAATTTTTTCTGGTCCACTTATCGCATAATTAAAGTTATAATTTCCTGGTTCTGAAAGATCAGGTTCAGTTGAACTTGCAAATTGCTGTACAGCTGTACCACCTGCTTCATCAGGATACAAGAATTTTACTGCAAAAACCATGTCAGGATCATTAATATCTATTGCTTCACTAGCATGTAGTTCAAAATGATACAATCTTTTATTTGTAATTACTGTCATATTTGTTGTAGCATCAGCTTCCATAGGTTTAATAAAAATCCTTTTTCCAGCAGGAACAATTTGCCAAGCAACAGTATCTCCTAACGATATAGTATCCACGGTTTCACCATCAGCAAACTCGATGCTCGCTTGATAACCATAATATCCAATAAATTTAAATACATCATTTGGGTTATATACCATAACCCTTATTCTTTTATCTATTGCAGTTGGTTTAGCCTCTCGCAAAGCGTAAGCATTATTTAAAAGCGAGAAAATTATAATAAAGGTAAAAAAAATTGTTTTCATCTAATTCACTTGTCTAACTTGATAATCAGTAACAATAAAATCTAAAGATTTACTTTCTTTTGATTCCATTAGAGTTACTATATCTTCTATTTGAAAATTAATATTAGCTATCCATCTTGTCAATGTTTCATTTTTCGTATTATTATCTATACTATTTACTGTGAATTGTACAACAACATTACTTTCATCATCATCGAAATCCATTGAAATTATTTGCACCATGCGTGAAATTTGCTTTTGATATAATAAAGGACTATCGGGATTATTTAAACTAATATAATTATAGAACTTCTTAAATATATATTTTGAAGAAGAATTTTTTATAACATTAATTTGCTTTTCAACAGTATCAAACTGATACGATTCCCAATTTTCAACATAACGTTTAATTAAATATTTTTTTACCGATTCCTGCGGGTTTTCATTTTTATTTGATATTGTAGATATTAATGGAATCTTATCATTTGAATCTTGAAGCTTTATTATTAATGGAATTCTTTGCTTAATAGGAAATAAAGAATTAATAGTTAATAAAACTTGAAATAAAATTATTATAAAAATTATACTAATAGCTCCTAAAACCGATCTTTCGACTATTGGGTATATAAAGCTTCTAAAATACCAATTTTTAGAATCAATAAAATAATTGCCACTTTTTATATAATCGGTAATTGATCGATTTACTGGATCCATAAATTAAAACTTTACTTTGTGTTTATCATTTTTTCAGGACAAACCCATTCGTCAAATTGTTCAGCTGATACGATATTAAGCTCTATCGCTGCTTCTTTCAAAGTTATATGATTCGTATGAGCAAACTTTGCAATTTTTGCTGCTTGGTCATATCCAATATAAGGATTAAGAGCAGTTACCAGCATCAAAGATTTATCCATTGTTTGCTTAATATGCTTGGTATTTGCTTCTATTCCAATTAAACAATTATCAGTAAAACTATTACAAGCATCACTTAGTAAAATAATTGACTGCAATAAATTATAAATTATTACTGGTTTAAACACATTTAATTCGAGATGACCATTTGAACCAGCAATAGTAACTGTAGTATGATTACCCATTATTTGCGCGCACACCATTGTCATTGCTTCACATTGTGTAGGATTGACCTTTCCTGGCATAATGGATGATCCAGGCTCGTTTTCAGGTAATGATAACTCCCCAAAGCCGCATCTTGGACCAGAAGCTAGCAATCTTATATCATTTGCTATTTTCATTAAACTCACTGCCAGAACATTTATTGCACCAGAAACCTCTACCATAGTGTCATTAGAGGCTAAAGCTTCAAATTTATTAGGAGCAGTTTTAAATTCAATATTAGTAATATTAGCAATTGAATTTGCAAATTCTTCTGCAAAACCTGCTTTAGAATTTAGTCCTGTCCCAACAGCTGTTCCGCCCTGAGCTAAATAATAAACTCTAGGCAATGTAGCTTTAACTCTTTCAATACCATACTTAATTTGAGCGGCATAGCCTGAGAATTCTTGCCCTAATGTTAAAGGCGTAGCATCTTGAAGATGAGTCCTTCCAATTTTAATAATGTCTTGAAATTCTTTACTCTTTTTTTCGAGTTCTAATTTAATTCTATCTAATGCAAAAAGTAATTTATTGTGAATAACCATTGCTGTAGCTACATGCATTGCAGTAGGAAATGTATCATTCGAAGACTGACCCATATTTACATGGTCATTAGGATGAACAGGTTTTTTAGATCCTTTTTCCCCTCCTAATATTTCTATTGCTCGATTTGATATAACCTCATTAACGTTCATATTAGTTTGAGTGCCTGAGCCAGTTTGCCAAACAACTAAAGGAAAATTTTTTTCGACAGGCTCATTTAAAATACTATTAGCTGCCTCTATTATGGCTTCAAATATTTGCTTTTCTAACAATCCAAGTTTATAATTGGTTTTTGCAGCTGCTTTTTTAACCAATATCATTGCCTTAATTAAATCTTCAGGCATTTTCTCAACGCCTATCTTAAAATTTTGAAGTGATCTTTGAGTTTGAGCGCCCCAATAGCAATTTTGTGCAACTTCAATTTCCCCAAAAGAATCTTTCTCTATTCTATAGTCTTTATTCATATAGCTTATCTAGTTTGTATAATTTAATTTTTAATAGACTTTAATTTATAAAAATAAATTCAAATTGTAAATCTAATTATTTAAAGTAAAAATTGATGCAGAATCTTTTATAAATTTAAACTTATTCTCCATACCAAGTATATTTTCAGTACATCCCAACATAAGAACCGAATATGGATTCATTAACTTTGTAAAATTATTTAAAATTTGAAGTTTAGTTGCTGAATCGAAATAGATTAAAACATTTCGACAAAGAATAATATCAAATTTTCCTAATCTATCAAAGTTTTCAATTAAATTAATTTTCTGAAACTCAACCATTGATTTGATTTCATCTTTAATTTTCCAATTGTCCCCATGTTGTTCGAAATATTTTAACAGCAAAGTGATTGGCAGTCCACGCTGAACTTCAAATTGCGTGTAAATTCCTGATTTTGCTTTCTCCAGCACGTGTGTAGTTAAATCGGAAGCAAAAATTTCAAACTTATAGTTTCCAAAACCTGGCGCTTCTTTTAAAGACATAGCCACTGAATAAGGCTCTTGACCATTTGAGCATGCTGCACTCCATATGCGAAAACTTTTTTTATCTGGCGCTTGAGATTTAATATAAGGTATTACTATAGATTTCATTTGTTCAAAAGGTTTAATATCTCTCATAAAGGATGATTCATTAGTAGTCATTGTCTCTACTACTTCATTAATTAAAGCTTCATCATTTATGCTTTTTAATTTAGCTATAAGATCGACAACTTCATTTAAACCTAATTTTTTTGCAATAGGAATTAATCTTGAATCAATTAAATATTGTTTTTCTTTGGTAAGGGCTATACCTGAACGTTGTTTTATTAGTTTTGATATAAAGTCAAAATCTGAAGTAGAAAGGTCCATATTATTTTCCTTGTTTTATAACTCTTGTATATGTTTTGCTATTTGATCAATGGGTAAGATACTATCTGCAATACCTTCTGCAGCAATAGCCCCTGGCATCCCCCAAACGATACTTGAAGCTTCATCCTGCGCTATTATTGTTGCACCTTGCTTAACAGCAATTTTGGAGCCCTCTAATCCATCCTTACCCATGCCTGTTAAAACTAAGATCAATAAATTCTTTTGATATATTGTTGTCAAACTTCTTAACATAGGATCTGCAGCTGGTTTGCAAAAATTCTCAGCTGGTCCGTCAGATAAATTTATATATATATTACTATCTTTTTTTTCTGCTAGCATATGATATCCTCCAGGAGCAATATATATGATACCAGATTCAACTTTTTCATCATTTTGTGCTTCTTTACATACTAATCCTGTGGATTTTGCTATACTCATTGCCAATTGTTGTGTAAAAAAAGGTGGCATATGTTGGGTAATGAAAATTGGAAAATTCTTGATAAATTCTTTTTTAAATCCATATAATAATTTTAATAAGGCTTGAGGGCCTCCTGTGGATGAAGCAATTGCAATTGCTGAAAATTTCTTTTTTATAGTATGGGCAGCTTTTGTAGGATTTTCTACATATCTATTTATATTAGGTTTAAGTTTAACTGCTGTATGCCTGCGGTAAGCACCCCCTAAAGCTTTTATTTTTTCTATTAATTCCTTATTAAATGTTATTAATGAATTAGAATTATGAGAAGAAGGTTTTAAAATAAAATCTGAAGCTCCAGAATTTAATGCTTTTATTGTAAATTCACTATTTTCCTGAGTTAAAGAAGACACCATTATAATTTGCAAGTCCGGTTTAATCTTGCGTAATTCTGGTAATGCAGATAAACCATCCATTATGGGCATTTCAATATCTAATAGCACAATTTCTAACTCAAATTTCTTTAAGTAATCTAATGCTATTTTACCATTAGCTGCACTGGCAACTATTTTAATTTCAGGAGTAGTTTCTAAAGCTTTGAAGAGAAAATTTCTTATAACAGCTGAATCATCAACTATCATTATCCTTATTGGCTCATTGATAAAATCAATACTCACAAAATCTACCTTTTTAGTTATACAAAACTCAATATTTTACTATAAATCAATTATACCTAATTGATAAAATTTAGTTTTTATTATCTCATTGTCAAAAGGTTTCATAATAAATTCGTTAGCCCCAGAAATTAAAGCGGACTGAATTTTTCTAACATCATTTTCAGTAGTACAAAATATTACTTGTACAACATCGTACTCTTTCATAGACCGAAGTTTTTGCAAAAATTGCATACCGTCCATTTCAGGCATATTCCAATCCAATATTATTACGTCAGGTTTTCTTTTTTTACATTCTTCCAACCCTTGATTACCATTTTCTGCTTCTCCTACTTCAAATGATAATTCCTCAATTATACGCCTAGCAAATTTTCTTACTACTTTTGAATCATCAACAATCAAGCAATATTTCATATTATTTTCCTCTTTAGTTGTTTTTTGCTATTGATTGGAGTAATTTTTCTATATCCAAAATAATTAACAGCTTGTCTTTAAGGGGATATATACCAAGTGAAATATCCTTCAAATTACTTGGAAAATTTTCAGGGTTATGAATAAAGTCTTTTTTTGAGAGAGTAAGCACTTCACCTATAGAATCAACTATGAGACTATATAATTCACCTTGATACTCTACCACTATACTCATGCACTTATTCAATTCAATATTAGAATCAATATCAAGAATAAATTTTATATTTATTGCTGTAACTATTCTTCCTCTCAAATTCAATGAACCTGCTACTTCAACTGGCGCTAAGGGAATTGATGTAATTTTTTGTGGAGCAAGTATATCTCTTACTGCATAAACTGAAATTCCAAAATGCTGATCACCTATCTTTAAAGATATATATTCTTTTTGATCATCAGTTTCTTTTAAATGAGATAAATCATTGTTCATATGCTTTTACTTTATCTCCTGAATTATATATTTCACTTACTGCTTCAATTAACCTATCACTATTAGTTTTAGCAATAAATTCGTAAAATAATCTATTATCTATACGATGAACATTATCTGTAGAATTTGATGATAAAGCTATAATAGGGATATCCTTTAAATGCGGGTAATCTTTACAAATTTCTGCAAATTCTATCCCAGAGATTACAGGCATATTAATATCAGTAACAATAGCTGTAAAATTATGATTTTTATCTAGTAACTCTAATGCTTTTTGAGCATTTTCAACTGTTATAACTTCATAACCTTTTGCAACTAATGCAGGTGGTATAAATTTTCTAAAGAAAGGACTATCATCAATTAATAGAATATTTCCTAATTTATCCTGATCTTCATTTGCCGCATCAAAATGATCCTTAAATATTTGTCTGAAATAATATTTTATATCAATAAGATCTGTAGTTTTACCTTCAATAACCATTGCTCCAAAAAAACTTTCATCATCTGAAGCAGGATTCAGTACTTCAATTGAATTTTCAACAATATCCACTATCTCTTTAACAATTAATCCTAAGATTTTATCTTTATCATTAAATACAACTAATTGCTGTGCTCCTTCTGATGGTATTTGGTAATTAGGGTCAAGATTTGCTAAATACATTAAGGAATTTCTATATTGAACAACTTTTT
>JBKBYG010000022.1:0-23501 GCA_046313435.1 Alphaproteobacteria bacterium
AATCAGGCTATTAATGTTATTAAAGCTGAAGGTCGTTATAGATCATTTACTGATTTAGGAAGATATGCGGGTAAGTTTCCCTTAGCAAAAGACTATACTACTGGAAAGGATATAGTAGTTTGGTGTATTAATGATTATTTGGGAATGGGACAAAATCAAAAAGTTATTGATGCAGCAATTGAAACAATAAAGCTGATGGGTGTGGGTGCAGGTGGCACACGTAACATTGGTGGAACTAATCACCCGTTAACTAAGCTTGAGCATGAGCTTGCAGATTTGCATCAAAAAGAAGCTGCTCTTATGTTCACTTCGGGATATGTTGCTAATGATGCTACCATTTCTACACTTGGTAAATTACTTCCTGAACTTATAATATTTTCTGATCAAA
Source organism: Alphaproteobacteria bacterium (assembly GCA_046313435.1). Classification (GTDB taxonomy): domain Bacteria; phylum Pseudomonadota; class Alphaproteobacteria; order Rickettsiales; family Arcanibacteraceae; genus JBKBYG01. The sequence continues at coordinate 389 of JBKBYG010000022.1, forward strand.
ATAATCATGCCTCAATAATTGAAGGAATTAGAAATAGTAAGGCTGAAAAATATATATTCAAGCATAATGATGCAGAAGATTTGGAAAGAATCCTTAAAAAAGTAGATATATCAAGGCCAAAATTGATTATCTTTGAATCTATATATTCAATGGACGGAGATGTTTCACCTATAAAAGAAATTTGTAGATTAGCGAAGAAGTATAAAGCGCTAACATATATTGATGAAGTTCATACTGTCGGAGTATACGGCCCACGAGGAGGTGGCGTTGCAGAACGAGAAGGTTTAATGGATCAAATTGATATTATAGAAGGGACATTAGCAAAAGGTTTTGGTGTTATTGGAGGATATATTGCAGCAAATAATCTAATTATTGATGCAATTAGGTCTTATGCGCCAGGATTTATATTTACTACTGCAATTCCCCCCTCGCTTGCGGCAGCTTCAATTGCGAGCATTAAATATTTAAAAGAAAGTAATTACGAACGTGAAAAAATCCAGGAAAGAACAGCAAGATTAAAACATATGCTTAGAAAAGCAGGTATTAATTTTATAGAGAATGATAGTCATATGGTACTGATTTTAATAGGGGATCAATATTTAAGCCGTGAGGCTTCAAGAATATTACTTGAAGAATTTGATATATTTGTTCAGCATATTAATTATCCTACTGTACCTAAAGGGACAGAACGTTTGCGCATTTGTCCAACTCCTATGCATACAGATGAAATGATGGAAAAATTAGTAAATAGCTTGGTATTTGCTTTCAATAAACTTAAGTTAGAAGTGGCGGCGTAAAAGATGCAAAATAATATTGAAATACAACAACAATTGGAACTTATAAAATCTTTTCATACTCATATAAATTTTTTTGCATTAAATGAGAATGATTTTAATCCAGAATTTATTTGTAATGAATTAAGTAAGCTTAATATATCTAGGGCTGAGCAAGAATATATTGATGCTCCAGAATTAAAACTTCAAAATTTTCTGAATAGTTTTAATAAAAATATTATAACAGAACCTAATGGTAATAAAGTTTTTCATTTTAGTAAAACAAATATAGCAGGAATTGAACTAGCGATAGCAAGTAAAATAAAAAGAATCTTTGACGACAAGTTAAATATTCTTGAGCAAAAAATGAATAAAGAGATTATACTTGACAATATTAATCAAGAGGAGATTTTTAATATTGTTAAAAATATTACCAGTAAAGAATTTAGCGGAATTTCTTTTAATGGAAATATTTTGTCAATTAAACCTTTAGAAAGTAGAAGTGATTCAATTGAATTACAGAAAAAGTTCAAAAGTTACGGAGTCGCTTCAACAAGACGTAATCCTATAACTAATAGAGAAGATAGTCTGTATGATAAATCATTTATTCTAACAATTGAAGGTAAAGAGATACAAAGTTTAATAAAATATGGAAAAGATTTAACTAATAATGATCAAGCGCGTGAGAATTTAAAACGTCCTGTGCTTCTTAGAGATTCTCATATTTTAGCTCCTGAAGTTCAATCGCATTGGGCTGATGAGTGCTCACAAAATCATAAATCACCTGTTAAAAAGCAAAAAGGCAGTCCGTCTGCAAATTATAATTCTAGATGAAGAATTTTAAAGATATATTCAATTTATTTTTATTATATTTAAATAAAATACAATCAAGCAAAAAATTAGCAATAATTTTAATAATTGCTGCTACCTTATCAGCTATTGCAACTTATAGTGCTATAACAAGAAGCTCAAATCTACTTGATACTGATTCTTATTCAATTCAAGGATTAATACTTGTAAACTTAGTTTTATTTTTAGCTTTAACAATAGTTATATCCCGGCGGCTTTTTAGCTTATGGATAAGAAGAAATAAGATTATAGAAGGTTCTCGCTTACAGACAAGAATAGTTTTAATGTTTAGCTTAGTATCTAGTATCCCTACTATAATTGTTGCAATTTTTTCAGTGCTTTTTTTTAATTATGGTATTGAATCTTGGTTTAATGAAAGAGTTAGTACTGCTTTAAGTGAATCCGTAGCAGTGGCTGAGCATTATTTTATTGAACATACTGAAAATATAAAGGCCGATGCTTTTGCAATGGCAAGTGATCTTAATGCACAAGCATATGAGCTTTATAATAATATTGGTTTCTTTAATAAAGTTGTTTCAAGCCAAGCCTTGCTTAGATTGCTTTCAGAAGGATTAGTATTTCGAGGCGACAAAATGATTCTAGCCAAAACTAATATGAGCTTTTCGTTAATTTATGAATTAGAAAGATTGCCACAAAATTTGATTCAAAGAGCAAGTAATGGAGAAATAGTAATCTTAACAAATGATACAAAAGATAGAGTTAGAGCGCTTATCAAATTGGATAAATTCTTTGATACTTATTTATTGGTTGGTAGGCCTGTTGATAAGCAAGTAATTGAGCATATGCATAATACTCAAGGTGCTGTTAATGAATATAAAAGGTTAAAATCACAAATTTCTTCTCTTAGAATTCAATTTTTAATCATTTTTGTAATTGTATCTTTACTCTTATTACTTACTGCTATATGGCTCGGTATATTATTCGCTAGCGCATTAGTAAAACCAATTAGTACTCTTATATACATAACAGAAAAGATAAAAATAGGCGATTTATCTGCTCGTATTGAAAAAGTTGGGCCAGAAAATGATGAAATTGCAACCTTAGAGCGTGCATTTAATTTAATGGCTGATAGATTAGAGTACCAAAGAAACGAGCTTATTGCCGCTTCCAAGCAAATTGATTCAAGAAGACATTTTAGCGAAACAATTTTGACTGAGCTTTCATCAGGTGTAATTGCATTGTCAATAAATAAAAGAATTACCATGTTAAATAGGGCTGCTGGAATACATCTTAATATATTGCCTAAAGAAGTAATAGGCAAGAATTTCAATGACGTATGTAACGAAATGGAAGAGTTGCTCGATGAAGCAATGAAGAATACACATGCTACGGGTGAAATAGTTATAGTTAGAGGAGGTAGGAAAGCAATATGGTTGGTAAGTATAATAGTAGAGAAGCTTGAGAATGATATTAAAGGTTTTATTATAACATTTGATGATATTACTGCACTAGTTAATGCACAAAGAAGTGCTGCATGGGCTGATGTAGCTAGAAGAATTGCTCATGAAATTAAAAATCCATTAACTCCTATTAAACTTGCCGCTGAAAGAATTAAGAAGAAATATAGTAATGAAATATCAGATGTAGAAACGTTTAACAAATATAATGAGACAATTATAAGACATGCAACAGAGATAGGAAAAATAGTAGAGGAATTTGTGAATTTTGCTAGAATGCCTCCGCCAAATTTTACAAATGTTAGTTTGATAAATTTAATAAAAGATACAATATTTTCAAGGAAGTGTGTATGTCCAAATATTAAATATATAGTAAATATTCCTGAAACTTCAGAAATAATAATTAATTGTGATCCTGCCCAAATCAATCAAGCAATTACAAATTTGTTGAAAAATTCTGAAGAAGCTATTGAATCTGTTGAAAATAATAACGGTATCATTGAAATTAGTTTAACAATAGAAGAAAATTTTGTAGTAATAATAATTATTGATAACGGCGAAGGATTTCCAACAAAAATTTTTGAGCGTTTAACTGAGCCTTATATAACAACTAAAACCAAGGGTACAGGTTTAGGGTTAGCTATAGTAAAAAAAATACTCATTGATCATAATGCAACATTAGAATTTTTTAATTCTGAAGAAGAGAAAAAAGGAGCAATGGTAAAAATAAAGTTTCCGTTATAAAATTTTTATTTACCTATAATTATAAATTTGTATAATCCACAACTTAAACAATACTTTAAATAAAGAGAAAAATTATATATGCCTTACGATATATTAGTTATTGATGATGAAGCTGATATTAGAGAATTAGTTTGTGATATTCTAAAAGATGAAGGATATACAACTAGAAGCGCTGCAGAAAGCATGGAAACATTCAAGCTTATAAATGAGCACGTGCCGACAGTAGTAATTTTAGATATATGGCTACAAGGAAGTGAGCTTGATGGATTAGGCATATTAGAAATTTTAAAGAAGAAATATCCTACCCTTCCAGTAATTATAATTAGCGGTCATGGTACTATTGAAACAGCTGTAAGTGCAATCAAAATGGGTGCATATGATTATATTGAGAAGCCTTTTACAGAAGACAAACTTGTAACCACTACTAAAAGAGCTTGTGAGTTATCGAAGCTTTTAAAAGAAAACTACGAACTGCGATTAACAAATAAGTATAAAAATGAGTTTATAGGTAATTCTCAACCGATAATACAAATTAAATCTCTTGTTGATAAAGTTGCTCCTACTGCAAGCAGAATATTAATTACAGGTGAATCTGGCACGGGAAAAGAGCTACTTGCGAAATTGATACATAAGAAGTCAAAGCGCACAAAAGAACCATTTATAATTTTAAATACAATTGGCATGAATCCTAATGAGGTTGATTCAGAGCTATTTGGTGATGATGAAATGCCTAGTATAAATGGACAACCTAGAAAAATAGGAGCATTAGAATTAGCGCATGGTGGTACTTTATATATAGATGAAGTAGCAGATTTGTCATTAAATATTCAAAATAAGTTTTTGAGATTTCTTCTGGATCAGACAATTGAAAGGCCTAAAGCTGGAAAAAAATTCAAAGTTGATGTCCGAATTATAACTTCCACTAGTCAAGATTTGCAAAAGAGGATTAATGAAGGTAAATTTAGACAAGATTTATTTTATAGATTAAATGTAGTGCCTATAAAATTACCAAGACTAAGCGAACGCAAAGAAGATATAGCATTATTAAGCGAGTATTTTATTAAATTTTTATCTGAGACTTCTGGTTTGGGCTCAAGAAAATTGACAGAAGAAACAATAGTTGGAATGCAGAATTATTCTTGGCCGGGAAACATAAGGCAATTACGTAATGTAATTGAATGGCTTTTAATTATGATGCAAGGGTCAGAAGAAGAATATATTACAATTAATATGCTGCCTCCAGAAATAATTTCAACTGAGAATAATATAATTAAATCAGAAAACAGTAATATGCTTACATTACCTCTTCGAGAAGCAAGAGAGATATTTGAAAGACAATATTTAGTAACCCAAATGGGTAGATTTGATGGGAATATTTCAAAAACTGCTGCTTTTGTAGGAATGGAACGATCAGCTTTACACAGAAAGCTTAAATCACTTAATATACATTCTATAAATTCATTAAATGAAGAGGATATGTTAGTATGAAGATTAGGCGTAATATTCTACTATTAATTATATTATTAAATATTCCTATTGCATTTTCTTCTGAAGACAAACTTAATTTTAGTGATATAAAATATACCGGTTCACCTATACAAACTTTATCTAATAAAGTAAATATTTCAACTTTTATTGGAAATCCATTTAATAGATATAGTGGCGGCTCTTCAATGTGGACTTTCCAAAGAAAACTACGATCAAAAGATTTTGTTTGGTTTAGACATACTACAAATGGGTTATTTTGTGTTTTGTTAATCTGGATAATACTTTTTTATAGATTTTGGCGATAGAGGAAACTGAAGCTTAAAAAATAAAGCAATATTAATCACACTATATGTTTAGTGTTGTAGCATTATAATTTAATTGATGAACCTTATTCAAATACTTACTTTAACTTTGAGGTAAAATAATTATTAAAATAAGAAAAATTATGCGTTTAGGAATATATCAACATTATAATGGTAATTTTTATCAAGTTTTAAGCATCGCAAGACACTCAGAAACATTAGAAGAATTGGTAATTTATCAAGCTTTGCAAGGTGATTACGGAGTTTGGGCTAGACCTTTAAATATGTTCAAAGAAAAACTAAATATAGATAATAAAAGAATTGAACGCTTTAAATTCGTTCAAGAAAATTTTTTGACAGTCCCGGAAGTAAAAGGAAAATAAGAAAATTCCAGTTTAAATCTTATATTATATCTAAACTGGAAATATTTTTAAAAAACTTACTTTGAATTTTGATAATTTTCTTCAGCAAAATCCCAATTTGCTAATTTTTCAAAGAATATTGACAGATAATCTGGCCTGCGATTCTGAAAATCCAGATAATACGCATGTTCCCAAACATCACAAGTAAGTAGTGCAATTTGATTATGAACAAGCGGTAAATCAGCGTTAGCAGTTTTAGTAACTTTTAATTTTCCATTTTCAAGAACTAGCCAAGCCCATCCACTGCCGAATTGAGTAGCACCTGCAGCCTTAAAATCATCTTTAAACTTCTCGAAGCTGCCAAAATCTTCATTTATTTTATTTGCAAGCTCACCTTTAGGTTCACCTCCTCCATTAGGTTTCATAGAATGCCAATAAAATGTATGATTCCAAATTTGTGCTGTATTGTTAAATATTCCGGCTTTACTTGGGTCTTTAGCACTAATATTTATTATTTCTTCCAATGATTTATCATTAAGATCTGTATCTTTTATTAAGTTATTTAAATTAGTAACATATGCTTGATGATGCTTTCCATGATGAAAATCTAATGTAGAGCTACTAATACTAGGTTCTAAAGCTTTTTTATCATATGGAAGATTAGGTAAAATAAAAGGTGCTTTAACCTGGTTTATTTGCTTTTCTAATAAAGCTTGTGATATTTTATTCATGATAACCCTTTTAATAATTATAGCAAATTTTGAAAGAAAACTGTTTCAAATTTCTTGTTTTTGATTACCATAGTAGTATTAAAATTAGATTTTACAAGAATATTTATAGTTAGATGATTAAAAATGAACAAAATCACACTCGAAAAAAACTTTATAGAAGATTTAAAGAAAAATTATTATGAGCTTTATATTATTTGTTTGCTGCTTAATAAAGAGTATACAGAGAAATTACTTACTATAATTAGCATATTTATCGAAATAAATTCGATACCTAGTAAAATAAATGATAAAATGATTGGATATGTAAGATTTGCTTGGTGGAGAGAGGCTCTTGAAAATATTAGTGATTCCAAGCCAAATAATCATCCCCTTATTTCAAAATTCTCTAAATTTTCTGATGAAATAAAAATATATTTTTTAAAGGAAATTATTGATGGTTGTGAGCTTGAGCTTGAAGAAGAAATAGATGAATATAATTTAAATCAGATAATACTAAAAAAGTATAATTCATTATTACTGTTGCTTGAAAATATTCTTGAATATAATACAGCTGGAGAACATGAAAATTTTGCTAATCTATCAGTTGCATTTTTTATTATAATTGAAGCTATTATAAAAGGTAATAAGAAGAGTTTGAAAAATTTAAAACTTCTTAATAGAAGTAATTTTAACGTAAAAGATCGCGCATATATAGAAGAATTAATAAATTTTGCTATTAAAAAAATATATATTACAGAAAAAAATTATAAATTCTTTAAAGGCGATCTTTTAGTTAATTTAATTGTTACTGCGTTAAAGTTCTATATAAATCACGTTCAAAAAAATGATTTTAATATTAGCAGATTAAATATAAATGGATTTAGGTTTAAATTACTAATTATTTTATTTATAAAAAAAATTAGAATTCGCCTTCAATTTTAGAAATTTTTCCTTTTATCTCAATTTTACCAGCTTTTTCAAAAATTAAATTAAGTGTAAATTCATCACCTTCTTTAAGTTCAGTTTTTAAACCTATCAACATAATATGTATATTATGTGGAGCAAGTAAAACTGAGCCTTTAGAAGGTATAGCTAACTTATCAATTTTAATCATTTGATGAATATTGTTACTTACAACAGTTTTATGAATTTCACAATTTTCTGCAATATTGGTTTCTGCACTTAAGAGGATATCTATTTCTTCAGAATTATTACTGATATCCATGTAGGCAGCACTATTGCCTAGTTTCCCCATTGAAGGGCGGGCTTGGAGGTTTTTAACTTCAATATTTGCAAACGCATTTGTAGCAAATGATATAAATGTAGAAATGATAATAAGAATAAGAAAACTTTTTTTCATTATAATGCTCCTTCGATTGAGTGTTTATGAGTCTGATATTTATAAATTATTATTATAAATTAAGCAATGTCATAAAAAAGAAATTATATATAGTTCATTCGAATTTAAAAAACATTTCATATAAAAATGGATTTAAAATAATATAAAAAAATTGTTGCTAAAAAACATCTATCTTGTTTAGAACACGATATCTCTGATATTAGAAAAAATATTTCAAAAAAATAACTACAATAATAATATTCTTATAAAAGTGCAAAGAATTTTACAAAGGTTATTTAGTATAGAGAATCTAGCTGTTTCAAAATAATATTTAAGAAAACAAAATCACACTATTTTTAAAACAAATCTGTCAAGTTTTTTTTAATTTTTTTTATAGAACTAGCTATTGAATATTAAAAAAAATTGGCGTAAGTTCATCGTCTAATTAAAATAATTTGGAGGAAATTATATGGAATTTGCAAGCCAACTACAAACTACCTTAGCAAAATATGATCTTCTTACCCACCAGCTTTATCAGTACTGGAACGAGGGAAAACTTACAAAAAATACATTGATTGAGTACGCTAAACAATATTATCATCACGTTGAGTCTTTTCCTAAATGTTTGAGCATGATACTTGCTTTAAGCAATGATCCTGAACATAGAAAAGTGATTATAGAAAATTTAATTGAAGAGGAATATAATACTCCAAATCATCCTGAGCTATGGCTTGATTTTGCCAAGGGATTAGAAGTAACTGCAACAGAAGTTAAAAATACTGACATAAATAAAAAAACAGCTGATCTTTTAAATGATTTCAGAAATTGCTGTAAAGCCTCTTACGAAGAAGGGTTAGGTGCATTATATGCGCATGAATGGCAATATAGTAAAATTGCAGAAACTAAAAAAGCTGGTCTAAAAAAATTCTATGGAATTGAATGGGAATCTGCTCTAAAATTCTTTGAAGTACATAGTGAAATTGATGTATGGCATTCAGAACAATTGACTAGTTTAATTAATAAAATTCCTGAAGAAAAACAGGAAATTGTTAAAAAAGGTGCTGAAAAAGCTGCTAAAGCTTTATGGGGCTTTTTAGATGGCATACTTGAATATCATCACGCATAATTTATTTTCCTTTTGTATAATTATTCTCTTATTAAGAGAGTAATTATACGTCTTTACAAATATTGAAATCTTTAGAAAATACATTACATTCTATTTTACAGTGCTTAGGGTAATAAAATAAAATTATGTTAGAAGATTATAATAATAAAAAATCAAAGCCTTCTTGAAAGATTTCAATCTAGCAATACTATAGTAGTTTCAGTTGAATTTTGAGCAAGGTGCGAGGAGAGAAGCCTATTAAATGCTAGGTGAGCAACGAATACGATGCACAAACTTCAACTAAAACTACTATAAAGAAGATGAAATTAAAGGGATTGTAAATAATTATCATATAAGTGTAAAGCTATATAAACTATTCACTGCATTATGTATTTAATCGAGCAAAATAAGATTAGTTCATTTAAAAATATTAAGATTCTTAAGGAGATAGTGAGTTATATTCCTATTAAAGGTCTCAATGTAGAAATATTAATAAAAACTAAAAAAGCTGTTTACAAAATAAAATGTGTTAGAAGGTTAGAAAGAAAAAAAATGATCGATATGAATAGCGACAAAAAGGTTCATGTGTTATATAATAACTAATAATATCGCTCATTTTAAATCTAACGCTTGCGACCTGTTGACATACGAAATTGATCTTCAGGAAAGCCTTTAAACTGGTTATCACAAACTAATTTTGCACTATGCTTACCGTAGAAAGCATTTAATTTGGGATTTAAAGTTCCAAATGTTAGGTTTCTTATTCCAAGTTCATGAGCTTTATCTTTTATCATTTCTATTACTTGACCGCCAATACCTATGTTTCTGCAGTTTTGTTCAATATAGAAATAGGTTAAGGATTTAGTTTCTTTTAATCTACTATATAAGATATCATTTTCTTTAACAAATTCTCTAAAAGCAAACATTCCTATAGGAAGATTATCGTAAGTTATAATATAGAGTTTGTCTTTCATATTATTAACTAGCTCTATACGTTTTTCAATTCCTGGGTAATTGCGTAAATAACCCCATTTATCCTCGCACCATTTTGCTGCCTTAAATAACCATTCTTCATTATCACTTTGAGCTAAATTATGTAATTTCAATTTTGATTTAAACTTTGTATGCGAAGTGTAATCAAGTACGTAGGGGCTGAATTTCTTGATTTCTTCTACCAATTGTAATTTAAGCATTGTGCTAATAGCTGGTTTATCTATATAATCTTGTGAACCGTTAAATGAACTTAAATTTTCATATAAAAAATCTTCATTAAGAACAAGATCATTTGATTTAAAATTATCAACTAACAAATTTTTAATTAATTTTAAATCTTTTACTGTAATTAAATTTTTAGATTTTTTGAATTCTATGCAAAAATTATCTGGATTAAAAATTAGATCTGTAAAATCATTATCATATTTTAAAGAAAAAAGCCTTTTCAATACACATTCTCGAATAAATTTAGGTGTGTTTTTTGAGAACTCTAATGAGACTATATTTTTGGAAATAAAGATTGCTTGAATTGGAGAGCTTAAAAAATCTTGAATATTAATAGGTTCAGCCATAATAAATATTCCATTATTAAAATTTTGGTAGCGGGAGAGGGACTTGAACCCCCGACACACGGATTATGATTCCGTCGCTCTAACCACCTGAGCTACCCCGCCACATAAATTATTAATATCGTATAAATAATAATTACTCTTATGTCAAGCCTAGTTATTTTTTTCTTCTTAAAAAAGCTGGGACATCTAATGAATTTTCATAAACTTCTTCGGTTGTAGAAGAGGAGTTTTCTAAATTGTTTAAACTTTTATTGTCACTTGAACTTGAGTTACCAGTTCTAATTCCAACCGAATGAGCCATCCTTTCAAAAATACCCAAAGTCTTTTTAGGAGTTTTGCCTTCATCTTTATAATATTGGGAAGAATAATTTTGTTTACCAGTATTAATTTTTTCCTGTCTCGGGTTTTCAATAACCGGTATGGTTTTAGGTTCCATTGGTCGTTGCGGGACAAAATCTAATTCTTCTGTATTTACTAAAACTGATGGCTCTATTATATCTTCAAAAGTTTCATTTTGTAATTGTGTAATATTTATTTCTTGAGGTGCATCTTCAGTTAAGACGGGCTCACCAGAAGGAGTTTTTAATGCTTTTGAAGCTTGATAGAAAGGCGAATTTGTAGGAGCAGTATTATTTGGTACTTTAATTCCAAAATTTTCATCATTTTTGTTTATGGGTAATTCAATTCCTGTAGCAACTACTGAGACTCTGATTTTTCCTTCCAAGTCTGGATTGAATGTTGAACCAAATATTATATTTGCATCAGGATCAACTTCATCACGAATTCTATTTGCTGCTTCATCAACTTCAAAAAGGGTCATATCAGGACCACCAGTAATATTGATAAGCACACCTCTTGCACCTTTCATTGAAGAATGGTCGAGTAGGGGATTAGATATTGCTGCCTCAGCTGCATGAATTGCTCTTTGCTCGCCTGACGCTTCACCTGTGCCCATCATTGCTTTGCCCATTTCGCTCATTACAGTTCTAATATCTGCAAAATCGAGGTTAATTAACCCCGGCATTATCATTAAATCTGTAACTCCTCTAACGCCTGCATGTAAAACGTCATCAGCCATTTTAAACGCATCTGCAAAAGTCGTGCGTTCGTTTGCAATACGAAATAAGTTTTGATTAGGAATTACAATAAGAGTGTCAACGTGTTTTTGGAGTTCAAGTAAACCAATTTCTGCAATTTTCATTCTGTGAGAACCTTCGAAATGAAAAGGTTTTGTTACTACACCCACAGTTAAAATTCCATTATCACGCGCTGCTTTTGCTATTACTGGCGCAGCACCTGTACCTGTGCCACCTCCCATACCTGCAGTTATAAATACCATATTACTACCATTGAGATTTTCCATTATCTCTTCCATGGCTTCCTCAGCGGCAGCTCTACCAATCTCCGGAGATGCGCCTGCGCCTAGTCCTCTAGTAATATTTTCACCAAGTTGAATTTTTCTGTCTGCTAAAGAATATTCTAATGCTTGAGCATCTGTGTTTGCTACAACAAATTTTGCGCCTTCTAAATTAGCATTAATCATATTATTTACAGCATTTCCACCTGCGCCGCCTATGCCAAACACTGTTATGCAAGGTTTAATTATGATATTTTCAGGTAAATGCAAATTTAAACTCATTTTTTTCCTCAAAATCAGATTTTAAATTATTCTTGTTATATTTATAGATATAACATATTTGTTAATATTTATTTAAGTTTATTAAAATTAATATAATTTTGGCTATTTTAAATATATTTTTCTTTAATTATTATAAGCCCGAATATATTTCATTAACTTTTATCTTATAAGGAAAGATTATACATAAATAAAGACAAAATTAAATTTTTTTGTATTTTTTCTAATAAAATCAATAACCTGTTAAAATTCTTTCAACTAATTGCTTTATAGTAGGTATAAATTCATCTTTATAAAATGGATCATTAGCGAATTTGTAAGCATTGTGACCAGAAAACATTAACTGGTTTTCTATATCTTTTCCTCTTATTACATCTTGTAAAGTCTTTTGAATACAGTAACTTCTAGGATCAGCCTTTCTACCAGTAGTAAAATTATCATGATCTGCCCAATTACTGAATTTGCAAGCACTTAAACATCCCATACAATCAATTTGATCTTTAACTATCTGATTTTCTAAATCTTTAGTTACAAAAATTACCGTAGAATCTGGAGTTTTCATAGCTTCATTGAAACCTTCTTTGATCCACTTGGATGCTTTTATTTCATCTTCAGCTTTTAAGTATATTTGCCTTCCTCTAGGTCCAACAGGAAATGCTATGTTATATTCTTCTTCAGCAGCTGATCTATATTCAATTTGTCTATTATTTCTTTCAATAAGTTCCTGGATAAAATCATTTTTAATAGCTGATGAATAGAATCCAGTTGGACTAAATCTATTTAGTAAAATATCACCTTCTTTGAGATTTAAAAGTTTTTGTTTCCATTCAGAAGATACAGGACTTTCTTGAGTTAATATCGGTCTAGTGCCAAATTGAAATGCTACAGGTCCGATTTCAGGATTGTTTAGCCAATTTTCCCAGTCTTTTAAATGCCATACCCCACCAGCCATAATAACCGGAACATCGTTAAGGCCAACTTCATTCATGAATTTTCTAATTTCAACAACTCTTGGATATGGATCTTCTGGTTTAAGAGGATCTTCATTGTTAGATAAACCATTATGGCCACCTGCAAGCCAGGGATCTTCATATACTACTCCTCCAAGCAAATGCGATCTTTTATGATATGATCTTTTCCATAAAGCCCTAAATGCTCTCATCGATGATACAATTGGATAATAATATATATTATATTGTTCTGCAATTTCAGCGACTCTATATGGCATACCTGCACCGCATGTAACACCATGTATTAAACCTTTTGCTCCGTTGAGTATTCCTTCAAGTATTGCTTCTGCGCCACCCATTTCCCATAAGATATTAATATGGAGTCTTCCATTCCCATTACTAGTTTCATGTGCAATTTTTGCTTGTGCAATTCCACCTTTAATTCCTCTTTCAATTAATTCATGATGGCGCTCTTTTCTTGTTTTACCGTGATAAATAGGCAAAATTATATTGCCTTTTTCGTCATAAAAATCTGCATTCACTCCTGAAAATGTTCCGACAGCTTCTGCTGCTGCAAATGCACCAGATGTACTGCCATTGCTTACGCCAATTCCTTTGCCGCCTTCAATTATGGGATAAATTTCTTTACCAGAAAGTTTTACTGAATTTAAATTTAAAGTCATTGTTAATTAATTATTCATTTATTAAATGTTAGCTATAAAATTCTGCGAGGACACAGTGCCACACAGAAATTAATTATTCTATAGTTTTTTTTTCATATTGATAGTGAAATTTAAACCTTATTAGAATTATTTTTTCTATCCATTATCAAAAGCATAGTAAAGCCAAGTGCCGCAATAGCAAGGCCTATAGGTATAACTGCAATACCATAGTTATATGTTTTAATCCCTATACCAAATTCCAAGGTTTTTACATCAATGATTTTGCTTATACTACTATGAAATACGTATCCAAAAATCATTATAACCATATTAGTTAGTGCAGTAGCTAGGCCTGCTGCTTTTTCATCAACATATGTTGATGCTTTAAAAATAGCAATAATTTGGTAAGAGCTTAAAAATCCTATTACAATAAATACCACTGATAAATTTATTAAAGATATATTGCCCATCATAATTATAACAAATCCTGCGCACATCAATACTGCGCAAACAATTATAGTTTCTAAATAGCTTTTAGTTTTTTCTGCAATTGAGCTAAGCAAAGGAGCGCCAAAGCACATACCTATAAATATTAAAGAAGGCAAATATGCAGCTTTCTCATCATCAAAATTATACGCAAGTTTTAAAAACTTTGTGCCCCATACATCTGCGAATCCTTCCAGTGGCCCAACCATAAGACCAGAAAAAATACATACTGCCCAAATTTTATAGTTTTTTAAAACTTGATTAATTTCGTTTAGAATGGATTCTTGTTTAATTGACTCTTGATCTGGAATTGTCATATATGCTGTAGCAGCTAAAATTATTCCAATTATCATAAGCATATGGATTATAAAAGCAGTTCCTAATTGAGTTTTTATATAATTAAGTGGTCCGCCTCCGTAAATTGCCCCAACCAAACCTATAGTTACACATATACTTAGCATTTTAGAAAAGTTTTCTTTCTTAAAGCTTAGAGCAATTACTTTAAATGCCCCAAGTATTGCTGCAGAAGATCCTATTCCTATTAACAATCTTCCTAACATTGGATATATCCATATATTTCCATATGCAAAAGGGATTGTTCCGATAACTGTAAGCATAATAAATATTGGGAGAATATTTTTTGGACCATATTTGTCAAAAAGTATTCCAAGAGGCAAATGGACCAGAGCATAGCCTATATAATATATTCCAGATAATTGTCCAAATGTTGTAACATCGATTTGATATTTAGCAATTATTTCATCAATCATGATATTAGGCATTACTCTTAATATATATTGATAAGCATAAAAAATTGAAGCAATAAACCACATTGCCCATGCATGTTTTCTGGTAATCATTTAATAATACTCAAATATGAATTATATTTTCAAGGCATTATTAATTAACAGATTTAGTATAAGATAAAAAGAAAAAATTTTAAAAAATTGTTTTATAAGTCAAAAAGAGCAATTTAAAACTACAGAGCAATATTTAGTAACCTTTTTAACTAGCTTATAAGGCTTATCAAGAGTTAGAGTTGCCTGGTGCATAGAGTTTGAAAACAAAATCAATAGACTTCTTGCAGAACATTATTTTTAGGGTTGATTTGCGTTATGAATTTATGTATTAACATATAAAGACATTAGGGGTGCCTGTGCCGGCTGAGAAAGTTCTTATACCAACTTCTATGGGATTTGGTATAACTTAACCCTTTGTACCTGATCTTGCATATACAAGCGGAGGAAAATGTTATTATGCTAATCAATTTTTTTGGCTTTATAGCCTCGATCACTTCTTTTATTGGGCTTTTGCCGCAAATATATAAAATTTATAAAACTAAGTCTGCACAAGATATATCAATGCTGATGGCAGTAAACTACTTAATTTGTTCAGTTGCATGGATAATCTATGGTATACTAACAAAATCAGAATTTGTAACTTATAGCAATATTATTGGCTTAATTAGTAGCGTTATTCTAGTAATGCAAAAAAGAAAGTATGATAATATCTAAGCATTTAGGAGAATATAGATCTATCATATGTTTAAATGGTGAATTACCTAATAAATCTTTTTTTTCTAAAAATATCCCTATTATTGCAGCAGATGGAGCTGCAAATAAATTACATAAAATGGATGTTATACCTTCAGTAATTATAGGCGATCTAGATAGCGTTGATAAAAAAATATTTAATAATGTAAAAAAAGTTAAAATTTTAAATCAGGATAAGAATGATTTTCAGAAAGCTCTTGTATATGCCGATAATAATGATTTGATGCCTTCTATTATTTTAGGTGCAAGCGGCGGATTTCTTGACCATATACTAAATAATATAAGTATCATTATTGAAAATAATTGTATCTTTTATTCTCCCCCATTAATAGGAAAAATAATTAAAAGTCCCAAGGTTGAGCAGTTGGAACTTGAGCCCTCTATTAAGATTTCACTATTTGGAATTCCAGAAGCAATAGTAAATACTTCTGGTTTAAAATGGGAGTTAAATAATGCTAAGCTTACTTTCCCTGGATTAAACTCTTCCTTAAATCGTGTAGTCTCTAATAATGTTATAATAGAAGTCAGTAAAGGTATTTTATTAGTTTTATATTATGAGACAAAAGAGATAGATAAGGGAATTCAATAAATGATTAAAATGAATAAGAAAATACTTTTTTTGCTGGTGTTTTGTGAAGGATATGTGGTACTTGCTTCTGAACTAATTGCTATTAGACAGCTTATACCTTTTATTGGGACAGGCACAGAAGTTATTTCTATTATAATAGGAGCGGTCTTATTATCTATGGCTTTAGGATATCATTATGGAGGTATTGCAAGAACTGACAAAATTCGTCAAACTTTAATTAAAAACTTTTTGTCGAGTCAATTTATTTTAACATTAGGATTATCCTACATAACTATAAATATTTTCTATGAACTATGCAATTTCTTAGGCTTAAAAAGTAAAATTGCTTTTTGCTTTTTATATTCGCTTTTATTCTTAGTGATTCCAATATTCAAGCTTGCTCAAACAATACCATTAGTTAGTAATTATTTTTATAAACATAAATCTTCAAAAATCACGTCTAATATACTTTTTTTCTCGACTCTAGGTTCATTTTTAGGATCAATATTTTCTACTTTAATATTGATGCAATATTTTGGAGTAAATTATGCTTTAATATTCACTTTATTTAATTTTGTAATAATGATGGTATCGATTTTTAAAAAACAATTTTACTATGAATTATCTGTTGCGATTTTATTATTTATATTTGGATATTTTCTAAATGGAAGTGACATGATGAAAGCTAGTAATTTAGTTGAAACTAATCAATATAGTAATATAGCAATCAAAGAATTACCTGAAATTCAAGGAAAAATTTTATCAATTAATAACTCTCTTTCTTCACTATACGCTCCAAACTTAAATGATAGATTTGAGTATATCCAATATATTGAAAAAGATTTTATAAGGAAAAAAGAAAATAAAACGAGAAAAATATTGGTTATCGGGGCCGGAGGATTTGTTTTGGGTTATGAAGATGATGTTAATGACTATGATTATGTTGACATTGACAAATCTTTAAAATCCATATCGGAAAAATATATTTTGCCAAAAAAAATTGGTGAAAATAAGAATTTTATTCAAGATTCTGCTTTAGCATATTTAAAAAATTGCAATAAAAAATATGATCTTATTATAGTTGATGCTTTTTCCAATCTTATGAATATACCTCTTGAAGTTACAGTAGTTGAGTTCTGGCAGGAAGTTAAAAAGCATTTAAATAAAGATGCTAAGCTTGTTGCTAATATCATTGCAAGCAAAAATTTTAATGATAGATATTCTGTCAGAATCGATAATAGTTTTAGAGCAGTATTTCAAAATTATAATCGACAAGTAATTACATCTTCAAATTCAAATGTTTCAGATAACGAAAAATATCATAATATAATTTATTCTTATTCTAATAACAATTTTGTGAATGACCGTACTATATATAATCTTAATCATTCAAGTTATTCTATCGACAAATGAAGTTTTATTCCTCTGTACATGCCATCAATTGTAAATTGCTTTTAACAATAGTTTTCTCCCCTCAATATTGTTTTATTTTAAATCAAGTGTAGTAAATATTTTAAGTTTTTTATTGAACCATAATTATTAATAATCTATTATAACCCTATTATGTATTTTTAAATTAGGGGGGGTTAAAATGAAGACAAACAATAAAAATGATATTTCTAAAGGAGAAATCGAGGCAACTAAAAATAATTTAAAAGAGTTTACGGAGAATTTTTTAAAATTGTCTGTTAAATCCTTTGACATAAAAGGTAGTCTAATAAAAGGCGAAAAGGACGAGAAACATATCTTAGTTTATTTAAATAACTCTGAAAACGGAGTTGCTTATAGTGATATTGAAAATAATGTTATGAAATTTTTAAATTTAAACGCATATAACGCGTATGTTGGCGACCCTGATGAGGCTTTTTCATTTCGAATAGGTATTGATGAGTATAATGAAGTGAAACTTAAAAATGCTCCAAAATTAATAAAATTAAAATTTAGTGATATTAAAGATTTTAATGAAAAATATTTGAGTTTAAAAAATAAAGAAAAAGATTTACATAAGTCTTTGATAAAAGGAGTGGCTACTGGTTTTTGTTCTTCATTAAATCATAACGGCGGTAATACATTGATAGATGTTGGATATACTTTAGCGAAATATATCGATATTGATACTATAACAAATTTAAATAGAGTTAATAAAACTATTTATAGTGAAGGTAGAAAAAGTCTTAGGAAGAAAATTGCTGAAATAAAAAAAGAACATGCTGGATTTGCTGATGCATATTTAAAAGAACCAAAAATCCTTGGTATTTCTTTATAACTATGTAATTAATTAGTGTTAAAAGTTTGCATTATATTAAGAGCGCCTCTAGTATGACGCCTTATAAATAAGAAAGGATAAAGCAAAATTTTAGATAATAATATAAGAATTTCGGTCAATTTATAAAAGATAAGGCTGAATAATTTCTTATGCAGCCTTATCTTTATACATTATTGTAAATAAATTTCTTCTTTCGAATCTTTTTTCAATGCTTCCTCTGTGTATGATCCTCTCTTAGTAGGAGGACTAACAAGTTTATCGCTTTTCTTATCATTTTCTTTTTGTGCAAAAGTTTTAGAATTTGTACTTGAACTAATTTGATATTCTTGATTTTGGGAATTAATCTTAGTATCTGAAGCAACTATTTGAGATGCTATTACGATGTCATTTTCAGGGCATTGTTCGTATGATTTCATTATGGCATTAACAAATTCAAACATAATTTTCCGGTTAGGCATAGTTTCTATATATTGATAAAATTCATTAATATTATTCAAGCTAGTTTTAAGGTCTATGTGAATAAAGCCCCCTTCATTAGACATAGATTCAAAAAATTCTTTTTTATAATGCCCCCCGTATCCAAGAGTAAACATAGTGAATTGTGAATTAGACTCTCTTATATTTTTTGATCTAGAAATTATTTGCTCTTCTTGATACTTTTTCTCTGTATCTTCTCCATCGGTAAATAATATTAAATTAACATTCTTATCCTTATAAACATTATATAATTCTTCTAAGTTTTCGTACAATGTTCCATATAAATTCGTGAGACCCTCAGCAGATAATGAATATATAAAACTTTTTATATCATTTATTGAGTATTGATCAGAATCAAAGTTTTTTCTTTTAGTAATTGTATTAAATTCCGATATATTAATTAGCCATTCACTTGTGCTTTTACCAATTCTATCTAAAATATTTACAATTTTTTGTTTATAAATATCAAAATTATCTTTCATACTTCCACTTGTATCAAGTAAAATATAGAATACAGTTTTATACTGTTCTTCTAAAATATTTTCTTCTTTATCAGCTTCAAAAATTATTGCCCTCAGCTTATCATCTTTATCCTCTCTACTAAATACCACTCCAGAAGTTATAATATTTCGCAAGTATTTAAGTAGGTATTTGCGATTAATAGAATAATTAAATTGCTCATTAGGATTGCCTAAAGATATAATTGGTGCTGATTTTACGGGTGAGTATGCTTGTGCTGCCTGAAGCAGATTACCATAATTAAAAATTATTGTTGCTTCTGTACTTGAACTCCTATTTATCAATAATATTGATTGTGAAAAATCAGTTATATCTTTATAATCAGCGCCTTTTTCGATTTGACTCGAATTATTCAGTAAAATATTGGCCAATTTTTTTGAATCATTTAAAGAAGATTGCAATTTTTTAAGCGAAAGTGCAAGTAAATCCAAATCTAATTCATTTGAATCTTCTACTTTATATGTCATTATTTTTTGTTCAGGACTGTCTTTAAAATTTTCTATTTCAACTGGCATAATCTTTGAAAATTTCTCACTAAAGATTTGGTTGAAAATTTCATTGCCAGAAGCATTACATAAGTTAGCCAACTTTTCATCAGTTATTGTCTCAGAGGCTGATTTATTACTATCTGCTTGTTCATTACTATTAAATGCATGGATAATATTAGCTTTTACTAGTTCAGGATCTTTTAAAAAACTATTTATTGAATGAAGCTCTTCAACGCTCCCTAATGAAAATTCGATATTTTCATTTGTAACTTTTGAAACCTTAATAGTATTAAGATTAGTTATTAGTTTTAAAAAAATTTCCCATTTCTTATTTTCTTCGATATGTATAGGCATGACAAATAATTCCTGTTATTAAATTATATTAATTATACTATTGAGATTGCTTAATAATCGAATAATAAAATTTAGAATTACTTTGTCAACTAAAATAACTGAATTAATATTTATTGCATTCTTAGAGGAATAATATTATTTTTGCCCATATAGTTTAAGTTTATATAGGTAATATGTATTTATTAGTAGGGTTAGGAAATCCTGGAAAGGAATATGAAAACACACGCCATAATGTTGGTTTTATGGTAATTAATAAAATTGCTCAGGATTATAATTTTTCAAATGCAAGTAATAAATTCAATTCCTTAATTTATAGTGGTGAAATTGGTGGAGAAAAAGTTATTTTAACGAAGCCTCAGACTTATATGAATAATTCAGGTAATGCAGTAGGTCAAATATTTAAATATTATAAATTAGACATTAACAATATAATTGTATTTCAAGATGAACTTGATATTATAACTGCCCGAATTAAAATGAAGAAAGGCGGGGGAGCAGGCGGTCATAACGGTATAAAATCAATTGATAATCATATAGGTAAGGATTATTGGCGTATTAGAATAGGTATAGACCATCCTGGCGATAAAGATGAAGTTTCAAATTATGTGCTCGGTAATTTTAGCAAACAAGAAAGAATTTTAATAGATGAAACACTAGAAGATACATCTAGGCATATAAGTTACCTATTAAGTGAAAATAAAGAAGAATTTTTAACACAACTAAATAAATAAAGGAATAAAATGGGATTTAAATGCGGAATTGTAGGCTTACCAAATGTTGGAAAATCTACTTTATTTAATGCGCTTACAGCAACTATGATGGCAGAAGCCGCCAATTATCCATTTTGCACAATTGAACCTAATATAGGAAGAGTTTCAGTTCCTGATAAACGTTTAGCAAATTTAGCTGAAATCGCAGGAAGTGCAAAAATTATACCTGTTCAAATTGAATTTGTTGATATAGCAGGACTCGTAAAAGGCGCAAGTAAAGGCGAAGGTTTAGGAAATCAGTTTTTGTCACATATAAGAGAGGTTGATGCAGTAATTCATGTAGTGAGATGCTTCGAAGATAAAGATATTACACATGTAGAAGGAAGTGTTGATCCAGTTAGAGATGCAGAATTAATTGAAACAGAACTTATATTTGCTGATTTGGAATCTATTGATAAAAGAATGCCTGCTCTGGAAAAGAAAGCAAAAATTGGCGATAAAATTGCAATTGGGCAGATTGAACAATTAAAACTAATAAAAGAATTATTGCTTCAAGGAAAACCAGCAAGATATGCTAAAATTGATAAGGATGAACTTAAACTCCTTCAATTGATTACGTCAAAACCAATGTTATATGTGTGTAATGTTCTTGAAGAAGAAGCATCTGTAGGTAATGAATTAACTGAGAAGATGATTGAGAAAGCTAGAGCTGATAATACTCAAGCAATTATTATATCTTCAAAAATTGAAGCTGAAATTTCTAGCCTTGAAGATGAAAATGAAAAACAAGATTTTTTAGAGACTTTAGGACTCACTGAAACAGGTTTATCTCAAATAATAACTTCTGGCTATAACCTATTGAATTTGTTTACATTTTTTACGATTGGTCCTAAGGAAGCTCATGCATGGACTGTAAAAACAGGTTCTACGGCTAAACAAGCAGCAGGTGTAATCCATACTGATTTTGAAAAAGGCTTTATTAGAGCTGAAACAATATCATATCAAGACTATATTACGTATAAAGGAGAGCAGGGCGCTAAGGAAGCAGGTAGGATGCGACTTGAAGGAAAAGAATATATTGTTAATGATGGGGATATTTTCCATTTTCGCTTTAATGTATAGCCAAATGATTTGATAGTTAGCATAAGCAATGCATTATATATGGTTGAAAAAGGAATAAGATATAGATAATTTCTATTAGAATTTATCTATATTAGATTTTTTTTGAAACTCTACTATAGTAGTAAATTTTTGTTCAAATTTCTGTATTTTATCTGTCCATTTAGAATCACAAGATTTTTTTTCAAAGGTCTGTCTTACAATTCCTGCGCTAACCCCGCACAATAAAGAAGATGCAACAGATTTAGATCCAACCATTCCTTTTAAAACGCCTGTTAACTTTATGCAGGTTGCAAATAAGGTGTCTAATATCGGTAGTGAACTTGCTGCAGGTAAATTCAGCGTTAATAAAAAACCTGAGTTAGGGATTGTTAAGGTTAATAACGTAACAGCCGTTGCAAGTATCATTGTTTTTACAAATTTAAAATATTTTGTTATTCCAAAATTGTTCTTTTCATTATCTTTTAATAATTCTCTTTTATTTAAATCAGCATTAATATTAGCTGCTATTTTTTCTTCAAGTTCGCATTTCTCAATAATTTTATTATTCTGCTTTATCTTGCCTCTTTTATTTATAATAATAACATTATTTTGTGAAATATTATCAATGCACTTAACTGAAAATTCTTCACCGCTATTTATTCCGTAAATAATTTTCATCTCGTCATCT
>JBKBYG010000023.1:0-22490 GCA_046313435.1 Alphaproteobacteria bacterium
CCCCATGAACCAGGTGTATATAGAATGCTGGATAATGCAGGCAAGGTTTTATATATAGGGAAAGCCAAGAATCTTTATAAAAGAGTTATAAACTATACTCAATTAGATAGATTATCCCATAGAATAAAAAATATGGTGCAGCAAACTGCATCTATGGAAATAGTGACAACGAGTAGTGAGGCAGAAGCGTTATTATTAGAAGCAAATTTAATAAGAAATCTTCAACCGCGATATAATATTCTTTTGAGAGATGATAAATCATTTCCATATATACTTTTGAGAGAAGACCATCCTTACAGTCAAGCCACTAAATATAGAGGAAGCAAAAATGTTAAAGGCAAGTATTATGGCCCCTTTGCATCAGTAAGGGACGTTAATGATACAATATCTCATTTACAAAAAATATTCTTTTTGCGTTCATGCTCGGATAATTATTTCGAAAATAGAAAGCGTCCATGTATGTTATATCAAATTAAACGCTGTTCTGCGCCTTGCGTAGGTAAAATAAGTCAACCAGACTATCAAGAGTTAGTTAACCAAGCTGGCGAATTTTTATCAGGAAAAAGTTCTAATTTGCAGAAAAGGCTTAGTAGCCTTATGGAAGAAGCAAGTGGAAAGTTGGATTACGAACTTGCAGCAATATATCGGGATAGGATAAAAACTTTAACTAATATACAAACAAAAAGGGATATTGCTAATTTTGGAATTTCCGATGCTGACGTTTTTGCCCTTCATCAAGAAAATGGCGATTGTTGCGTTCAGGTATTTCTTTTTAGAGGCGGTCAACATTATGGTAATAAACCATATTTTCCTATTCATGCTGAAGAGACTGAATCGGGTGAAATTTTAGCAGCATTCATTGGTCAATTTTATCAAACAAGATTTCCTCCAAAGCAAATAATTGTAAACTATGAAACTCCAAACTCGAAATCGATTGAACAGGCTTTAGCTTCTATAGTAAATCATAAAGTGCAAATAATTTATCCAAAATCTGGCAAAAAACTAGATGCGATTAAGTTTGCAACTTCGAATGCTAAAGATGCATTGCACAGAAAACTATCTATGCGAAGCCGTCAAGAAAATCTTATGTTAGAGGTTAAAAAACTGTTTGAACTTGAAGTGACCCCTAAAAGAATAGAAGTATATGATAATAGTCACATTATGGGTACTCATGCAATAGGAGGTATGATAGTAGCAAATAATGAGGGTTTTGATAAAAATTCATATAGGAGATTTAATATCTCAAAATCAGTAGATGCTAAAGTTATTACTGGCGGAGATGATTATGCAATGCTTAAAGAAGTTTTAGATAGAAGATTAAAAAGACTTTTAAAAGAATATCCAACCTATTGCGAAGGGATTTGGCCTGATATAATGATGATTGATGGAGGAGCTGGTCATCTTTCTACTGCAGCAGAGATTTTTAAAAAATACAATATACAAGATATTTTTCTTGTAAGTATTTCAAAAGGGCCTGATCGTAATGCTGGTAAAGAATATTTTCATACCTTAGACAAGAAAGCTTTCACATTGAGTCGCGATGAACCAGTTATGAAATATCTTCAGCGATTGAGAGACGAAGCTCACAGATACGCGATTGAATCTCACCGCAAAAAACGCACAATGGCCATCAGCATTTCATCAATTGATGCTATACCCGGGATAGGACCAAAGCGTAAAAAAGCATTGCTTAATTATTTCGGATCAGCAAAATCAATATTTGAGGCTAAAATTGAAGACCTTGCGAAGATAGAGTCTATTAATAAAACTACAGCAAAATTTATTTATAGCTATTTACACGGAGATGAATAAAATATAAAATAATTTTTTTATATTATTTACGGGTTTAAAATTTATGTTCAGAGAATTACCTAATATTTTAACAATCTCTAGAATATTGATAATTCCGATAGTCGTAATTTCATTTTATATTGACGATAAAATTTTATCCCACCGACTAATTGCTGGATTATTTTTATTCGCAAGTATTACTGATTTTTTTGATGGGTATTTGGCTAGAGCATGGTCCTTACAATCAAAGCTTGGTAGGTTTCTTGATCCGATTGCTGATAAGCTACTGGTAGGGTCAGTAATTTTAATGCTAGTTCATTTTAATAGAATAGATATTCTGCCTGCAATAGCGATAATTTGCCGTGAAATACTAGTTTCAGGATTACGAGAATTCTTAGCGGAAATTCAAGTAAGCGTACCTGTTAGTAAACTTGCAAAAATTAAAACTGCTTTTCAGATGACAGCTATTTTTTTACTATTATTAGGAAATAAAGGGACTGGATTAAATTTTATAGATGTTATTGGAAGAATTTTGATATGGATGGCAGCTGGATTTACAATATTTACTGGCTATGTGTATTTAAAATCGGGTTTAAAACATATGGATGAAGATAGGATATAAAATACATGGATAAAATACGAATTCAAGGCGGGAAAATATTAGAAGGCTCCGTGCAGATTGGAGGAGCTAAAAATGCAGCACTACCACTAATGGTAGCAAGCTTACTTACTGAAGATAGTTTAGTGTTATCAAATATTCCTCATCTAGCTGATATTGTAACTATGGCCAATCTTTTAATGCAGCATGGGGTAACGCTTGATATTGATGGCACCTCCTTAACTGACGAAATTGTAAGTAGGGTGATTCTTCTTAACGGAAATAATATCACAAATAGGGTAGCACCATATGAGATTGTTCGTAAAATGCGTGCTTCTGTATGGGTGCTTGGTCCATTACTAGCAAGGTTTGGTGAAGCTTCAGTATCTTTACCTGGTGGATGTGCAATTGGAATGCGTCCAATAGACATGCATCTAGCGGCCTTTGAAGCTATGGGAGCTGTAACAAATTTAAAAGATGGCTATATCCATGCCACTACAAATGGCAAAAAATTAAAAGGCGCTGATATACATTTTAATAAAGTTTCTGTTGGAGCTACAATAAATACGCTTATGGCAGCAACATTAGCAGAAGGCAAGACTACACTTTATAATGCTGCTATGGAACC
This sequence comes from Alphaproteobacteria bacterium, assembly GCA_046313435.1. GTDB lineage: Bacteria > Pseudomonadota > Alphaproteobacteria > Rickettsiales > Arcanibacteraceae > JBKBYG01. The sequence continues at coordinate 3,018 of JBKBYG010000023.1, forward strand.
TGAAATATCAGATTTAGCAAGATGTCTCCAAGCTATGGGAGCAAATATTGAGGGCATAGGAACCAATACATTAATTATTGATGGCGTTAATAAATTACATGGGGCGCACCATAAAATCATTCCTGATCGAATTGAAGCAGGAACCTATGCAATTGCAGCATCAATTACAGGTGGAGATATTGAGCTCCTTAATATAACTTATGACAGCACTGATAGCTTTATTGAAAAGCTTTTATTAACAGGAACTGAAATTATCCCCACAGAAAAAGGTATTAGAGTTAGAAGGAAAACGAATCATATAAAATCAATTGATATTATAACTCAGCCTTATCCAGGATTTGCTACTGATATGCAAGCACAATTTATGGCCTTGATGGCTGTTGCTGATGGTTCTTCAATTATTTCAGAAACTATTTTTGAGAATCGATTTATGCATGTGCCTGAAGTCAATAGAATGGGAGCAAATATTTCAATTAATGGCAATACTGCTATTGTACGTGGAGTCGAAAGATTAAAAGGCGCTGAAGTTATGGCAACTGATCTAAGAGCTTCTGTATCTTTAGTATTAGCAGCACTTGTAGCAGAAGGAGAAACAATAATTAATAGAGTGTATCATATTGATCGTGGATATGAAAGGATTGAAGAAAAACTAGCTTCATGTGGTGCATTAATAGAAAGGATTAAGTAAAATGACTAACAATCAAGATAAACATGATAACATTATAGCTCCTTTTACTTTAAATAATCATAGTTTTAAAGGGAAAATTGTTAAACTTTCAGATGCTTTAAATAATGCTGTTTATAAACATTCCTATCCTTATCACATATCCAAGTTACTTTGCGAATTACTTATTGCTGCAAGCATGATTGGTGATAATTTAAAACATGGAATTTTAACTATTCAAATTAAGTCTAACGATATTATAAATTTATTAGTCGCAGACTATTTCGACGGTGGAAAAATTCGCGGTTATGCAAATTGGAATATAGACGCTTATGAAAAGATTAAAGATGGCAGTCCCTCATTTCAAGATTTAATTAGTAATGGATATATGGCAATTACATTAGATCAAGGACCTGGCACAGATTTATATCAAGGTATTGTGGAAATTAAGGGAAATGATTTGAGCGAATGTCTTAATGAATATTTTATACAATCTGAACAAATTGAGACATGTTTTAAAATTATGGTTGGAGAAGAAATTAAATCTGATGGATTTAAAAAATGGTGCGGTGGTGGTATTATGGTACAAAAATTACCTGATGTGGAAAATACTAATTTTACTGATCTGGATGCTTGGGAAAAAGTTAAAATTTTTGTAGACACAGTGAAATCCGATGAATTAATAGATCCTCTAATCGAGCCTAATACATTATTACATCGACTATTTCACGAAGAAGAAGTTTGGATTTACGAACCTAAATTTGTTGAACATAAATGTAGATGCTCAAGAGAACGGGCTAACAATATCGTTTCTACGATTCCTGAATCTGAGCTTAATGAGCTTGCAATTGATGGTAAAGTAGAAGTTAAATGTGAATTTTGTGGTAAAGAGGAAATTTTTAAAGTCGAAGAAATAGTTAAAGATGCTTTATAAGTTACTGTTTTTCTTAATATTAATTAGCTGGTATATTTTCTCAGGCTATAATAATCTATTTTACTTAACTTCGGGCCTAATTTGTTCAATCATAACCTCATATATTGTTATTAAAATGAGGTTAATCAACTACAAAGAATCTAAATTTTGTCTTAAACTTAATCATGTTTCATATATATTTTGGCTAATAAAAGAGATCATAAAATCCTCAATTGAAGTTAGCTTAATAATTTGGCAAAAAAAACCTAATATCTCACCTATAAGCGGTTGGGTAGATTGCCCTTTTCCAAGTGAAATCAAACAAACTATATATGCTAATTCAGTAACTTTAACACCAGGAACTGTTTGCGTTGATGTACATGGTGATAAAATACTAGTCCATTCTCTCCTTAAAAAAAACTTTGAAACTTTAGATAATTCTGAAATGTTTAAAAGAATTAAAGAATTGTAAATTTATATTAAGTAAATCAATTAATTCGTTTTGACAAATAGGTAAAACTTTATTAATATTCCTAGACTATTTAAATTTGGAGTATATTATGGTTACTGAAGCACAGCGGGAATGGTGGGCATACAGATCGAAAGAATTAGAAGCTGAAAAAACAGCTAAACTTTCACCTTTATTTCGAGCTGCTAAAAATAACAACCCTAAAGAAATTAAAAGACTTGTCGCAAAGGGAGCTAATGTTGATGAAATAGACGCTGACGGTAAAACTGCTTTAATAATAGCTGTCGAATCTGGTAATTACCTTGCTGTGCAAGCATTACTGGAAGCTAAAGGTGACATATTTATAAAAGATATAAAAGGAAAAACTGCATTAATACACGCAAAAAACAATAAGATGTTTAATTTTTTGTTAAATAATCTTTTAAAGGAAAGTTTTTATGTAGGGTTGCTTGCAAAAAATCCTTACCGGACAGAAGAGAATTTTTTCTCAAGGCTTCCGAATGAGATATTAAAAGAAATACTTTTATATACAAATAAATCATTGAATGAGCTTATTACACCTGAAAGTATTGTTGAAAAAGCCAGTAATAAATTACAATCTTTTATAGAATTCCCTACAAAAGACAGACTAATTCAATCAGATACTGACCTTAGAAAACTTGAAGATGCAAAGAAAGCAGAAACACAAGCAAAAAAGCAAGAAATAAGAGAAACATTAAGTATAGCTTCTATTATAGGCTTAGCTGTAAATTTTGGTAAGTTTGCCCATAATAAACTTCCTGCAAATATTTTCAGTAAATTATCAGATCTAGCTTTGCCTATACTTAAAGAATGTAAGAAATTTTCTCCACTTACAGGTAAAGCTCAAGATTCTGCTAAAATCTTTGCTAAATCTGGAGCTCCTTTAATCATGGTCACAGCTCTAGCAACAGGTATCTATACACTTGTTAAAGATTTAAGGAACAAAAAATCTGTAAAAGAAAGTATGGCTGATGCAATATGCGAATCTGGAATAGTAGTTGCAGAAGGTGGCGCTGCAATATTTTGCGCAAGTGTTGCTGAAGCAGGAATTGCCATGGTAGGCGGAGCAGTGGCAGCTTCAACTATTTTGCCTGCGTTTATTACTGCTGCTGCTGCAGTTACTGGAGCTTGTGCTGTTGGTATGGGTGCTAATTATTTTAAACGCTCAGTTATCGGAAAATATACTAAATTGGTTAGCGAAAGGTGCGCGCAACCCAATATTATAACTAAATGAATTCCTGTTGATTTGGATGCATAAATAATATTAATACAATTATTTGAATAAAGATATTAAAATTGCTTTTTTGCATCCACTTCCCTAATATATAAGGGCTCAATTTCTTCTTGAAAACTTTTATTTTGATATTTAATCATTGCAGCTTTTGCTACCAAAGAAGCTTCTAACATAAGCTCTAAGCGTTGGAATTTTTTCCCTATACTGATCAATTTACTTTCTAAAAATTTTGCTCCCTCGCCTACTATGATAAAGTTATCAAAATCAATCATATTATAGGCTTCTTCATAAGTAACTAATGAAACTTCAGTAAGCGCATTAGTAAATAGAAAAGTTTGAAAATATAGTTGGTCTCTTCTGGCATCCATAGCAACCACTATTTTTTTATTAGAATCTTTAAAATTATATGCTAAGGCTTCTAAACAACTAACATCAATTAATGGTAATTTGGTAACAAGTCGAAAGCCTTTTGCTGCAGATAAGCCTATCCTTACACCAGTAAAGCTTCCGGGACCATTAGTTACTGCTATTGCATCTAATTCACTAAAAGTTAACTTTGCTTCTTTTAAGCATTCGTCAATAATGCTTATAAGGCTTTCTGCTTGTTTAGAAGATTGAATTTCAATTCTGTTACTTACTATAGTTTCATCGATTATTATCGAAGCAGATGCAATAGCATTACAAGTATCAAAAGCTAATATTTTCATTTCAAGTGGACAATAAATAAATTTTAATTTATATAAGCATAGTTTAGAATTAATGCAAAAACTATATAATTTCAAGTAATCGTTTAAATTAGTAATTTATGAGTATAGAACAATTTCCGTATAAAGAAATCAATGATGTAATATTTAGAGAATACGATATTAGAGGTATATATAATGAAACTCTAACTGACGAATATGCTTATAATATTGGCAAGGCCTTTGCTATCCTTAATGTAAATGAAGATAAGAAATTAATAACTGTTTTACGAGACGGGCGTTTATCTTCCCCTTCATTATCAATATCACTTATAAAAGGTTTAACAGATGGTGGTGCAGAAGTTATTGATATAGGAGTAGGACCAACACCTTTATTATATTTCTCAAATTACAATGTAGAAAATGCTATTGCTGGAATAATGGTGACTGGTTCCCATAATCCATCTACTCATAATGGATTTAAATTTATGAGTAATAAAAAATCTTTTTTCGGCAAAGATATTCAAAAAATTAAAGAAACCATTCAAAACGATACTTCATCTTTTAATAGTTTAGGCAATGTGATTGAATATGATGAAAGCATTGTCCGTCAGAAGTATATCAAAACCCTGCTAAAAGCTTTCACCGGTGGCAAGAGGTTAAAAATATGTTGGGACCCTGGAAATGGTGCTACATGCGATATTATTGAATCTCTAATAAAAGAATTACCAGGGGAACATATTGTTATAAACAACTTAATTGATGGCACATTTCCAAATCATCATCCAGACCCCACTATACCAGAAAATCTTGAACAATTAATTACAATCGTTAAAGAACAAAACTGCGATTTAGGAATAGCTTTTGATGGTGATGGTGATAGAGTCGGAGTAGTAGATGATAATGGCCGGATAATATGGGGTGATCAGCTACTTTCAATATATGCTTCTTATATACTCAAAGATAATAAAGATGCTATTATTATAGCAGATGTTAAAGCGAGTAATAATTTATTTCAGATAGTAGAAAAATTAGGTGGCAAAGCTATTATGTGGAAAACTGGACACTCTTTAATTAAATCTAAAATGGCTGAAACAGGAGCCCTACTTGCTGGCGAGATGAGTGGCCATATCTTCTTTGCAGATAAATATTATGGATACGATGATGCAATTTATGCAGCAATAAGATTAATTGATTTGCTTGCAAACTCAAATTTAAGTTTAAGTGACTTGGTTGATATTATGCCTAAGAGCTTTAATACTCCTGAGATAAGAATTGATTGCACAGAATCATATAAATTTGAGGCAGTAAATAAAATTAAAGAATTATTGAATAACGCTAATATAGAATTTAATGATATTGATGGTATAAGAGTTAATTATCCAAATGGTTGGTGGCTTGTTAGGGCATCTAACACTCAAGCAGCTCTTGTTGCAAGGTGTGAAGCAAATTCTGAAGCTGAGTTACGAGACCTTAAACTAGAATTAAAATCATACTTAGATAAAGTAGGCATTTCTATTATTTTTTAATAAAATAAGTTTGTAGAATCTTATGAATAAAGCTTTTGATAACATTAAGATTATTTCTTTTTGTTCTGTTTTAAATTCACTTATTTTATTTAGTATAATCATTCGTTTTGCAGAAGAAATATATATAAAATACATATCTATAGTAGTTTTTTTTCTTTCTTCTATAATAGGCATTATTATTAAAAAATATTTCGACTATAAAAAAATCAATATTATATATAGCTATTACTTATTGCCTGCAATTCTTCCAATATTGCTTAATTTTTATATTAGCAACACTTTGATAATATTTTATTTAGTTGGAACAAGTTTCATTAATGTAGTAAACTTCAATCAAACATTTAAAAATTTTAATAGAGCATCATTTCCACCAATATTATTAAGTTTATTATTTGTATTATTGCTAAATTTAACTTTATTGCCTCTACTTAAATGGAAATTATTTGTTATATTCTTGATATTTTCTAAACTTATATTTTCATTGCGAATTCAAACACTTAAATTAGATTACGATCGAAAATTTATCCTCTCTTCCGTTTTCTTAGTTCCTATATTAATATTACTGCATCAAATTAGCTATTTGCAAAATATTTCTGAAAAATCATTGCTAGTATTATATGCTATATATAGTTTTGTTACTTGTATGTACTGGATTTACAATAGTAAAAAAGATTCTATATTGATCTTGTTAATCTCAATAATTTTATTATTAAATCACTTTCTAGCTCGTAAAAATTATCTTTTTGATTACTCAATTGAAATAATATTTTTATCTACACTGAGCATTTTGATATTTGCTAAAACTGGGGTAATTCTAAGTGTAAAAAGCAAGTATGGTAATATTCAAGTTATAAATGACAGAAAGCATAAGCGCTACATTTTATATAACAATAAAATTATTCATGGATATCAATATTATGTTGAAGATTTAAAGCATTTGCCTACTTCGTATGTGGGACAAAAAGGTCCTATAGGTCAGTTTTTTGAACAAGTTGATATAAATTTAATAAAAAATATAGGAGTAATTGGTTTAGGCTGCGGCACTTTATCTGCTTACGGTAAGGAAGGACAAAATATTGATTTTTACGAAATTGATTCGGAAGTTATCAAGATAGCAAAAGAATTTTTTAGTTATTTATCTAATAGTAAAGCAAACATCAAAATTTTTGAAGGCAACGCTAGAAATAGTCTTAGCCTGAATAAAAACAAATATGATCTATTAATTTGTGATGCTTATTTTGGCGGCATAATACCTAGTGAATTAGCCACATATGAAGCATTTAATTTATATATGGACAATTTAAATGATAATGGCTTTTTAATTATTCACTTGTCTTCAAAAAACCCTAATATAAAAACAAACATTTTTCGCTTAATAACTGAATTTAAACTTACCGCATATACTAATAGTTTTTTCTCTATTGAAACAAATAATTTAAATGACTCAACCAAACAAATTGGTCTTATCAATTTTAATAAAAATTATGACAAAATTAAAACCAGTTTTACGAAAATAGTTAGTTTTATTAATCATATATTTGATGACTTGATAGTAAAAGATAATATAGATATTGAAAATGATAATTCTGATTGGTTATTAGCAGCTAAAAATTCTGAATTACTTAAGTTTATCACCACTAATTCAAATTGGAAACTTTTACAATTAGATTATGAATCTGAACTTATCAATGACTATAAAGTAAATTTTAAAAAATAATTCAACCATAATATTTAATAACTATTTGATTTTATTTTTCAATTTGTTAAAGTAAATTCTCTCATCTTTAAATAGACTTCATTATTTTGAAATTATATGAATGTATATAATATAGCTGCGCGATTTAAATTTTCTGAAACTTTAGTTGATAATATATTTGAAGAAGCTAATGGTGATCTCTTTAAAATTAGTCAATATGTCATTCTCCTTCCTTCTAGAAGGGCATGTAGAAATTTAAGATCGGCGTTTCTCAAAAAAACTAGTGGCAAGCCTATGTTACTCCCTTCTATGTATCCACTTGGGGAAGTGGATGAGGAAGAATTAAATATTGATAATTTGGCAGCAGGAAATCACTTTGAAATTAATTCTTCAATCTCTTCTTTAGAACAGAGAATATTACTGACAAAATTAATTAAAAAATATAGTCCTAAAAAAAATCTTGCAGAATCTATTAGCTTAGCTATTGAACTCGCTTCCTTTTTAGCTGATTTACAAAAAGAACAGATCGATTTGAAAAACTTACATACTGTATTTCCTGAAGATCTTGCCGAGCACTGGCAAAATATAATGTCTTTTTTACAAATTATTTCTATTGAATGGCCTAAAATTCTTGAAGAAAGGAAGTTACTAGATCCAATTATTAGGAGAAACAAAATAATTGAGTATAGAGCTAAAAGCTGGGCAAAAAATCCTCCTGAATATCGTATTATTGCCGCAGGTTCTACAGGAAGCATGCCAAGTACTGCACAACTTTTAAAAGTTATTGCAAATTTACCTAAAGGCATGGTCGTTTTACCAGCACTTGATAATTTTATTGATGATATTAGCTGGGAAAATATTGACGAGTTTCACCCACAAAATACATTAAAAAACTTACTTAATTTTTTTGAAATTGATCGAAAACAAGTAAAAGAACTTACACCTACAAATTATAAAGAAAATGTGAATTACAGCCGTTCATTATTTATGAGTGAAATAATGAGGCCTGCTAACACAAGTAATAAATGGATAAATATTAAACAATTAGAAATAGGAACCCTAAAAGGTGTAAGTTGGATAAATTGTGAAAACATGCAACAGGAGGCTAGCGTAATCTCATTAATACTTCGTGAGGTACTGGAAACTAAAGATAAAACTGCTGCATTAGTTACAACAGATAAGGAGCTTGCTAAACGAGTAGCAATTTTAATTAGAAAGTGGAATATTGAAATTGATTATTCCGAAGGAGAAAAGTTAAGTCATACTCCTTTAGGAGTATATATGAGATTAATAATTGAGATGGCAAAGTCAAATTTTGCATCAGTGCAGCTTTTAGCAATACTTAAACATCCTTTGACTAATTTAGGTTTTAATAGGAGTGAGTTTAGGAAATTCATTGCTGAGTTAGAAATTGTTACACTTAGAGGCATTAGAGTACAAGTCGGATTAAACAATATTAAGGAAACAATTAAAATTTATAATCATGATTATTTAATAACAATAATCGATAGGCTTGAAGAATATAGTAGTAAATTTGTGAGCTTATTTAAAGAGAAGAGCATCAGTTTTGATGAAATTTTTGAAGCACATATTGAACTTGCTGAAAAAATGGCTTTTAATGAACAATCTACAGGTTTATGGAATTCAATAAGTGGAGAACAGCTTAATGAATTTTTCACAGAACTTAGAGTTTACGGTAAGTCTTTAGGACGTATTAATCCTTTCGAATATAATCAAATTTTTGATAACCTTATGATTGGACAAACGTTCCGCAAACCTTATGGAATGCATCCAAGGCTTGCAATATTAACTCCTATTGAAGCACGTATGCATAATTTCGATATGCTCGTACTTGGTGCATTAAATGAAGGTGTTTGGCCTAAATATCCTGAAAGTGGGCCTTGGATTAGTAGAAAAATGCGGAAAGAAATCGGGCTCTCAATGCCGGAGAAGAAGATTGGACAATCTGCTCATGACTTTTTTAGCCTGTCACAAGCCAGTGAAGTAATATTTACACGTTCTTTAAAAGTTGAAGGCACGTTAACCGTTGCTTCAAGATGGTTACAAAGACTAGAAACTGTTTTAAAGGGAGTGGGAATAAAAGCAAATAGTTTCAATGTAAAGCCTTGGGATAAATGGATTGAAATGCTTAATACTCCAAAAGAAATTGTCTCTATAACCTCCCCTGCCCCAAAACCCGATATTTGCTTTAGACCAACCCAATTTTCAGTCACTCAAATAGAGAAACTAATTAGAGATCCTTACAGTATTTACGCAAGTCAAATATTAAAATTAAAGAACTTTAATGATATTGATTCTGAACCTAAAGCTGCAGATTTTGGTAATTTTATTCACAAGGCTTTAGAATTGTTTGTCAGCTATAAAAATACTGATAATGAATCTGAATATGAAATTTTAATGAAATGCGGAATTAAAGCTTTAGATGATCTATTTGATAAACCTTTAATTAAAAATATATGGTGGCCAAGATTTGAAAGAATATCTTACTGGTTCTTACAATCTTCAAATCCTTCTAACAAGCATAAAATTTATTCTGAAGTTTCAGGAAAATGCGAGTTTAAAATCGATAATGCTAGTTATATACTAACAACTAAAGCAGACAGAATTGAAATAGACGAATTTAATAATTTTCACATTATTGATTATAAAACTGGAAATCTTCCTGACAGGTCAAGTATTTTAAAAGGAGTTTCTTCTCAAATGATCCTCGAAGCATTGATTGGAAAAAAAGGCGGGTATTTATGTCAAGCTAAGAATCATAAATATAATATTGGTGAGTTAATTTACTTAAGGCTTACTGGCAGTGAAACAGCTGGAGAAATAAAAAAAATTGAAGAAGATATTGAGTATTTAACTGAGCAAGCTAATACAGGAATTGAAAAACTTTTTAAAATTTTTAATAACAAAGATACTGCTTATTTATATTGTCCTAATCCTAGTCTTACACCTAAATATAACGAATACGAACATCTTGCCCGGGTTAAGGAATGGATAGAATAGTTTTTTAAATGTGACCTTTCTGATAAAAATGGATTATATAAGATCTAATATTAGATGCTGAAACGTGTTCAGCATGACGCCAGTCTCTAGTCCTGGAGTCATCGTGAGCTTGTTTTTAAAAGTCTAGTATGAAATACGCAAAATATTTTCAGCATGACTCTAGATGCAAGGCTTGTAGTCATCCTAAATTTCTTTAAACTGCAAATGAATTACCGCAACCTTAGTAAGCTAAAGATTATGGGTTGCAGATTCAATAAAAATTTTAAAACTAAGTTTCTATATAAAATATCTCTCCTCAATTTTTATATAATCATTAATTGATATAGCTAATATTATTAATTAATTTAAATAATAAAGTTATTGTTTTTTTATATAAATTAATATATTTTTACTTTTAAAACTATTAAGGCAGGTACAATATGATAACGTTAGAGCAACAAAATGAATTTTTTAAATTAGTTGATAATGGTCATGTAGAAGAAGTAAAAAAATTTATTTCATCAAATAATATGGGTCCGGAAGAAATCAATCTTTTTCAGAAATGGGAATTATTAAAAAACTGGAAACAAAACGAATATTTGTCAAATTCTTCTATAACAGCAATATATATTGCTATGTATAATGATAATACTGAAATGGCTGATTTGTTAATTGAAAAAGGTGCCGATGTAAACGCGAAAGATTGTGAAGGTTCAACAAGTATACATAATTTAGTAGATTTCATTAAAAGAAGTCTCGTTAATGGAGATTTCAAAATTAAAACATCTACAAGAAATTTCCTTAAATCTTTAAAAGCTAAATATAATGTTAATTTAAATGTTAGAGATAAAGAAAATCATACATTATTACATAAAGTCATTGTGCTGAACAATGTATATAATATTATTCCTTTATTAATTGACGCAGGATATGATCCAACTTTAGAATTTACATATGAAAATAAAGAATATGGCTCCGTATTACATTATTTGTGTGGTTGCAACAAACCAATTGATTATTGGATTTCTCAAAGTGCAGCTTTAGGAAAGGCTTTAGAAAAACTTATTAACTACAGGCATAGTGATGGTAATACTGCGTTATTTGAAGCTATAAGATCTCCTATACATGAAAAAAAATATCATTATCCTAATCATATAGAGTCGGAAATTAGTAATAAAAATGATAATATATCATTTTTATTAGATAAAGGAGCAAAAATTAACCTAGTTAATAAGGAAATGAAAACTCTTTTACATTTGTTTTGCGATGAACCATTGCTATTAAACTCACATATAGAAATAATTCGAAAGCTAGCTAAAGTAAAAATATTTTACATGCCCTCTGGTACAAGTGCAGAACTAAGTAAATCAGATTTAGCTAAAATTTTAGAATTGTTAAAAGCTAAAAGAAGGCAATCAGAAAACAGGTCTTTAGACGGCAAATTTCTATTGTCATTAAATAATATAAATCATAATTCAATTCATTCTAATAATAATAATGCAATAGACTTAAATGGCATTGGTGCTACGGAGTATTCTTATCCTACTATACCGGAGGAATATTTACTTGGAAATACTGAAACAGAACACCCAACTACTACAACAAGCACCACAAGTTATGATCCTGCAAATATAGAAAATACAGAAGCAACTGATAGGATTGTTGATTTGCCGGGAATTATTGTTGAAAAACTTACACAGGAATCAACTCCACAAAAAAGTGAAGAGGCTAAGCAAATTGATGAGATTTTAAAACGGATAGAAGATTTAAGTGATTTTGAAAAAAACCCTCTGCCAAAAAGAGAATACGATGAAGAAAAAAGCACAAACGAATTTAGAGAATTTACTCAGAACGTAAAAGAATACACAGATACACTTAATACAGAACTAATAAGAAGAGCAAGAGAATTTACCAGCTTAAAGAAGAAGTTAGAAGAACTATATGGAAGACATTCTTCTTTAAAAAAGCAAATTAATGTTAAACAAGTTACTAATTATTTTATTCATGAGTTAATTAAGAAAAGTGATGAAGCTCTGAATAGCCAAGATAGGAGTAATGGAAATTTTAATCATGCACCAATTACTTTAAAAGAGGGAAAGTCTAAAAATATATTTAATAAAAAGCGCAAAAGAAACAATGATAATTCCGACCTAATTATGGATTCAGATAGTGAAAATGAACTAACAGAAGAATTAGAAAAGAGTGAAAAGATAGAAAGAATTACCGTTGAAAAACTATTAAAAGAATGTGAAAAAGAAGTTGAATCTAAAGAGAATATTGTAATTAATAACCTTCCTGTTGATCCACGACATAGCGCAAAACAAAATAAAAAAAATGGTAACAAAAGATTCAATCATTTTGACGAGTCTCAAGATTATAAATACTTTCAATTGAACGATAAAGATTTAGAAATGGCTACGTTTTTAACTGCAGATGGTACAAAAAAGCATTTATCTAGATTAGAATTAGAATCTGAGGAGCAAGATGAACGCGAGGAAACCGAAGAATTTTTAGAAAAGCTCAGAAAACAAAATTTGAAAAGAAGCAAGAGAGATGATGGCACTAGCGCTTTATTAAGTTTTGCTGAAGCTATCAATAAAGAATTGAGTTTAGTTGAGAAGAAGAATTTCAATAAAGTAATTGAGCTAGGTTCAAAAGCGTTATTAGATCCTGAAAAAGTAACTGCAGACAATAAGTTGAATATTGAAATAGATCTTTCTGAAATCAATAAAGAAAACATAAAAGATGTGCCTATATTTGGCATTTTAAAAAATATAGTTTCAGATGAATATACTTCAGAAAATATTGAAAATGCACTTAATAAAAAAATTAATGACAAAGGAAGATTTGAATTTATACAGCCTGATACTGATAGCAATATATTAAATTTGTCAATTGATATTGAAGAGTTTAAAAGACTTGAAGAAGATATATCTAAAACTAGCCTATTAACTAGATAATATTTTCAAACTATACCGCAAATGAATTACCGCAACCACATTTTGCTGAGGCATTGGGGTTGCGTATTTCAAATCTTTTACCTTTTAACTCATCAACAAAGTCAATCTCTACATTTTGCATAAAATTTTCAAGTGAGAATTTATCAATAACTATTACTGCACCATCCTTTTCAAATTTTTCGTCTTCTTGAGAGTTATAATCGTCCTTAAAATCATAATTATATTGAAAACCTGAGCATCCTCCCCCATCTACTGATATTCTTAAGGCAATATTAGGATTGTTTTCTTGCTCTATTAAAAATTTGATTCTCTTTGCTGCTTTATCAGTAATACTTAACATATTTTTCTATTTCATGCTTAAAAATTTATATATTTAATTTATTAATTTATGATATCATATTCAACACTCAATTTAAAGTGAATAAAATTATATGACTATTATTCTTGAAACTGAAAGATGCAAGCTGAGAGAGTTTGATAATAAAGACACAAGAGTCTTTCAAAAGCTTTATCAAGATATAAAAGTTAATGAATTTGCAGGTGGACCAAAATCCATTAGTGATATTAAGATTATTTTTAAAGAATATTTAGATAGAAATAATTTGGATTCATATAATCAATGGGCTGTTGTTAATAAAATGAATAACAATTTTATCGGAGAAGCTGGCTTGACTGAATTATTTCCCGGCGAAATTGAAATAGGTTTTCGGCTATTTCCAAAATATTGGAACAAAGGATTAGCAACAGAAATTTGTTTAGCAATAATTAAATGGGCGTTTGTTAATTTGAAAATAGATTATATAATAGCTGTAACAAGGCCTGAGAATATTAAATCACAAGATGTACTACTGAAATTAGGTATGAACTATCTTAAAGATATACATTATAATAACAAAATTTTAAAATATTACAGACTTTATAGAAGTAACAAAATAGAAGAGTAAATATTATGCAACAATACGCTTGTAAATCTGCAGAATCTAAAGGACGTTTACATCCAGAAAAACCTTGTGAATTTCGTGATCCTTTTCAACGGGATCGTGATAGAATAATTCGTTCAGCAGCATTTAGAAGATTAGAATATAAAACCCAAGTATTTATGAATTACGAGGGGGATCATTATAGAACAAGACTCACACATAGTTTAGAAGTCGCCCAAATCGCTAGAACGCTAAGTAGGAATCTTGGATTAAATGAAGATTTAGCTGAAACTTTAGCACTTGCTCATGATATTGGTCACCCACCGTTTGGACATGCTGGAGAATATGCACTTGATGCATGCATGAAGAATTATGGTGGTTTTGACCATAATGCATATACGCTTAAAATCCTTACTCAACTTGAATCACATTATCCAAAATTCAAAGGTTTAAACTTAACTTGGGAGGTTTTGGAAGGTACAGTTAAACATAATGGTCCTATAAAAAACCCTCATAAAACAATTATTGAGTTTAACAAAATATATGATTTACACTTGGATGAATACCCTTCTCTTGAAGCTCAAATTGCGTCATTTGCTGATGATATAGCTTACAATAATCATGATATTGAAGACGGTATTAGAGCGAAGTATTTTAAACTTGAAGATCTTTTAGAGTTACCAATTATCTCTAATATAATTAATGATCTCTATAAACAATACCCAGAAGCAGAGGATAAATCTATATTATATCAGCTTAATAACCACCTTATTAATCAAATGATTCTTGATTTAACTGATACAGTAAAATCTAATATTAACACTAACAATATTCAAAATATAGAAGATATAAGAAATTTGGATAAATCCCTTGTAAATTTCTCACCAAAAATGGATGAAGCTGTTAAACAAATTAAAGCCTTTCTTTTTGAAAAAATGTACAGGCATTATAAAGTTAATATTATGAATTTAAAAGCAACAAAAATTATAACAAATTTATTTGATGTATATATTAATAACATAAATTGTTTACCCCCTAAATGGTTTAGGCTTATTGATGAGAAAAACGATGTTTCCATTGCAGAAAATGTTACCGATTTTATAGCCGGAATGACTGATAGATATGCCCAAACAGAATATCATAATCTGGTAAGTTTTAAATCTAATCTTTAATCCAAAAAGTGAATATATTTTATCTGCTTGAGCATGAATTATTAAATATTAATAAATATGATTTTTTATTTGAAATAAAGCCTATTTTTTCAAGTAATAAAATTAAAAGTGATATTAGTATAAAATATTTTACAAATCCTACTCATCTTAATTTGATTATTGATAAAATAAAAAGACATGATTTTATCAACCGATTAGATATAATAAATGGATATATTAATTTAGAAATAGATAAAAATTTTTGGATAAAAAATTTAGATTTAAGTTTACCTTCGAGTAAGCCATATTTTGAGTATAGATTTCAAGATAATAGAGACATGTCGTATGATAATATTTTATTTAAATATCATTATATATTTTCTAAAACCTATATGATACTTAAAAAATATGGCAATGTTAATACATCTTGCCCTTATAAGATTGATTCATTCATTTCTTCAAATGAACTTGATATGCTGAAACTCCTACAATATTTTTATAAATATATCGAAATATCCATCAGAAAATCTTGCCCGAATATAATTTTAAAAAAACTTACAAAAATTGCGGATATATTTTTAATACTTTACTATAAAGAAAATTATGCATCATTTGAACTGTCGGCAAATAATATTCATAAATTTTATATTGTTCAAAGCATAAATCAATTAATAGATCATATTTTCAAAATGTTTAAACTTACACCTTTAAAGTCTTTCTAATTAATTTTATCTCGTATCGGCAGATAAACTGTAAATACACTTCCTACGCCTACAGTACTCTCAATTACAAGTTCTCCACCATGCTTATTTAATATTTGTTTGACTATTGCAAGCCCTAGGCCTGTACCTCCAACTTTATTATTTCTAATTCTTGAATTATCAACTCTATAAAATCTTTCTGTAAGACGAGAGATATGTTCCTTTTCTATCCCTTCTCCCTGATCAATAACTTTTATTTTAATCCATTTTTTTATATCAGTTACAAATTCAGTTGGTTCAATAGCTATTTCAGTAACAACCTTAATCTCACTATTGGAATTGCCATACTTCATGGCATTACTAAATAAATTCGTAAATACTTGTATTAATTGTGCTTTTTCCCCAATGACATAAGGTAACTCACTTGGATACTGGAAATGAAAAATAATATTTTTTTCATCCTGCATATATTTCAAATCGTTATAAACAATATTAATAATTTCCTTAACATCAAGTTTTACATCTGGAAGCAAATTATTGTTCATTTCAAGTTTAGATAAAGAAAGCAATTCATTAACAAGTAAATTAAGTCTTTCTGCTTGTTCAGCTATTATTTTTAAAAATCTCTCTTGAGCCTCTTTATCATCCTGAGCTGTAGTCTGTATAATTTCTACAAAGCCTTTAATACTAGCTAGTGGTGTCTTAATTTCATGACTTGCATTGGCAACGAAATCTATGAACATTTGCTCTGTTCTTTTAGCATCACTTATATCAGTTACAATTAAAATAATAGCTATGCTTCCAGTATCATATGAAGGAAATTTAGCGATTTTAATCATGTAGTATTTTTGAAGATTTTCTAAAAACACTTCTACTGATTTGAGTTTTTTATCCAACATTACCCATTTTATATGGTTTAGAAGCATTTCACTTTCAATTACATTTTCAATTTTTTGATTAATAATGTTATTACCGAATATTCTCAATGCTTCACTATTTGCACGTGTAACATTATAATTTGAATCCAACATCAGCAAGACATCTGGTAGTGTATCAAAAATAATTCGATTCTCTAATATTCTTGATTCAAGCTCTAATTCTTTTTTTTGCCAAGAAGTATTTAAATTATTAATTGCATTAGTTAAATGTTCAATATTTTTTAAATATTTTAAGCGGGGAAGTTTTGCTTTATCATCGTTAGCTAATCTTCTTACATATTCAGTTAAGTTATAAAGATCATCAATATACGGTTTAAATAACATTACTGAAATTATCAGTATAATTGTCATTCCATATAAACAATATATAATTTCTATTTTATTATATATTGCTAATATTGCAAATACCATTAAAGGCGCAACTATTGTTAGTAGGGAAATTTTTACAAGAGGAATAATCTTATCCCAGATTTTTTTGTTCAATTTTTTTCACTTCCAAATTAGATTTTTTTAAACTTATCAATAATGTGCTAATAGTTACCAATGCTAAAATTATTGGTATAGTATTAGATTTAATACTTAATATACTAGCTATAAGTAAAAAAATATTTGCAACAACTATCCGTTTTACAACATTTTTATGCGTCTTACCATTTTTTACGGCTAATTGATAAAAATGCTCAGAATGGGCTTGCCAAATTTTTTTCCCTTGCAATAATCTTTTAAGTATTGTAATGCCACTATCTGCAATATAATATGCAGGTATAATAATAGCAGTAATAATATGTTTATCTAAAGCTATATTATATAATATCCACCCTAATATAAAGCCTAAATTAATACTTCCTATATCTCCGAGAAATATTTTAGCTGGATGCCAGTTCCAATATAAAAAACCTGATATTGCAAAAATCATAACAAGATAATCTCCAATAAACCTAGAATTTCTTGCATCCCAAAACAAGCTAAAAATTATCAAAACAGATACAAGTATATGAAGAGATTCAGCACCTGTAATTCCATCAATTCCATCCATAAAATTATACAAATTTATGAACCATATTAGAGCAAATAGACTTATCAAACGGTCAAATATCAGAGGAATATGTGCACTAAATAATAATTTATCATTAGGTAAGCTGTATAATGCTATAGCTACTGCTACAAATTGCGCAGCAAACCTGTGAAATATATTTAAAGGTTTTATATCATCTATGAATGATATGACCGACAAAATTAGAATAGAAGTTATTAGGTAATTATTAAATATTGTTGGATAATTTAAAAACTTAGTTAGCCCATAATACCCTAATACACTTATTATGATTGCTATCCCCCCTCCTCTTGGTACAGGAATAGTATGGTTGCTTCGATGATTGGGAATATCTAATATTTTTCTGTTATTTAAATACGAAATTAAGAATTTAGTGATAAAAAAGGAAGAGAAAAAAGCAATTACTGTAACAGAAAAAAAATATATTAGAGCAGTTAAATGAAATGTATTCATATCATAGTAATCCGTTAGTTTTAAAACTATAATGGTTTTTATTACTAATAATTACATGGTCATGTAACGAAATTCCTAGCATTTCACCAATTTGCATTATTCTTTTTGTAATCTCGATATCAGCTTTTGAAGGTTTGGTATTTCCACTAGGATGATTATGAACTAATATTATAGATGAAGCTTCCAAGTATAATGCTCTCTTAATTATTTCTCTTGGAAATACAGGCACATAATCTACCGTACCTGCTTCCTGCAGATCATCAGCAATAATCATATTTTTTCTATCTAAATATAACACTCGAAACTGTTCAGTTTTAATATGCCCCATTGTCGCTCTGCAGTAATCAATTAAACATTTCCATGATTCGAGAATAGGACTATTTATAACTTCTTCCTTTATTAACCTTACAGCGCCTTCTTGAATAATTCTGAATGCAGCAATTACTGCTTCTCCTACACCATGGATGTGTTTTAGTGAATCAGAATTTGCTGAAATTACTTTTGCGAAACTTCCAAATTTATTTATTAATTCTTTAGCAAGTGGCTTTGTATCCCCTCTTGGTTTTGCAAGAAATAATATTAATTCTAAAACTTCATAATCAGGTAATGCTCCTTTAGGAGAGTCAATTAATCTCGTTCTAAGCCTTTGCCTATGACCCTCTTTGAGTTCAACCATTTCAACTTATTGAATATGGAGGATGTAAAAGATTTTTAGGTGATAACGTGAATATCTCGTAACCATCTTTAGTAACTCCTAAGGTATGTTCAAACTGGGCTGATAAAGATCTATCTCTTGTAGTAACGGTCCATCCATCTACTGGGCTTAATTTCGTATCAGGCTTTCCAATATTTATCATAGGTTCAATAGTAAAAAACATTCCTTCCTCTAGAACCATACCTGTTCCTGGTTTACCATAATGTAATATATTAGGAGATGTATGAAATATCTTACCAATTCCATGTCCACAATAATCTCTCACCACTGAATAGTTAAATGATTCAGCATAGGTTTGTATTGCATGTCCTATATCCCCTAAAGTAGCACCGGGTTTAACTTGTTTAATACCTAGCATCATAGCCTCATATG
>JBKBYG010000023.1:22500-22936 GCA_046313435.1 Alphaproteobacteria bacterium
TCTTTTTGCTTTAATTGATGGCTCTCCAACAAAATACATCCGGCTTGTATCTCCATACCATCCATCAACTATGACGGTAACATCAATATTTACAATATCACCTGAAACTAATTTTCTTTCATCTGGTATACCATGACATATCACGTGATTTACTGACGTACATATTGACTTTGGGAATCCTCGGTAATTAAGAGGCGCTGGTATTGCTCCATGTTCAATGATAAAATCATGACATAAATCGTTAAGTTTTGCAGTTGTTACACCAGGTTGTACATATTCAGTAATATAATCTAAAACTTCTGCAGCTAACCTACCTGCCTTACGCATTGCCTCATATGCTTCTTGTGTGTGGATTGTCACTTTTGACATTTTATTCCCATCAATTAAAAAATTTATAAAAAATAATATCTAGCAATTTTAGCATTATTAGTCTAGA
>JBKBYG010000024.1:0-22895 GCA_046313435.1 Alphaproteobacteria bacterium
AGGCGTTAAACTAACTAAGCTTTCAAAAGAGCAAGCAGATTATCTTAGTGTAAATATAGATGGACCATATAAAATGGAACATTACAGATACTAAGCTTTAATTTAGTTTTTTAAATTAACATTGAATGTTAGGCTAGATTAATATACAATATTTCAACTTTAAAAATTTATTTTAACGGAATCATAAACCAATATACCTGCTGAAAACAAGTTCAGTATGACAGAAAAATCAAGGCTAGTGGTCATCCAAAAAATTGATTCAAAATTATTTTTTAAATTATAGAAACAATATTTAGTTGGATGTTAATACTTTTCCACTTAACATAGAAAATTGAAAAATTATATGAAATTCAAATATAAGGATTATTTAATTCTATTAGTAATAATAATAATAGAAATAGCAATTTGGTCAGAAACAGATATGTTTGTACCTAGTATGCCGGATATGGTAACATTTTTTGGAGTTTCTGAGCAAACTATACAAAATATATTAAGTATAAATTTTTTAGGTTTGTCTATTTCCGCTTTAATTACTGGACCTGTATCTGATGCTTATGGAAGAAGGCAAGTCATGAATGCTGGAATGCTATGTTTTGCGATAGCAAGTATAGGCTGTGCATTTACAAATTCGTTTGGATGGATGTTGTTTTTTAGGTTCATACAAGGTTTTGGAGCTGGTGTTCCTATGGTATTGGCCTGGGTAATAATTATTGATCTATATACTGAAGAAAGAGTTATGCAAGCTTCAGGTTGGATAAATAGCATAATAACAGCTGTAGTAGCTATTGCACCTATTATAGGAAGTTATATTAATAGAAGTTTTTCTTGGAGAGGAAACTTCATTGCTATTGGTGCTTTTGCAATATTAGCTTTTGTTACTACAATATTTATAATACCAGAATCCCATCCTATTGAGAAAAGGAGAAAATTATCTTTAAAGAATGTTGCTAAAGATTATTTTAGGCTTCTTAGGAACTATGAATTTATAGGTAACGTTGCTTTAGTATCTTTAAATTATTCAGGGGTAATGCTTTACATTTCTAGTTTATCTTTGATTTTTATTAACCATCTAAATGTTTCAATTGAAAAATATGGCTATCTTCAAGCCTCTACTATGATAATATATATGATAGCTTCAGGGCTTAATTCTGTTTTAATTAAAATATATGGTTCTAAGATTACAAATTATATAGGTTGTTCTGCTGTAATAACAGGATCTAGCCTATTAATGATAACAGGAATGTTTTTTCCAAAAAATATTTTTATGATATGTAGCTCAATGGGAATATTTACTGCAGGTGTTGCAATATCTATAGGTATCATAGCAACAAGAGCTTTAATTGCTTCAAAAGAATTAAAAGGCACAGGTTCAGGACTTTTTACTGTTACAAGGTTGGTTATTATTTTTTGTTTAATCGAAATTTCTTCTAAATCTTTCACAGGTAGTATAACTCCTATTGCAACAATAATTTTTGTAATTATGATAATTTCAGTTTTAATTTATTATAAATTACCAAAAATAGAAAACGATGTTAGTAGAGTTAAATAAAAAACAAGATACTGAAGCTTTAGCAAAAAAAATTGCAAAATCCACTAGAATGGGTGATGTCATTTTACTTAAAGGTGACCTTGGAGTAGGAAAAACATTTTTTGCAAAAAATTTTATAAAATATTTTTTTCCTAACCAAGATGTTACAGTAAACAGTCCAACTTTTAATTTAGTGCAAACTTATACAACAAATCTATTTACTATTTGGCATTTTGATCTATATCGTTTAAAGACGGTAGAAGAAATATTTGAACTTGGGGTTGAGCAAGCATTTGATGAAGCTGTATCAATAATTGAATGGCCAGAGCTTATACAAACCATTTTACCAAAAAATGTTTTGGAAATCGAATTTAGTTTTAATGAGAAAACAGATCAAAGACAAGTGTCTCTCAGATTATATGGAGAATGGAAAAATAGATCTGATGAAATTTTATAATAATTTAATGAGGTGGAGATGAGTGATAGAGAAAAAATTAGAGAAAATTTCTTGAAAGTAAATAATATCAATAATTCTAATATTGAGTTACTTCCGGCTGACGCTTCATTTAGAAATTATTATAGAATAAAAGAGGGTAAAAATAGTTTTATATTAATGGATGCTCCTCCTGACAAAGAACCGAATACAGGCATATTTGTGAAGGTCTCAGAATTTTTAAATGATAATGGATTTTCTGCCCCTAAAATAATTAAAGCAGATTTAAAGAAAGGTTTTTTGTTATTAGAAGATTTAGGTAATAATAGTTTTAACAAAATATTGGAAGAAGATAATTCGAAAGGAGAATTGTTATATTCTTATGCAATTGATGTTTTACTTAAGCTTCATTCAATATCTGTACCAGATGCGATACTTCCTTACTATACAGATGATTTAATTTTAAAAGAATTAAATAGATTCATTGAATGGTATATACCTGTATTAAACGGAGAAGTTATAAGTAAAAAACTGCAAGAGGAATATGAGGTAGTCTGGAAGCATTTATTACAGTATGCAAGACAGATTCCTGAAACAACAGTTCTTAGAGATTACCATGTAGATAATTTAATGTGGTTAGAAGATAGAGAAAATATAAGAAAAGTTGGTTTATTAGATTTTCAAGATGCAATAGTAGGTTCTCCAGTTTATGATATTGTATCATTACTTCAAGATGCAAGAAGAGAAGTTAGTGAAGAAATCACGCAAGCAATGATAACTAAATACTTAACTGCGAAACCTGATATTTTAAGAAAAGATTTTCTGGCTAGTTATTCAATTCTTGGGGCGCAAAGAAATTTAAGAATAATAGGTAATTTCGCTCGTAAATCTGTGCGCGACAAAAATTCAAATTATTTGAAATTTTTGCCAAGAGTATGGAGCAATATTGAAAAAAATTTGAAACATCCATTATTATTTCCTTTAAAAGCATGGCTTGATAAAGTTATCTCTCCTCAAGTTAGGGGTAATAGAGAAAAAGCTAGCTTTTAGGTGAGCGCATTATGGCTAATATTGATCAAGCAATGATTATGGCGGCGGGAATGGGTAAAAGAATGCTTCCATTAACAGAAAACTTACCTAAGCCCATGATTGAAATAAGAGGTAAAACTTTAATAACACATATTTTAGAAAAACTATATTTTGAAGGAATCAAGAAAATTGTTATTAATGTACATTATTTATCAGAGCTAATTATTCAGCATGTTAAAAGCTTGCCATTCTATCATGACATAGAAGTGATTTTCTCACATGAGGATGAGTTACTTGAAAGCGGGGGAGGAATAGTTAAAGCTTTGCCGTTTTTTAATAATAAGCCTTTTTATAGAATTAATAGTGACATATACTGGGAAGATGAATCGCTTTTGTATTATATAAATAAAAACTGGGAAAATAATAATTGCGATGCTCTCTTGCTTGCTATAGAGAAAAACAAATTCTTTGGCTATGATGGTAAAGGTGATTTTGATATAATTTCCGATAAATACGTAAAAATTTTAGCTAATGAGCTTGCTTATGCGTTCAGCGGTATAGGCGTTTTTTGTCCAAAATTATTTGAAAAATTAGAAATAAAGAAATTTACTTTGTTTGGTGATTTCATATTTAAAGAAAAGAAAAATTCTGAAAATATACTACATAACATAAATGCTCTTAAATATGAAAATAGAATATTTCATATCGGAACTGTAGAAAATTTAAAAGAAGCAGATAAACTTTTAAAATTAGAATTTTAGTTATTCTTAACTAGCTCAACATTATAAAAATTACAGCATAATCTTAGTCCAATCCATTGCAAACCTTTGCTTAAGGTTAAAAAATTTTATTAGAACCTGATAGTTATATAGTAAGTGCACAGTTAGGAAATAATTAATGTAATATTAACTAATGATTTATAATATAACGCTGATTATAGTTAGACTTGACTATTTAATTTTTATAAATTATTGAACTATATTGTAATTTACAACTTATAAACTTTATAAAAATGCAGCAAAATAAAAAATATCGCGAGAGACCATTATCTCCACATTTAACTATATATCGTTGGCAGATAAGTAACTCTCTTTCAATTCTCCACCGTATTACTGGAATTGGGTTATATATTGGAATGCTACTATTAGCATGGTGGTTAGTATTTTTAATTTATTCATCATTTGATCCCTCTATAGCTAACTTAAAATGCTTAGATTGTTTTTTAGGTAAGTTAGTTTTGCTTGGATTTACAGCTGCGTTTTTCTATCATCTACTTACTGGTGTAAGACATTTATTCTGGGATGCTGGTTATGGATTTGATAAAACTACTATGAATGTATCTGGTTTTTTTGTACTGATTGGAACAATTATACTTACAGTTGGCGCATGGCTAATTGCATTTAATTTTGGATAAAAGAAATATGTCAATAATTTCAAAAAATTATAAAACTGATTTAAAACGGGTTCGCGGTTTAGGTTCTGCTAAAGATGGAACTAATTCTTGGTGGACTCAAAGACTATTGTCACTAGCACTTGTGCCTTTATCAATTTGGTTTGCAAGTTTATGTATAAGGCTGGCAATTTATAGAGGAGAGGATTTGCATAAATTATTAAAATCACCCTTTAACGTTATTGTAATGATGGTGTTTATTGCTACTGGAATTTATCATGGAATGCTTGGAATTAAAGAAGTAATTGAAGATTATGTTCATAAAGAAGGAATGAAATTTTTTCTGATAATTATAGTTAAATTAGTTAGTTATGCTACAATTATAGCAAGCCTTAGTGCCTTATTCGTTTATCATTTTGCTGTTTTTCGTTAAGGGTTAATAAAAGAGATTTAAATGTCAAATAAATATGAAATAATTGAACATGAATATGATGTAGTAGTAGTAGGCGGTGGTGGAGCAGGGCTTAGAGCTACCTTCGGTATGGCAGAAGCTGGCCTTTCAACTGCATGTATTACAAAACTTTTCCCAACCAGAAGTCATACCGTTGCGGCTCAAGGTGGAATAAGTGCAGCTCTTGGAAATATGGGGGATGATGATTGGCGCTGGCATGCATACGATACTGTTAAAGGCTCTGACTGGCTTGGTGATCAAGATGCTATTGCGTTTATGTGTAAAAATGCACCTAGTGCAATTATAGAGCTTGAGCATTATGGCGTGCCTTTTTCACGCACTTCCGAGGGAAAAATATATCAACGGCCATTTGGTGGTATGACAACTGAATATGGTGAAGGTAAAGCAGCAGAACGTACTTGTGCCGCTGCAGATAGAACTGGCCATGCGATATTACATACATTATATCAGCAAGCACTTAAGCATCATGCTAAATTTTTTATTGAATATTTTGCTCTTGACTTAATTATGGACGAAGAAGGTATATGTAGAGGAGTAATGGCTTGGAATCTTGATGATGGTACATTACATAGGTTTAAAGCTCATATGGTTGTGCTCGCTACAGGTGGTTATGGTCGTGCTTACTTCTCAGCTACAAGCGCTCATACATGTACTGGAGACGGTAATGCTATGGCTATTCGTGCAGGTCTGCCACTTCAAGATATGGAATTTGTTCAATTCCATCCAACAGGAATATACGGCGCAGGGTGTTTAATTACTGAAGGTTCAAGAGGTGAGGGTGGATATCTGGTGAATTCCTTAGGTGAAAGATTTATGGAAAGATACGCTCCTCATGCAAAAGATTTAGCTTCGAGAGACGTCGTAAGTAGAGCAATGACTATTGAGATAAGGGAAGGTAGAGGTGTTGGTCCTAATAAAGATCATATTTATTTACATCTTGATCATTTAGATAGTAAAATACTTCATGAGAGGCTGCCAGGTATTTCAGAAACTGCAAAAATATTTGCTGGTGTTGATGTAACTAAACAACCTATTCCAGTGCTCCCTACGGTGCATTATAATATGGGTGGAATACCTACTAATTACCATGGTGAAGTGGTGACACTAAAAGATGGAAATCCTAATCATATTGTGCAAGGATTAATGGCAATTGGTGAAGCTGCATGTGTATCAGTTCATGGTGCTAATCGACTTGGCTCAAACTCCTTACTTGATCTAGTTGTCTTCGGAAGAGCAGCAGCGCATAGAGCAAAGGAAATAATTAAACCTAATACTCCTCATAAAGAATTGCCTAAAGAGGCAGGAGAAGAAGCTATTGCAAGATTTGACAAAATTAGAAATGCAAGCGGTTCTACTCCAGTTGCAGATTTGAGAGGAAAAATGCAGCGTATAATGCAAAGAGACGCAGCTGTATTTAGAACTGAAGAGAGCTTAAAAGATGGCGTTGTAGCAATTAAAGAGACTAGGCTTGAATATAAAGATATAAAAACACAAGACCGTGGATTAATTTGGAACACTGATTTAGTTGAAGCATTAGAACTTGATAATTTACTTGATCAAGCAGTTATAACTATGAATTGTGCATATAACCGTAAAGAAAGTAGGGGCGCTCATGCGAGAGAAGATTATCCTGAGAGAAATGATGAGGAATGGATGAAGCATACAGTCGCTTGGATCGATAATGATGCAGAAGTAAAGATTGATTATAGACCAGTACATCTTGATACAGGAACAGATGAAATTAAAACTATACCACCTAAAAAACGAGTATATTAAAAGGGGATAATTATGGTAGAATTTACGTTACCAAAAAATTCAAAAATAGGTAAAGGAAAAGAGTATAAACTTCAAACAGAAGCTCAAAAGGTTAAGAAGCTCAAGATTTATCGCTATGATCCTGAAAATGAAGAAAATCCTCGCATTGATACATTCGAGATTGACCTTGATAAATGTGGGCCTATGGTTCTTGATGCTCTTATTAAAGCCAAGTCTGAAATTGATTCAAGCCTTACTTTTAGAAGATCATGCAGAGAAGGAATTTGTGGTAGTTGTGCAATGAATATTGATGGTACAAATACTTTAGCATGTACTAAATCAATTGATGATATTAAGGGTGATATAAATATTTATCCTCTTCCTCATATGAAAGTTGTAAAAGACTTGGTGCCTGATATGAGCACATTTTACGCGCAACTTCAATCTGTTGAACCTTGGTTAAAAGCTGATAGCGCTCCTCCACAAACTGGCGAAAGATTACAATCGCAAGAAGAGAGAGCAAAACTGGATGGATTATATGAATGCATTTTATGTGCGTGTTGCTCAACAAGTTGTCCAAGCTACTGGTGGAATGGTGATAAATATTTAGGCCCAGCAGTTCTCCTACAAGCTTACAGATGGATTGTTGATACTAGAGATGAAGCTACAGGTGAGCGACTAGATCAGCTTGAAGATCCTTTTAAATTATATAGATGCCATACAATTATGAATTGTACTAATACTTGCCCTAAAGGATTAAATCCTGCGAAAGCTATTGGTGAAATTAAGAAGCTTATGGTAGAGCGTAAAGGTGTATAAAATTCTTAAAGTGAATTAACACACCTTTTAAGTGCCACAATTGTAACATTAAATATTCTGTTGAATTAATCTTTCCCTTGACCCTTGCTTTTATTGTGAGAAGGTAGATGAGAAGAAATATCATTTTTGATGTTTTTAAAAGCTTGCGTAATATCTTTTTTTATGCTCTTAAGCTGTGATTTAAAATTAGGATTACTTTTACTTGCTTCTTCAATACCCAGAATTTTTTGTGCTTTATTTTCAATTCCTAAAATTTTATCCGGTTTCTTGGAAGTTAAATTATTCTCAATATTTTGAGATAGTTCTTTGGCCTTAGAAAATGCTTTTTTTAAAGGTTCAGTAAGAACAGATTCTTTAGTGTTTTGATCCTTAATCAAAATTTCATTGTCAAACTCTAGGGATGACATTTTACTCGTTTCCTTATTATTTTGATCTTTTATTTTTGTAGAAATAACATCATATATACTATCACTAATTCTATCAAGATTTTGATCAAAAACTTTGCCATTATTTTCATAAATATCTATGTTGATATCTTGATTAGCATGTAGTGAAGTCACTATTGCTAAAGCAGTAAGTTTCCCGTGTTTTTTATCAAGTATCTTATCTTTAATAAGCTTATTTACAACAGTTTCAGCTAATTCCGCTTCAGGGCCTTTATTCAAAATAGCACGATTATATTTTTGATCAGAATTCTTGGACATTTTTTTCCCTATAAATAGTTATATTATTAACTTATTATAAGGAGAGAATATTAATATATTATAAATTATTTAATAATATAAGGATTTATGCTTCATTTTGATGAACAAAATTTTCTTCATAGGAAAAATAGTTGAAATAGGAATAAAATCCATTAATAAGACTAGTTAACTTCGATTCTTTGTTCCAGCCATAATCCGCACAAATCAAGAAAAATAAATTGAAATCTGCTAAATGATCAAAAAATTTAGAAAAGATTTGTATAATGTTAATTACTTTTTGTTCATCAAGTAATTCCTCATTAGTAGCCATGTTGGATAATAAAGCTAATTCTAAAAATATTGTTTTAATTATTAGAACAGATATTTTTTCAAAATTAGAATTCTCGGATGAGAATGGAAAAATATTGATTCTTAAATTTGCTTGTATATATTTTTTTAAAATATTTTCTATTTGGATTGATTGATTAACATTTACTTTCGGTTTAGAGCTAGAAACTTGTTCATCTAGTATAATTGATGCATCATCATAATTAATTTTTATGCTAAGTTTAGTTTCAATATTTGAAATCAATTTTTTTAATTCTAAAGTTTGATGCAAATTACTAGATTTAATCAAAACAGCCATTAAAATCATTAAATTATATAAGCTGTTATTATCTTCTGTATTTTTAGAAAGACGCGCATTTACAGTTGAGGTAAGAAATTCAATTGCATTAGACCATTCCGCTGTTGGTATATTATCTAAAGAAATTGAAATGCTCATAAGCTGTGATAAAATCTGATGACTGCTGTATTCTTTGGACTCAGCGATATTTAATATATTAGTATGTATCTTCCAAAATCCTTCAACAGTAATATTTCTGGGTAAATTATCTTTTAAACCATTAACTATTCTCAAGTTATCTTTATTTGCAATAGTAAAACTATTACTTTCAAAGAAAATTAATCTAATTATTTCAGGACATGATAAAGAGGCTGTCATTAACATGCTATCCCCTATTTTTTTTGTAACTCTTGGATATGAGTAGCAAGCATCTCCAAGAAATTCTTCCCCATAATCCGAATGGATTTGACATAGCCCATTTTTTAATTTGTTGCAAAACCCAGTAATTGGATTTTTTTTCATCTCATTGCCATAGTCAGTAACAACAATATCATCTAAAAGCTCTGGCGCTTTTTCTCTATATAATTTTTGTGTTTTTTTATCTACTTGTACACTCCAGCCTGAGCAACAAATAGTAGGGCATTTATCAGCTAAACATTTAAATTTATCAACAAAACTATATACATGCATAAGTTATTTCTCTTACAAATTATAAATCATGTTGAATTGAATATTTATTATCTGTAAAAACATATTGTATGCCAATGTTTCTTTCAGTATCAATAAAGAGAGGAGCTCTTAGATTTATAGAAACTCTCTGTTTTGGGTTCGCATTTTCATCTTGGAAATTATGAACGGAAGTAACAAATATTACTGCTAAATTCTGTTTAGAGATATTAAATACGTTGCAGCATTTTTCAATATCAATCTTACTAATTAAGTTTGTAACTTTTTGAAAATTACATATATATGTAATTAAACTTAAATTATCATCTTCTAAAGATTGTAGAATTTTAAAATTTTCTACAATATTCTTAGGGAAATTTACTAATCCAAAATCTTTGTAATTTTCAAGTCCAACTAATCCATATGGGAAAAAAAGAGTTTTATTTACATCGAGCTCTAATTTGCCAAATCTACTATTTATAAATTTTATATTAGTTTTAACTTCTTTTTCAGCAAGAACGATTTGATCAGATTTGAGAAGGGTTTGCATATAATTCTCCTTATTTTAAGTACATTGTTAAATTTAGACTAGAAACTGTTGAAAAAGTTTTAAATAATGCTTCTAAAGCAACTTTATCATTGGATAATTGTAGAATGGTCTTTAAAGGATCAACTGGAGAAAGATCAGCCTCAACTTCAGTTAAATAGGATTTTACATCTTCTTTTTTTTCAATAACATTTTTAATACTATTAAGATTATTCCCAACTTCTGATCGAATTTGAACAATTTCTTTTATAGAATCATCCATAAGCTTATTTGCCATATTTAAAGCTAAAGGATCATTAGTTTTTTCATATTCAATAATATAATTCATTGAAGCTATTAAATTTTGAAATGCAGGGTTAGAAGCTGTAATTCCGAAATCAAGCGGAAATTGATTATCTATTTGAGCTTTATTTACGAAGCTATCCCCTTTGTAATAATTAGCAGTAATAACATTATTCAGAATATTAGTTTTTGATAAGTCAGTTACTGGCATTGTATCAGTTTTTGAGCCACTAAATAAATAATTTCCTGCATGAGAAACATTTAAGCAATCTTGTATATTAGAAAGGTTTGCACGGGTTATTTGAGTCATGTTTAATGCTTTTCCTGCGCTACTATTTTTTAACGTAAGATTTTTTTTCATTTCGATTGCAGTATTTATTATACTTTCTAAAGACTGATCCATACTAACTAGTTTAGCTTCCACTATTTTATCTTCAGTTATATAATTTGTAGATAAGTTAAGTTTTGCCTTAGTATTGATGTAATTATCTATTTTACTTGCAGAACCAAAAGAAGAAAAATTATCAACTTTACCTTCAATTTGATCAGGTATCTTAGATAGTTTAGATTGTAATGCTCCTATATTATTAGCGAATTTATTAAATTGTGCAGCAGTGCTAAAATGATTTGCCATATTATATTTCCTTATCTAAAAGTACTTAAAAGTTCTTGGTATAACTCTTTTGTTACAGTAATTACTTTAGCTGAAGCTGAATAATACATTTGATATTGCGTGATATTCATTAATTCTTCGTCAATATTCACACCACTTTCGGCAAGAAATTTTTCGTTATAAGCATCATATAAGATTTTTTGTGTATCCAAATTATGCGTAGCTATATTAGCTTGAGTTGCATTATACGTTATAATAGTTGAAGTATAACCAATAAAGCTACTATAAGACTTGCTTATACCACCAGCTGAATCAAAGTTAAAGCTGGCAGATGATAAATTTGCTAACTCAATTATTGAAGAATTATTTCCACGTCCAATTCCATATGACCAGGGAGTAATAAATTTTGTCACCTCATCATCTGTACCGTTTTCAAGTTTTCCATTAGGGGTGACGCTGAAACTTGAATCATTAATACTCGCAGAAATTGTTGTAAAATTTCCGCTTAAACTAAAATTATTACCTTTTGTTCCAGGAGCATTATAATTAATGATCAGAGTATCAGCATTATTATTTGTATATGTAGCTTGATCTACTATTCCTGAGGTCACTGCGTTAACAGCGTTTAATTTTCCTATAGTATTATCTAATGTATCCGCTAAAGTTCCGCCTAATGTGATTTCATCATTAGCACTCGCTAAGGCTACATAAGTAAAATCTACTCCATTAATTGTTATTGTATCTCCGACAGAAGGATTGTTGCTGAATCTGAAATTTCCGCTAGCATGAGTTTCTCCAATAGTTTCACTTTTTGCATATGGCTGACTTTGTGTTAATTTACCAAGAGAAATTAAGTGTGGATTAGAAGCAATATCTTTTCGAATTTGTAAATTTAAAGCTGTGCCTGCAAGATTTGAATCCCCAGTTGTTAGATCATAATCTGAATTGCGAACAAAAAAATCATTCAATTCAAAATACTCTGAAAATCCCTTTGAAGTTGCAGGTATTGCATCTCTTACAAGAGTAGCAGGGTAACCGTTTTCTTTGCTATTTAAATCATCAATTGCAATATAGCAATTCTCATGTAATGTTTTAATTTTCAAATATCCGGGTTCATTACCACTTACAGGATCACCATTTGAGTTTACTAACTCTGCGTGAGCAAATTGTTTAACTGATCCTGATGGAATAATTAGTGCTGAGCCTGAAGCAATTGTTGAAGCAGTATATCTTTGGTTTTGTATATTAATATTGCTAGGATTATCGTCGATAGAATAATTTATTGTAGAAGTTGAAATTGTGCCATCAGCTTCAGTTATTTTAACTTGTGCTTGAATTGTATATGGTCCACCAGACCCGCCAGCAAAGTCAACAGTTATAGGTGTGGTTGTTCTGTCTCTAACTCCTGCTTCACTGACATAGGGCGAAGGAAGTCCTCCAACTAATCCAGCACATCCTGCATCTGTAACATTGATAGAAAGCACTTCAAATGTTGAATCAGTTTGAGATTGATTTTCTAAAGCAAAATTAAATGTAAATTGTCCATTAGGTGCAGTTGATAAAGGACTAGCTGCTGCTAATTTTACATCGTATATATTTCCTATGCTTGTATGAGCTTCTACAGCTTCATTATAAAAATATTGGTTTATTTCATCAATTATTGTTTGTACAGATATTTGACCGCTTATAGAGCCAGACTTCATATTAGACAAATTTAAATTTAAAGGATTTAGATCACTACCATCATTTTTTTTAATTGGATCACCGGATTTATCAACAAGTCCTATCCTTACATTTCCTGAAAAAGCCCTCACATCTTCGGCATATACTGGTCTTGTGCTAAGCATAGTAGATAACGGAGGGAATCCACTTCCTGAATTATGTATTTTATTAAATTCAGAGGAAATTTTTGCTGCAAGATTGTCTAATTGATCTATTATATTTGGGATTGAAACATCGCGTAATTCTTGTAAAGCTGCTATTTCACCACTTTTTATCAATGATGTTATCGTGCTAGGTGTGCCTCCAAAATTACCAATTCCAGAACTAATTATATCGAAGGAGTCAAGTATATTTCCTGAAAGATCAAGTGAATTTACTTTTAAACTTCCTAGTGTAGAGTTTTTGGTAAATGCTTCAATAGATGCAGCTTGAATATATTCCATTTCGTATAAATTAGAATCTAGTAATGGAGCGCCACCTGAAGTATTTATTGAAATTTCGCCATTTGATTTATAATACACATTTATATTAAGTTTTTCTGATAAAACTTTTAATGCATCATCTCTTTTTTGCATTAAATTAGCATATGCTTCAGTAGATTTATCAGTAGTGTTTATAGCAGCATTAATGTTTCTAAGGTCTGCCAAATGATTATTTACCTCACTTACTGATGAAGATATATCACGATCAGCATTGTATCTTAATTGATGTAAATTTTGAGAGAGATTAGATATGTTATCTGCAAGATTCCGAGCTTTATTTACTGTTTCAAACCGTAGTGCTTCAAGATCGGGAGAGTTAGATAAAGCTTTTAAAGATGAGAAAAATTCATTTATATTTGAATCAAGAGTTGATTTAGTTCCTGGTGTTCCAAATAGTAATTGGATTTCTTTATTATAAGTATCGATAACGGTATTTTCAGAAACAAGAGAAGTTTGAGATCTTAAGGTCTCGGATAAATATTGATCAACTTGCCTAGTAATTGCAGCAACCATAACGCCATTACCTTGACCTCCAGTAATATTTTGAGGACTCAGCTCAGCGACTCTCTTAACATAATTGTCAGTTTTATAATTACTTATATTTCCTGAAGCAGTTGAAATTAATTGCTGTGCTGCTTTAAGGCCTGTTAATGAATTCGATAATGCATTATCTAATGACATTTTATTATACCAAATCAGTTAAAGTTAAAGCTGGCATCATGTTTGCTTGTTTATCACAGTGCGCAAAAGAACCAGTATTGTTATAAATTTTATTTTCTAATGTATTTTTAAGTATTTCATCCCTTAAAATTTCAATAAGTTTTTTATTTGCTAAACTAGCTCTTGTAATTAACTTAAAGTTTTCCTCGGTTACTTCGTTTAATTTATTATTTAATTCAACAATTTCTTCTATAAGAGCTCTATTATGTGTTTCAATAATTTCTGCGTTACTAATTATAGATTTTTTTGCATTATCTAAATAAGTAACAATTTCATTCTTTTCCGGTGCCATTGCATTTGCCTGATTAATTTTAAATTGTTTTAATAGCTTATTCTCTATATGCAAAATCTCTGCCAATCTAATAGTAAAAATTTTAATTTGTTCAAAATTAAGAGTAAAATTATTTTCAGTCATTTGTAACCTCTTGAAGTTGCATGAGTTTTCTTGTGATATGTTCATCCAAATTAAATGTTGAACTTTTACTTATGGCTTTGCCATATTCATCTACAAGCATTGATTTGAATATTTCTGATTTTGAATCTTTTGGAGCTAAAGGGTTAAAGTTCACGTTTTCAAAAACTATATTTAACATTTTTGACAGAAATACTGATTTATATTCAGCCGCTGTCTCTTTAATTTTATTCAAGTCATGTTTAGGAGTTATCTTAGTACTATTAATCGAAATATCGGTCATTATTGCCTACCTATATGTAAATTTTGCCTATCTTATTTTTATTTTAAGGTCATATAAAATAAGATAGGGACCATCAAATGGTAATATGCATAAATCATGCCAATTCATGCAAAACAATAAAGATTACTAATAGATAATTTCTAAATGCATAATAATTAATTTCTATTAATAAATAAATTGACTATGTTTGGTGCTTAAAATATGATAATAAAAAAATTAACATATTTGTAGGAATTTTAAACATGGATAAAAATAAACGTATAGCTGAATTGAGAAGAAAATTAGCAAAACATGTTGGAAGAAGTAAATTTGATATATCAACGAAATCAATGATTATGGAGGAAGTTTTTAGTAAGAATAATCTTGTATTGTTTGAAAATATTATTGAACTTGCAGAACTTGATGAAAAATATAAAGTTGATGTGTTAACAATAATTTTAAATAAATCATATGACAATCTAAATTATGAATTATTAAGAGCTTTTTATAATTTTGTCAAAAAGTTTGGACAAATAGAAAAATATAAAATTAGACTACTTGATTTATATTCAAGAGATTCTAATAAGTTAATAGTTGAATTAATTGACGATTCAGAAATTTCCATAATCAACTTAAATAATTCTTCTGATCTAACTTTACTTAAGCTGATCAACCATGATAGTGATTCTATTAATGAGCGTATTAAAAAATGTGATTCAAAAAAAGTTCTTGATCAAATGATGAGTGAGTATTTTATTAGCGAATCTAAAAAGGAAATTAAGTCAGATTATAAATTTTTTAAAAGTGATTTGCAATTTAGATTTACATTAGAAATTATTAATACTCAGCTTGAGCGTATAAATTCTGAAATGCCTACTGTTCCAAACACTCAAAAAGATCGATTCCTGTTAATGTTATATAATTGTTTAAGACATATTCACCCTGAGACTACTCCTAAAATGAAAAATTTAGAAACGCAAAGTCAGGTATTAGAACTTAACCTGAAATATCAGGAATTTATTTATTATCATTTATCAAAAGCACATATTATAAATTCACCTTTGTTTTTTCATATTTTGACGACGCACTCATATTTTATTAAAATTATAAAAGAGTCACAACCATTTCTTCGTGATTTAGTAAATTATATAGGTCGTCCTAATGATAAAAATAATCCTATTAAAGCGATATTACAATATGGAGATAAATATCCTAAAAATGATGTAAATCCTATTTTTAAATTTTTAGAATTAAAAGATTTCAAATCTAATTATTTTATTATAGATCGCTTCATACAATATCTTGAATTAATGAATCATCCAACTGACGATTTTTCTAATTTTTTTAAATCATGGTTTCTAAAAAATATAGATGAACTTAAAGAAACATTTTCTTTCATTAATCTTAAGAGTCAGCAAGAATGTAGTAATTATTTTTCGTTTTTTGACAGAAAATTTTTAAATATAAGCATTTTTGGAATGCAGCAAAATAAGGCTAATAATTATTGTACTGCAATAAACCGAGATGAAAATACTATTAATGAAATCTCATTTGAAACGATATTATATTTTTTACAATATGCAAGGCCTGTTGACCTATTGAGCATACTGGAAGCCTATCCAATAAATTCTGTAGAATTTGATGAATCATGGACGCCTGAATTGATTGAGCAAGCAGTATTTTTATATAGAGAAATAAATGCGAAAGCTTATGAAGATTATGATAAGGAAAAAGGTTTGCCGATGTGGAAAATCTTAAAATTATCTGAAATTGATGAAATACTTGAAAAATACGTTTATATAAACCTTTATGTAAATTCGAATTCTTTAAATGAACCAGCAAGAAATTTACCAGTTGATACTGTGAAACATATCATTAATTATGTTTCGAATAACAAATTTGCTGCAAAAGAAAATGATTTAATGACTAGGGCAAAGATGAGATTTTCAAGTAAGAATCTAGTTAATTTAACTTCAGCTCAAAAAACCATCCACTTCTTGAAATCTTTATATGAAGAGCTTTTAAAGCTTGAATGTGATGAATCAGTGGATATGGTTGAGTTTATAAATACTTGTCGTAATAATAAACTTAATGAAGAATTCGATGTTGGTTTTGACCCTGAAACGAAAAGTTTTTACAGTGTTAAAGAAAAAAATAAAATGTCTGTAGAAAATGGAAATAAAAACAGTTCTAATTTATCCCCATTAGAAAAAATATTAAAAAGGAAAGCTGAAGATCAATTGGATAAAAGTCCGAAATCTCCTAGTAGATGAAAATTAGCTAGTTTCAATATGGACTTGGAGTTCGCCTGCTGCTCTTATATTTTAAGAAATATGAGCTACATCCAAATAATAAATAGTTTTAAAAAATAATATATTACATTCATGACAAGTAAAAAAGAAACTGATAAAATAAAACACAACTTAAAAGAAAAATTTAATATTAAAACGTTGAATCATCTTAGTTTAATAGAGGTTATAAAATTAGCAAATAGCGAGGGTGATTTCCAATCAGTCAAAGAAGCATTAAATTTAGGTTTCAATAATAGCAAAAAAGCTGTCTTAAATTTCTCTAGTGTAATGAAAACTGAAATATTAGAACATAATATTTTAGAAAGATTTAATGACGATATAACGACTGATTTAGTAAACTCTTATAGTTCTGAACATTTACCATCATTATTTAAAGAGCTTTTAAATTCACCTTTAACTGAAAGAAGAATTTTTTGCATAGGAAAGATTATTTTAAGGTCTCCTATGCTTGCAGCAAAAGAAAATTCTTTGTCTTCAAAAAGTATAATGCCTAAGCTATTCAATATTAATAATTTACAAATAAATAATGCAATTAAAAAACTGGATTATCGCAACATTTTCGATTGTATAGTAATCAATGTATCTACTTCAGAGGTTCAAGAATATAATATAAGAGGTCTTAAGGGTAATTTAGCATTTAAATTTCTATTTGAAATTGTTAATTCACAGATAGAACATATAGAGAATATTATTGATAATATTAAAAACAGAGATTTAAAAAAGTATTATTATTTAATAATGTTATATAATTGTTGTGAATATGTATATCCTAATACTGCCAAAAGTGAAAAGTTAATAAATATTAGTAAAGCATTAAAACGCAATGAAGACTTTAAAAAATTTGTTTACAGCTATTTAAGAGATATACTAAAGCTAAACTCACCTTTGCTTTTTCACGTTTTAACGAGCCATTCTTATTTTATTGAACTTTTTGAGAATTCAGAAGAATATAAGAAGGATATTACTAATTTTTATAATAATGCAGTTTTGCAAGTAATTAATCCAATATTTAATATTTTAGCATTTGGCAATTTATATCCTTTAAATGATGTAAATCCGATATTTAATTTTTTAGATTTTGAAAAATTTAAAGATCCGATTAGTTTGCTGACAAGTAAAAACTACATTAGCTTATTAGAATATCCAAATACTAAATTTTTAAAACTGTTAAAAAATAAGATTTCTCTAAATAAAGAACTAGGAGAAAAAATCTTTTTAAATTGTCGTAATATCAATTCTCCGAATATATTAGAAAATTACTTTTCACTTTTTTATAATGATTTTTTAAACTTTGAAATTTTTAATGATATTACAAAACATTCCGATTTACATTATATATATAAATATTGTGCATCATTTAAAAATCAATGCCTTAAAAACATTTTTAATATAGTATTACTTATATTACAATATGCGCGCCCTGTAGATTTATTAGATGTGTTAGAGGCTTATGGACCTAGGGTACCTGACCCATCTTGGACACCTAAACTCATCGAACAAGCTGTTTTTTTGTATAAAGAAATTAACAGGAAAGCTTATGAGAATTTTGATAATGAGAAAGGCTTGGCAATATGGAAAGTAAATAAGATATTAAAGCTTGGGAATTATTTCAATAATGCATTTATGCTTGGAATTAATGAGGAAATAAGAAAGTTACCTAATGAAATCATTGAAAGAATATTTGATGAAGATTTTTTAACCAAAATATCTAGACCAGAGTTTGATCTGTTACTAAAAGTAAAAAAAAGAATTTTTGAAAATAGCGTTAATAATCTTAAACGCAAGTTAAACCCTGCTGAAATTAAGATAAATTTTCTAAAATGCCTTTATGAAGAGCTATTGGGGTTTGAATTTGGTAAATCCCTTAATATTGATGAATTTGTATCAAATTGTCGTAATAGTAAGCTAAATGAAAAGTTTGATATAGGTTTTGATAAATTAACTAAGAGTTTTTATAGCATAGAAAAACAAAAAGAAATTTTATTTGATAAGACAATTGAAAGCATGAATGAAATACTCAAGAACTGTGGAACTTCAGTAGATGAAATAAAATTTTTTCATACTAGAAAATTAGAAGAACAGGAAGCAAGGAAGAAACTAAATAAAGATTTTAAAGAATATATAAGAACTTGATAGAAAAGAATTTTTATCTAGTCTCTATATCCGCTTGGAGCGCACCTGCTGCTCTTATATTTTGTAATATAGTTATAAGATCGCGTGGGCCAACTCCTAAAGCATTTAGTCCATTTACTAAGCTTCTTAAAGTTGTGCCTTTCTCAAGCACTTGCATTTTTTTGCCATTTTCTTCATCAACAGTAATTTGTGTTGAAGCTGATGCAACAGTAGTACCGCCAAGTGATAGCGCATCAGGTTGTGAAACATCCGTATTTTCTGTAATAGTCACTGTTAGATTACCTTGAGCAATTGCTACTGGACTAATTCTTACATTTTCGCCCATTACTATGGTGCCTGAAGCTTCGTCAATAATAATCTTTGCAGGTTGATCAGGATCAATTTTAATTTGTTCGATATTAGCAAGTAATTCAACTATATTATCTTGTTGATATTCAGTTATACTCAATTCTACCGTACCTGGATCGCTAGCTTTAGCAAGTGTAGCACCGGTTTTAGCATTAATATTATTAGCAATTTCAAGAGCAGTAGAAATATCTGGGTTTTTTAATGCAAGCTTTATAACTTTGAGGGAACTAAGATCAAATTCTATTTCTTTTTCTACAATTGCTCCATTTGCTATAAATCCATTAGTTGCAACACCCTTGCTTATCGTTGCGCTCTTGCCCGAAGCAGTAAACCCACCAAGAGAAATTTGGCCTTGTGCTACTGCGTAAACTTCGCCATCGGCACCAAGGAGCGGGGCAGCAAGTAATGTTCCACCTTGCAAGCTTTTAGCATCACCAAGGGTGCTTACTGCAACATCAATCTTGCTTCCTTGGCGACTAAAAGGAGGAAGTGTTGCAGTAATAGTAACAGCTGCTACATTCTTGGTTTTTAAATTAGCACCTTTAGTATTAATACCAAGTCGCTCTAATGTATCAATTAGACCTTTTTGAGTAAATACTGAATTATTTAAATTGTCACCTGTGCCATTTAGTCCTACTACAAGACCATATCCGATAAGTAAGTTATCTCTAACTCCTTCAACAGTGACTATATCTTTAATACGCGATGATGCATAAAGGTTAAAAGGAAAAATTATTAAAGAGGTGATTAAAATAATTTGACGAATCAATGACATATATAATTTTTAAATGAATTTTGTTAGAGTACTTTATTCTGTAATAATTAATAAATATTTAATATAAACTTGACTCATTGAAGGCTTATAGGGGTTGCTTAGAATAATATTTCGAAAATATTATATATTATTGATGAAAAAATAAATTTAGCTTTAGGGAAAACTGTAAATCCTTCAGTGGAAGAAGGTTTTGCTTCAAGTGAACTAAAAAGAAGAGCTTCA
Organism: Alphaproteobacteria bacterium; assembly: GCA_046313435.1. Lineage (GTDB taxonomy): Bacteria > Pseudomonadota > Alphaproteobacteria > Rickettsiales > Arcanibacteraceae > JBKBYG01. The sequence goes on from JBKBYG010000024.1 coordinate 20,231, forward strand.
AATAGTCTTGAGAATAAAGATGTTAAGTCTTCAAAGCATTATTGAATGGGGGCTGTAATATAAAATTTAAAGAATTTTACATTTTATAAATTATGGCTAATAGAATTACTTGTAGAATTTGAGTTTTCTTTATTCAAAATTTTATTTTTATTCGCGTATTTTTGTCCATAATTACTTGCCCTGTTATGTGAATTCGTATAGGGAGAAAAGCGTGTTGTTAAACTAGACCTATAAGGACTTGAATTTAATCGAGAAAAAAACTTACTATTTTCTTTTAAATGAGATGAACAAAAATTGGGATCAGATGCTTGTAAAATAGTAAGAGTTTTTTGATTAAAATCTTGATGAACAGAAATTTTTTTTATATCTCCACCTAATGAAATTAATTTGATCATAACATCATTATTATTATTTAAAGCTGCATAATAAAGTGGAGAATTCCCAAAATAATCACAAATGTTTAAGTCTGCCTTAGCATTTGTGAGCTCTTCAATAATTAAAGTATTGCCTGAAATTACAGCTTTATGGAGAGGAGTTGATCCTTGAAAATTTTGTGCATTTAAAAATGATCCTTTGTTTATAAGGAGTTTACTAATATTTGCTAAGCCTGAGCCAACTGCAATATGAAGAGGTGAATCACCCATTATATTACAAATATTGGGATTTGCGCCTACTGTAAGTAGGATATCTGCAATAAAATAAGATTTACTTTTTACAGCTAAAAATAAGGCAGTTTCACCTATATCATTTTGCCAGTTTATCTTTATTTCTTGTAAGTTTAATAATTTTTGAACCGCTTGAGTGTTATTTTGTTTTATAGCAATATGGAGCCGGTTTTCAACATTTATTTTATTATGGGTAAATGTAGAATAGGGAATTTTAAACATTTTATCTTGAATTTTGACTTGTTAAATTTGAAAATTGTATAGATGGATCTGCTATTTTTAATCTGTTATATCGGGTAATTAAATCAATAATTTCAGCATTTTGCTTTTGTTCTGCGTAATATAAGGGAGAAAGATTATATTTGTCTAGTATAAATACATTAGCTCCTGCCTTTATTAGCATTATTGCAGCTTCAGTTCTTCCCATTAAGATAGCTGTATGTAAGGGAGTATAACTTGCGAGATTTTTATGATTTAAATTTGCTTTTGCATCAATAAGGAATCGTAAAATTTCATGGTTATCATTTTCGACAGCAACATGAATAAGAGAAGAACCATATATGTTAAGTGGCTCTAAAAAAGAGGCTTTGGCGTAATAAACTCTAAATAATTCAAATTCATTTTTAGTAATTAGTTCATGCAAAAGGAATTCTTTGCGTTTAACAGAAGACGATTTAGTTCTCATTACATATTTTAAATTAATATTGAGTTTGTAGCAAAATCTAATGATATTTGCCACAAACTTAAAGAAAATATTTAAGCAGCTTGTGCTTTATCAATATAGTTAACAATTTCTTGAGGTTCAATATCAGTTAAGTCTTTATTTAGTTCAAATGTTATTAAAGAGGATAAATGTTTATATTTTTCAAGTGCTGATCTAATCTCACCTAAAGCTTCTGGAGAAGCTATAATTAGAAGTTCTTTAAATTCCCCAGTTTGACTAGTTTCATTTACAAACTCGATCACTTGAACTATAAATTCATGTTTTGCTTTTTTATGCAAATCTGTTTTTGAATCAAGAGATTGTTTCATAGAGAAATCCATCCCTTCTTTGCCTCTTCCGGGCTTATCTCTTCCTAATTCATGAGAAGATTTTCTACTTTCATTAACTTCAAAATACTTAATTCTTTCAAGATTATGCAAATTTCCAGCTGTTTTATATATTATTGCTTTATTTCCATTTGCAACTAGTAAAAATTTATGAGATTTATTAGGCATTTAAAGCTCCTTATATTTTAAAATAATTTTTCAAAATAATATAAAATTTATTGTTATTCAAAATTTATATATTGTTTGCATTATAAATAATATAAGTATGTTTTATTACTAATCAACCCTTTGTAATAAAACTTAATTTTATCGTATAAATTAAAATAGCGATATTAAAATAAAAATATTAATTAAATTAGATATATTGTTAAGAATGAATTTAAAATATTATTTATCGAAATATTTTCAAAATGTTATATTACATATCATGCTGGTTATACTTATTGTAATAAGTTATTCATCATTTAATTTTCCTGGAGCATCTGAATTTATGCCAAATTTAAATATAATGATAATATTTTACTGGTCTATATATAATCCTGAAAAATTTCCTATTTATATTTCTATAATATTATCTATACTAGAAGATTGTTTAATTGGAGCTCCTATAGGCTTGAATGTTGTTAGTAATATTTTTTTATATGGTTTAATAACATCAAACAGGCAAATCTTTGTTAAAGAACCTTTTAAATTTATTTGGACAGGATTTGCAATATTTGTATTTATTGCAACTATTTTAAAATATATTTTAATAAGCATAATTTTTAAAAAAATTTTTCCAGTATCTTATCCACTCATGCAGCTTTTAATTATGATATTCTTATATCCATTAATGCATATTTTTTTTAATAAAACAAATAATTTACTTTTTATAAAACATGCAAAATGAGGAAATAACTAAATCACGACTTTTTACTAGACGTGCCTTATTTATGATGATTGGCAAATTA
>JBKBYG010000025.1:0-22782 GCA_046313435.1 Alphaproteobacteria bacterium
ATGAGAATAAATTTGATAATCATTGATTAAATCCCAAAATAAATTTACTGGATAATAGAAAAAGTCAGAAACAGAATTAGTATAAGGGGTAAAATTTGACCCACTATTAGCTATTATAATTTCTTTACTCTCTTCATTTATTAATGCTATAGAATAATAACCATAATGACTTAAATTTGCCTGATCAGAATCTGATATTAATTCCCAATTAGGCATGTTTTTCAAGGTTTTTGTATAAGAAGCAATGTTAGCTTTAGCAATTTCGTTAAGACTTACCATAATATGCATACCTAATTTGTTAATGATATTTAATAATTATAAGCTTTTAATAACAATTAGTCAATATAATATTTAAGAAAAATTAATTAATTTACTATTAAAAATTTTTATGCATTATTTTAAAATTATTTTAGTAATTTATCATAATAATGCTTGATTAAATTAATCCAATCAGTTAAAAGAGCAAATCTATGCCCGCGTGATGGAATGGTAGACATAACGGACTTAAAATCCGTGGGGCTTCGGCCCTTGCCGGTTCAAGTCCGGCCGCGGGTACCATTCCTTTAAATTTCTTGCCATATAACTTCAGTGGTACAAAATAAGGTCATGTGGTCTAATTATTAAATTTATATCAATTTAAAATTCTAAATTGAAAAAATCGCTAAACTGATCTTGTTGAATCAAGCCATATAAAGGGCTAAAATAATCACACTTATTTCCAGTACAAACATAGTAATCAGGAACTTCCTCTAAAGGCGGTAAGTCTAATCCATTTGGATATTGATTAGGATAATAAAAAATGTCTTCAGCTAAACTCATAGTTTCTGTATTATTCACTATCTTATTCAATGGAACATTAAATTCTTTGCTAAAATATTGATTTTCTGGAACAAAAACCTTTACACTTTTATTTGCAATATAATCACTAATAAATTTCTCAGTATTTGAATATGAGAAGTTAAAACTATTATCTGCAAGTATTTCCTTTCGTATTGTCAATTCAATAAATTCCTCAATACCAATTAGATCTAAATAATTAATTTTCTTTTCAACTTCCGTATATTGATTAATTAAGGAATTAGTAGAAGAATTATTTTCACTACTTACAGTATTGCTAAATAATATTTTTTGCATGGGTATCTCTATTTATTAAATTATTATTAATGAATTATAATTTTATTTTAAAATTTTGTAAAGGAAAATTAATAAAAATTAAATTTATTGTGAATATGTTAACATTTGGAAGTAAAAATATAAAAGTAACATTATTAATTTAAAAAAATTTTTTGATAATCTTCATATAGCTATTGTATTTTCGTTGTAAAAGTCACTTCGTTATCAATATTTTGTAAATTTATCTAACCTCACTCATATGAATCAAAAATTTATTAGAATATATAATTTATTATTGTGTCTTAAAATAACTTTATATAAAATAATTAAAAAAGTTAGATAATGTACAGAAATTCAGTAACAGCTTAGTAAATCTGGGTAAACAATGTATATAATCTGACTATAATAATACTTAAACAAGTGAAATAAAATGAAAAATATTTTCAAAAAATTATTATGTTTTGGAATTTCAATAACAATTTTAAGTGGTTGTGCAAGGGACCTTTCAAGTACCACATACACTGATGATGCTACTTTGAATTTGGTATTAGAAGGGAAGATCCTCGCTTTAAGGCCCATTATTATCAAGAGTAAAGATAAATTGTCTGAAAACTTTACTGGTATTTTAGCTGGTGGAGCAGCTGGTGGAGCATTAGGTAACGCTGCAGGTAAAGGCTCAGGGAATTCAGCAATGATAATAGGTGGCATGCTTACTGGCGCATTAATAGGATCAATATTTGAAAGTAAATTAAGCCAAGCAAATGGTATTGAATATATTGTAAAAGTTGATACTACTCGATTAAAAAGTGATTTCTACCATGGAAGCAAGATAATGCGGGATGCTATTTCTGTAGCATCTACGAGCGGTCTAATCACCGTAATTCAAGGCAAGGATAATCTTCTTTCTGAGGGTCAAGATATCTATGTAATTTTTTCTCCAAAATATACACGTGTTATTAAAAAAAATTAATGTGGTTTGTAAATGAATTATAGATTTATAAAAATTATAGCAGTTACTTTGTTATTATCCTTTACCTCTTGTATGGGTAAATCAATAACTATTCGTAAAAACCCCAATTTTAATCCTGCTGAAATATACTCTAGAAATATTGTTATATTACCTACTGAAGCAACTGTCCATGCAATTGGATTTAACTGGGATAAAAAGCAAATGCATGATTATGAATATTATATTGAAGATATCATAAATCAGGCAATTCTTATGCAGCTAGAAAAAAATAATATTCGTCCTGCTTTAATAAGTAATAAAAATATTCATGAGAAGGCTTTGTCCCGGCAAATATTAGCATTAAAAGAAAATTACAAATATAATATTGATGAATTATATAAATCTGATCTAATGAATGAAAATAAAGCATGTTCAATTAATAATAATATTGGAAAGCATAATGTTATTTTAAATGGTAATAATGAATTATGGTTGCTAATTAACTATGTTGCTAATGTAAAAACTAATAATGCTATAGCAAGAGATTTTATGATTGATGCATTATTAGGCTCTAAATATTCTGAAGACGCCGATGTTGAAAAAATGATAGTTGCTTTAGTTGATTCTAGATCAGGAGATATATTATGGAGCAATATTGTTAAAGTTAAAAATGATCCTTTAATGAATGCGTTCAAGAAGTTAAGCCTAACTAATGAAGAAATTGATAGAAAAAAAGCAGATTATATTACTGAAAAAGTTCTCAGACCATTGTTTAATTCCAAAAAATAATTTTTTTCTTTAGTTTAATAATGGAAGGAATTTATTATGATAAACTATATGAATTATAAGTAATGAACAAAATTCTTTTAGACTTACCAAATAAAATTATAACGCCAAGGCTAATACTCAGACATCCCCAAGCTGGAGATGGACAAGAGGTCTTTAATGCAATATCAGATGGATATGAGGATGTTGTTAAATGGATGAATCAACCTGAGAAAATACCGCCTATTGAATATTTTGAAGCTGAAGTTCGTAGAAGCCATGCATTATGGATTTTACGCAGTGATATAAGGTTTGTTATAACTGATAAAGAAACTGACAACATAATTGGAATAGGGCTATACCCTCCATGTCAAGCTAATTGGAATATACCATCATTTGGAATAATGTACTTCTTAGCAAAAACCTACCAAAGAAAAGGATATGCAACAGAAGCTGTGAATGCATTGATAAGATTTGCTTTTAAGCATTTAAAAGCTAGAAAAATTGAAATCAAATGTGATGAAGAAAATGTAAAATCAATTGCAATTCCTGAGAGATTAGGTATGCAGCTTGAAGCAAGTCAAAAAGGCCTATGGCCAAGAAATGATAAAGAGGGGCTTGCTACTGTAAGAACCTATGCTATATTTAATACTGAAATATTGCCTGAATTAGAGGTCCATTATGGATAATATTAGGTAATATTTTAAAATTAATTTTAAAAATCCAAATTATAATAATGTTTAGTGGGCATGAAACCTGAAATTCTATCAGTAAGTATATCTCTAAAAGAAGGACGGGATTTTATTACAGAGTACCATTCTTTTACAATTTCACTATAGTTCCATTGTATATTTCCTAAATAATCTAATACAGATAAATGTGAAGCTGCAATGAAATCTACAATAGTAAGCTGTTCACCAGCAATCCATCTGCGATTATTAAGTAAGTGGCTAAGATAATCAAGATGATAATTTAAATTGAATTTAGCTATACGTAAAAATTCTGAGTTAGGCTCCCCACCACTCGTGTAAAATCTTATTATTCTTTCATTTAGAATTAGCTTCGTTACTTCAGTATGAAACTTTTCATTAAACCAGCTAACTAATCTTCTGATTTCAGCTTTTTCATACATATCATTTGAAAAAAGTTTACTATTTTCAGTATATTCAAGCAGATATTCTAGTATAGCATTAATACTTGCTACTGGCATATTTGCAGAATCTATAAGGACAGGGACTTCCATAGCAGGATTAAGTTTTGCAAAGGATAAATTATATTCCCAATACTTCTCCTCAAAGCAATTAAATTCGATTCCCATTTCATTTAAGAGTAAGCGAGTTTGCCTTGAAAATGGGCATAATGAAAAATGATAAAGAGTAAACATTCAAATACAATAACATTATTTAACTAAGAAAATGTTAAGTAATATACCAAATTTAATAGCTAAAATCTATATTGTTGTTTATAATTATATAATTAAGAATTTGGAGGGTTAATAAATCTAATACAGTTATTTATTTCGCTATCTTTTTTAGAGTTTTTGCCTTTACTCTTCCTTGGAATAACTCTTGATAATTTTGGTTTCTCTCGAGTTCGTTTTGTAATTCTTGTGTGGCATATTTTATTTTTACGTATTCAGGATCTCTTCTTATAAATGATTCAACAGTGCCTATAATTCCAAGCTTTATTTTATCTTCTTTGATTTCATTTGCTTTATCTATAAAACTTTGGGAATGCTTTTTAAATTCAATATTAGGCTTTTGGTCTTTAACTAACTTTGCTTTAATTAAAGAATCATTCAAACTGTCAGTTTTGATTAAGTTACTTAGAGCCTCTCCAATCCGGGATGTTATTTTAAGCTTAAAATCAGAAACTTCTTTAGTATAAATTTTTTTGTGTAATATAGCATGATCATAAATTTTATATGCGGCAGCATTAGTAAAAAAAGATTTAAAATATTCTTGCCAACTCGCTTTATTATACGCATTTAAATTCGCAAATTCTATTGTTTTATCACTATAGGTTGAATCAATTTCTTTGTCTCTAAATTGATTATTTTCTGTGAGAATTTTAGCATCAGTAATAGCATCAAAGACTTTTTTATTAAGATGAAAATTATAGTCACATATATTTTTATCATCAAAAATTATTTTATGCATAATTTTTCTTGTAGCGTAGTTAATATATGCTTTGTCTTTTCCAATAAAAGGGCAAAAACATTGTATATAATATATTGCTTTTACAATAATATTCTCATTTTTGATTTCGGTAACTTTAGGTGCTAACTCTTTATGACGTTTTTGATCAAGATATTTTTTACTATCATTAGATAAGCCTTTATTTGTAAGGCTTAATTTTATTGAGGATTCAAGCTTAGCTTCCATTGAAGGTTGAATAATTTCTTGTAATTCTGCATACTCTTGTAAAAAATAATAATTTTCAAAGTCACTTATTTTTATAAAAAATGATTTAAGCCATTTTCCCCAAGTTAAGTTTTTAGAAATTTCTTTTTTTACATCATCTAATTTAGAATCAGAAGTCAATTCTAGGATTTTAGATGGTAAATGCTTATATCTATCATAATCACATATAATTGCTTTATTATAATAAAATACTGCGTCTTTATAATTTTTACCGTTTTCGCATATATATGCAGCTGAGTAACAAGCGCGAGCTTCACCATTTTTTGCTGCTTCTTTGTACCAGTATAAAGCTTGATCCATGTTTCTTTCTAATATTTGGTTATTATGAAGACCTTGGTATACTTGCGCTAAATCATATTGTGCTGTTTTATGGCCTGTATCTGCGGCTTTCTGTAAAACTTCTATAGCTTTATATTGAGTTATCCTTGAATCTTTATTCTTGCTTTCAAGCCATAAATCATACATTGCTTCATTATCACCGTTATTTGCTTTATATATCAAATCTTGAAAGGCCTGTTCTTCGGCTTCTTTAAAATTTAATAGTTTAATTTCTAATTCTTTTTCAGCTTGTTTGTGTGCAGCAATTTCAGCTTTAATTTCTTTAAGCTTTTCCAATTCTTTTCTAGCATCTTCATGTCCTTGAACAGAAGCTTTTTCCATCCACTTAAATGATTCTTCTAAATTAGAGCTTGGTGCAGAAAAATTTGCTCTAACTATTCCAGGTAAATAGATTTTACCTAATGCAAATTGAGCCTCACTATTATTTTCTTCATTTGCAATTCTTAAAAGTTCCTCAAGTGCTTTATCATTGCCATTAAGAATTTTATTATAAATACTGTTAATTTCTTCTTTCATTTATTTAAATAATTATTAATGTAATCTTATAATATTAATCTTATTCAAGTATTTTGTCAAATTCAATATTAATAATTAAATTTGAACTTTTCACCTAAATATATGTTTCTAACATTTTCATTATTTACAATATCACTCGGTGTTCCTTCCATCAAAACCTTACCATCATGAATTATGTATGCTCTATCGATAATTTCTAAAGTTTCGCGAACATTATGGTCAGTAATTAACACACCAAGGCCTTTATCTTTAAGATGCGAAATAAGATCGCGTAAATCTGCAATAGCAATAGGATCAATTCCTGCAAGTGGTTCATCAAGTAAAATAAATTTTGGTTTTGCAGCAAGTGCTCGAGCAATTTCAACTCTTCTCCTTTCTCCTCCTGACAAAGATATTGATGGAGTATAGCGCAAATGAGTAATAGAAAATTCAGCAAGTAATTCTTCAAGCATTATTTCTCTTTTTGTGTAATCCTCTTCAACTATTTCTAAAATGGCTAAAATATTTTCTTCTACGTTTAGACCTTTAAATATTGATACTTCTTGGGGTAGATAGCCTATTCCAAGACGAGCACGTTTATACATAGGAAGTTTAGTAATATCATAATCGTTAAGAAAAATTGAACCGTAATCAGGAGAAATTAAACCACTTATAATATAAAAGCATGTAGTTTTACCGGCTCCATTTGGTCCAAGTAATCCAACTGCTTCACCGCAATTAATCTGAATAGAAATATCCCTGATTATAGGGCGTTTTGAATAGGATTTTCCAAGATTTTTTGCTGAGAGAGAATGAATGTTATGAAAGTCAATATTTGTCATTTTATCGTATTTGGAGTAAAAATGGCTTTTACTTGATTTCCATTTTGTTTATTTAAATTATTGTTTTTATCAAAAATTTTTGCTTCTCCTGTATTTAGATTGTAAATTAAATTATTACCTTTGAGGATGTTTTCGCCTTTTATTAAAATAACATTTTCATTCAATTCTATTTCATTTTTATTAATATCAAAAACTCCTGTATTGCCCTTAGCAATTTGATCAAGTCTAGTTATGGTAATATTATGAAGAATTTCTATTTTAGAAATTTTATTCTTAGGATTGTTATAATACGCAATCATCTTATCAGATTTAATAATTATGTCCTTCTCTTTTGCTTTAACATTGCCGTTAAAAATAGCAATTTTCTCATTTTGATTAATAGATAAGTTATCAGCTACAATTTCAATAGAATCATTAATTTTTTTTTCTGCTGAATAAGCAAGATTTACAAAGACGAAATTGAATTGTAAAAAAAACAATATTTTAATTATAAAAAAAATTATATTTCTCATTATCGATCTATACTTAATTTAATAGGGCCATTAAAATTTAAAATATTTTCGTTTTTGCTAAAACTGAAACCATTTGCTACTAATTTACCAATCTTACTATCAATTTTTACTTGTTTAGATCCATTAAAAAAATTATTTTTTAAATCCAAATTTGCTTCTAAAGTCTCTATTTCATAATCATTATCAGCTTTAATCTTTACATTTCCTATCAATTTTAAAAACTTTTGCTGTTGCATCCATATTGCACTTTCTGAAGATAAAATCATTTCCTGATCAGTATTAACATTAAGATTTGCAGAAATATTATGTAGTAAAACTTCACCATCACTATTTTGAGAAACAGATTTTGCAAATAATTCAAAAGGCTCTCCTTTGTCAGAGCTGCTGTAAAATTCTGCTTTAGCAACACTAAGTTTATCTTGAAGTTGAGGAGTAAATGTTTTTGATGTGGCAAGATTTAATAATAGATGCTGCTTTAAAGGTTTTATTAAAGGAGAGAAAACTAATATAACTCCTAGTAAAAACGCAAGTCCAACACAAATAATTTTTGTAAGTTTTACCCTTTTATTATGCTTTCTTATGTATAAAAGTGTTTTGGGCATTATTTTATACCTGCTCTTAAACAATCATGAATATGTATAATTCCTACAATATCCTTCTCTTTATCAACTACGAATAAATTTGTTTTACCAGCCCTGTTCATTATGTCAAGGGCTTCTATTGCAAAACAGGAAGGATCAACAGTTATTGGATTTAAAGTCATTACATCTTTTGCTTTCATAATAATCAGATCACTTGACATATGTCTTCGTAAATCTCCATCTGTAATACTACCTAATAACTTATGATTTTGATCCACTACTAATGCGCATCCAAATTTTTTTGCAGTCATTATAAGTAAAACGTCTGACATTATATCATTTGGATATACTAAAGGCAACTCATCACCTTTATGCATTATATTTTCTACTTTTATAAACGCAGCTCCTAATTTCCCTCCAGGGTGCAATATATGATAATCTTCTTTACTAAATCCACGCTTCTCTTGAACAACAGTCGATATAACATCTCCTAAAGCCATCATCATGGTAGTGGAAGTAGTAGGGGCCCTAAGGCTAGATGCTTCTTGAATTTCAGGTAATATTAAAGCTATATTTGCTGCTTCTACTAAAGCTGATTTTGCATTTCTAACAATAGCTACAAGAGTTATAGAAAATCTTTTACAATAATATATTAAATCTTTTAGTTCGGCAGTTTCACCGGAATTCGAAAGTAAAATCACCATATCATTGCTTGTTATCATTCCCAAATCACCATGACTAGCTTCAGCCGGATGCACGAAATAAGCAGCCGTGCCTGTTGAGGCAAGTGTTGCAGCTATTTTACGAGCTACATGGCCGCTTTTACCCATGCCGCTAACAATTACTCTGCCTTTAAGCTTATAAATTAAATCAATTAATTTAAAAAAATTATTATCTAAAATAGATTCTAAGCTTTTTAAGCCTTCAATTTCAATAGCTAATACTTGCTTTGCAGTATTTAAATATTTATCGTTTTCTAACTCCATTTTAAAAACATTAATGCGAGAATATATCTAATTCAGCCCAACCAGCAAGATCTAGGTTTATTCTAGTGGGTAAAAATTTAAAACAGGAATAAGCTAATTCTTTTCTATTTTCGCGAATAAGTAATTCATCAAGTTTGTTTTTCAATTTATGCAAATGAAATACATCATTTGCAGCATATTCTTGCTGTTCTTTTGTTAGTTCTGGAGCTCCCCAGTCAGAAGTTTGTTGCTGTTTTGAAATTTGTACTCCAAGTAATTCATTGCATAAATCTTTTAAACCATGTCTGTCAGTATAAGTTCTAGCAATTTTTGAAGCAATTTTTGTACAATAAACGTTATCAATTGATATATTTAAATAATGTTTAATAATTGCTAGGTCGAATCTAGCAAAATGAAATATTTTAGTTGTTGTATGATCGCTAAATAATTTATACAAATTTGGAGCGTTGTAAACAGCATTAGGAAAATGAACTAAATGAGCATCACCATTGCCATTAGAAATTTGGACTACACATAATCTATCACGATAATTATTTAAACCCATAGCTTCGGTATCTATAGCTATATCACCATCAAGCTTAAAATTGTCAGGCAGGTCGCCTTTATAATAAAAAACAGATATAATAATTCTCCGTCCGTTGTTAATTCAAATGGTGCCCAGAAGAAGATTCGAACTTCCACGATTTTAGGTCGCTAGCACCTGAAGCTAGTGCGTCTACCAATTCCGCCATCTGGGCAATAATAAATAATATAGAATTATGCAATATAAATTGTCAATAAATACTCTTAAATGCTATAAATCTAATATTATATAAATTTAAGCACTGAGTATAAATAAAATGATTGCTAATCATTTTTTAGAATTTAATCATAAGATTAAATCATATATATTGATTATATTTTACTTTTTTATATAATTACTTCTCTTAGTAACATATTTAGAGAACATAAAATGCAAAATGAAGTTATCACTATTTTCGGAGGAACAGGCTTCGTTGGAAGGCATATAATAAAGCATTTAGTAAAAAACAATTATCAAATTCAGATTATTTGTCGCGACCCTGAGGCAGGAAATTATTTGAAAACTTTTGGAGATACTGGTCAGATAGTTCTAACTAAATATGACATTACAAAAGAAGATGAATTAGAAAAATTACTTACTAACACTACTATAGTAATAAATTTAGTAGGTATATTATTTGAAAAAGGCAAGTATAATTTTAAAAATATACATGTTAAAGCTCCAAGTAACCTTGCAAAAATTTGCGCTAAATTAAAAATAAAACAGTTTATACATTTTTCAGCTCTTGGTGTGGAGGAAAATCAATCAAATTATGCTAAATCAAAGTTTGAGGGAGAAAAACTTATACTAGAAAGTTTTCCAAATGCTGTGATTATTAGACCAAGTATTATTTTCGGGGCTGAAGATAATTTTATAAATAAATTTATAAGAATGGCAAAAATTTCACCTTTTTTACCTTTAATAGGAAATGGTAAGACGAAATTCCAGCCTGTTTTTGTAGACGACATAAGTAAAATCATTGAGATAATTATAAAAAATAATATTACTAAAAGAATTATAGAACTTGCAGGTCCTAAAATTTATAGTTTTAAAGAGATATTAAATCTTATTAAAAAAACTATGAGCAAGAAAAGACATTTAATTAATATACCTTTTGAGATTGCATCTTTAATAGGTAGCATATGCAATCTTTTGCCAAACCCTATTTTAACGAATGATCAAGTTAGATCACTTAGGTACGATAATATAATAAAAAATGACAATAATACAAAATTTTCAGATTTTAATATTGTGCCTAAATCTTTAGAAGATGAAATTGTAAAATATTTTATAAAATAATATAATAAAAATTAAAAAATTTTTTACTTTAGTTCCTTATAATTTAATTATTGAAAATCTAATATTAGTATAACAGATGAATAATAAACCTATTAATTTTAAAATTTTTATTGGTGCCTGTGCATTTATAATGGCATCCTGTACACAAAAAGAACCAGCTCCGGTAGAACAATATGGAAAGAATCATTACGGACGTACCGGTGTAAAAGAAAGCAGTTCTGTAAAGCCCGCTTTTATTATAGTCAAATCTGGAGATAGCTTACTTTCTTTGTCGAACAAATATAAAATAAGCTATAGTGATTTACTTAAAGCAAATAATTTAAGTGAAGATCATGTATTAAAAGCTGGTGAAAAAATTCGTTTACCTAAAGCTAATTATCACAAGGTGCAAGAAGGTGAAACTTTGTCTAAAATAGCTAGACAATATAATATTCCAATCCAAAAATTAGCTGAAATGAATAATATGAATGAGCCTTATAGAATAAGACTTGGACAATTAATTTCAATCCCAAATAATAATTTTATTGCCTCTAATGATGTTGAATCATCGAATTCTCTTGAGGAAGATAATTCTTCATATTCTCCTATGAAAATTAAACAATTAGATGCTCCTGATGCTCAATCAATAAATACAGATGAATCAAATACTGTTGATGAATCAAATGCTGAAGAATCTATTCCAGAAGAAAATGAAGAAGAATTACCTTCATTAAAAAAGGATAGTGAGGAGTCTGAACAAGAAAATGAATTACCTGCAGTTTCTAAAGAACCTGATGAAAATAAACCCCTTGCTGTCCAAGCTAGTAAATTTATATGGCCAACAGAAGGAACTGTAATTTCAAATTTTGGCCCATTAGAAAATGGAGGTAAAAATGACGGTATCAATATCGAATCGCCAGAAGGTACTCCAATCAAGGCAGCTGCAAGTGGAGTTGTTGTTTATTCAGGCAATGGTTTAAAAGGTTATGGTAATTTGATTATATTAAAGCATGCTGATAGCACTCTTACTGCGTATGCGCATCAAGCTGATCTAATAGTTGCTAAGGATGCAAAAGTGAAACAAGGTCAGGTTATTGGTCATGTAGGAGCTACTGGTAACGTTTCTTCTCCTCAATTGCATTTTGCAGTACGCAAAGGTAAGAAGCCTGTGAATCCGTTAAATTTCTTACCAATGAAGCGCTAATCTATGCTTGAAAATTATTCTAAAAGACTCAAATATATTAGGGATCTATTTGCTCATCAAAATCCTTACTTAGAAAAGATTGATTTAACTATTAGAAAAAATGATTTACCTATACATATTGAGCCCGAAGAAGGAAAATTATTGCAACTTCTTATAAAACTTAGCAACGCTAAAAAAATTGTTGAAATTGGTACATTAGCCGGTTATTCAACTATATGGATGGCTGAGGCATTAATTACAGAAGATAGCAAGATTTATACCATTGAACATGATCCAGAGAGACAGAAACTTGCTGAAGAAAGTTTTGCAAATTACTCGAATAATCATAGGATAAGTTTACTAAAAGGAAATGCAAAAAAAATTCTTCCGAGCTTAAATGAACAAGCACCTTTTGATATGATATTTATTGATGCAGATAAACCGGGATATAATAGTTATTTAGATTGGGCAGAAGAAAATATTAAATATGGTGGGTTGATTATTGCAGATGATACTTTTTTATCTGAGGCAGTGTATCTTGAAGAACTTCCATCAAAAATTAAACAATCCACCAGGGATTTAATGAATGAATTTAATAGGCGCCTTGCGGATTCAAGTAAATATCAAAGCATTATGATACCGAATGAGCGTGGTTTAACTATAGCAATTAAATGTTTTTAAACACTTTACGGAATTTAAAATTCTCTTACTAAAATGATTATTATTTCATTGATTGCTATTGGTATAATATCTGGTGTGGTTGGCGGGTTAATAGGAGTTGGAGGTGGAATAATTATAATCCCTGGGCTCTTGTTTTTGTTTAAAGCCTTAAATATAACGGGTAATGAAATCGCTCATCAGGCTTTAAGCACTTCGCTTGCTTCAATTATATTGCCCACAATGCGTGCAAGTTATATACATTTCAAAAATAAGAACATAAACTGGAAACTAATTCCAAGTCTTGCACCTGGCGTTATATTTGGTACGATTGCTGGAGTACTAATTGCTACAAAATTATCTGCAGATTTTTTAGAGGTTTCTTTTGGATTGTTTCTTTTGATTGTTGCAATAAAAATGCTTAAATCAAGGAGAAATATTATAGAAACAACAAAATTTATTATTCCTAAGCTTTTAACTTGGAGTTTTGGAGTAGTAACAGGTTTGCTTTCAGGTCTCCTAGGTATAGGCGGAGGGACTTTACTCATACCTTTTTTTAACTATAATAATTATTCAATTCATAAATCTATAAGTACATCATCTTTTTTGATAGGTATAATCTCAATAATAGGAACTATAACATATACTTTTCTAGGTTTTATCAATTCAGCCAATTATATATACTGGCCGGGAGTGATTTGGATTTCGTTAGGGAGCGTAATTTCAGTATCTTGGGGAGTTGAAATAGGAAAAATAATTTCAGAAAAAACTTTAAGAATAACATGTTCTTCGGTTTTTATAGTAATTGCATGCAAATTAATTTTAAAAAATTTCTAATAAGAAAGAATTTTTTCCCGCAATTTTTCATCATACCAATCAACTTCTCCTGCGATGCGAGCAATTTCCGTATTATTTTTGTTAATAAAGATAGTCGTAGGGAGGCCTATAATATTGAAAGCTGAAAATAACTGATTCTTTTTATCTATATAAATTTCAAGGTTTTTTATATTATGATGATTGTAAAATTCTTTTACGGCTTCTTGGCCTTTGAAATCTTCTGATAGGGCAATTATTTTTATAGGTTCTTTTTTAAAATCTTTTTTCAATCTATCTAATCCAGGTAATTCATGTACACATACAGTGCACCAAGTTGCCCAAAAATGTAATATGACAATATTATTATCATATTCTTCTAACAAATGCTTTGTATCATTAATGTCATAAAATTCTATTTCGGGTAATTTCTTTGGCAAGTATTCTTCAATTTGGTCTGTAAAAATCAAATCTTTTTTTGAAGTTATAACATTGTTTGTTTTGACATCTTTTGCGTATGTTATATAGGGAAGATATAAAATCAAAAAAGATAAGAATAATTTTATCATAGAATTAATAAGTAAAGAATGAAATATTATTTGTATATAATTAAAATTTTTAATATAAATATTTTTTATAAAATATAAAAGGAGAATTATGTTTTGAAAAGGATTATTTTGATACTAAGCTTAACACTCTTATCTGCATGTGGAGTTAAAAAGCCTTTATTTTTACCTAAGTATGATAATAACATTAATAAGCAACAATAACCAATTATTAAAAAGGTTACTGTTGCAAGAATTAAAATTTATTGTACTATCTTCCAAGTATTATCTGGTTGTCTACAAGCTCTACCGTAAGCTTCTTCAACTTTATCTCCTACTCTAATCTTTTGAGTAAATTCTCTGCAATATTCACCGCTTGCAAGTTGGAGTGTTTTAGTAGGCGTAATAGTGCCAGAATGTCCAGTATCAGGATTTCTCCATTCCATTGTGTGACCTGATGGTGCGCGCTCAAGAGTTGATTGAGCTGTGCTAGTCATATATTGTTGATCAACCCTATCAAGTGAAGAACCTAAAGAGCTTCCTACTGCAGCACCAGCTAATGTACCTAATGCAATAGCAGCAATATTACCTTTGCCTTTGCCAATATTGGAACCAAGTATTGCGCCGCCAACGCCTCCTAAAACTGTACCAACTTGTTGTTTATTAAAAGGTCCGCCTTGTTCAGCGCAAGAAACTAAAATTGAGAAAAAAAGTAATATTGAAATGATTTTGCTAGAGATTTTCATATAATAAACCTATATTATGTTAAATTATTTGAACTCAACTATAAACTAATTCAAAGCTTTTTAAAAGCGAATATTACTATATAAATTATATGTCAGATACTTATATTAGCACAAAAAACAAGAATGAAAATTATCTTATAAAATTTGCAAGTTATGCTTCAGTTTTAGCAGCCTTAACTATAATAATAATCAAATTTGTTGCTTGGATTCTAACAGGTTCGCTAACAATTCTTGCCACTCTCGCAGACTCAATGCTCGATGTCGTCTCTTCAGTAATAAATTTAATTGCTATTAAATATGCCATGCAACCGCCAGATAATGAGCATAGATTTGGTCATGGAAAAGCTGAAGATCTAGCAGTATTTACACAGTCCGCGTTTTTTGGAGTTTCGGGTATTTTTCTAATTATAGCAGCAGTAAAAAAACTATTTCTTCCTGAGCAAATTCAAAATAGCAGTGAAGGTATAGCTATAATGATTATATCGACCCTCATAACAAGCCTTCTTGTTATAATACAAAAATATGTAATAAAACGTACAGGATCACAAGTTATTTCTGCGGATTATATGCATTACTCTATTGACCTGCTTACAAACTTAGCAGTAATAATTGCGTTAGTGCTTGCGAGATATTTAGATACTAAATTTATTGATCCGATAGTTGCTCTTGGTATTGCAATTTATGTTATATATGGTGCATGGCAATTATTATCTAAAGCTTTTAGAAATCTTATGGATCATGAGTTTGAAGATCATGTTAAAGAAAGAATCCATGAAATAGCAGTTAAAAATTATAATGTTCAAGGAATTCATGATCTTAAGACTCGTTATGCAGGTACCAAACCATTTATTCAGTTTCATATTCAACTGAATGGCTCAATGACGCTTAGTAAAGCACATGAAATTTCAAATGAAATTGAGACAGATATTTTAAAGGAATTTCCTGATGCTGATATAATAATACACCAAGATCCTGATGATGTTGATGAGGATGTTGCATATCCATCTATTGTATAATACCATTTTTCATTTATATTACTGCGTTGTCGTGAGTACGGTTAAAAGCTTGGTCACATATTATATATATGCTCACCCGCTTTCGCCTTCCACTCCTACTATTAATTATAAATGAGAAATGGTATAAAAGCATACTGTATCGAGTTATATTTCTAAATAAGATTAATGCTAATCTCTTAAAATTTAATATTGATGTAAATGTTTGCTAATTATAAATTCATGCATGAAGCCATAAATAAAGCTAAAGAAGCTTACAATCAAGGAGAAGTACCAGTAGGCGCTGTTATTGTTGATTATAAAGCAGATATTATAATTGCAAAAGCTTTTAACAAAATTGAGGTTTCAAAGGATCCAACCGCTCATGCTGAAATTTTAGCAATCAGGGCGGCTTGTAAGTTAAAAAACTCTCCTCGCATTAGTGATTGTGATATTTATATTACTTTAGAACCATGTTCAATGTGTGCTCAGGCAATAGCATATGCAAGATTTCGCAGAGTATATTTTGGAGCGTATGATGAAAAAGGCGGCGGAATTGTTAATGGTCCTAAAATTTTTAATAATAAAAATATCAACCATGTGCCTGAAATATATAGTGGTATTTGTCAAAAAGAATCAGAGGAATTACTCAAATTTTTTTTTCAAAATCTTAGAAAATAAATAATCGCAAAATTTTTGTGATACCATAATTAGAATGAAAGATGGAAAACTTCTAACTGTTGAAAATGCAGATGCTAAGGAAGTAAGGAATTTTGTATTGGATGAAAAATACAAAGAAAACTCATGGAGATATAAAGCCAATAATAAGCTAACTGCATATATGAGTCCAGGGCATTTCTTTTTAAGATTAGAATGTGATGATTGCGATAAAGGTCAATCTTACAGTGAAACGAAAGGTTTTTATCCAAATGGAAGACTTATGAAACTGCGTGAAGGGCAAGCTAAGGAATCAGGAACTGGTAATGCTGATATACTCTTGAAACAGCACCTTTAACAAGAAAAATTTTAACAGGAGTAGGAAAAGTAAGTAAAGCTGGAATTGACACTACAACAGCGCTGGCTCAATTTACAATAACTCAAATTCAGAGAGACTTCGAGAATCTAGATATAGAGAAGATCAAATATACGCTGGAAATCATGAAAACTATTGTAGTTGGGTCAGCAGAGTTTGTGGGAAAGCAAGTTATACCAGCAGCTGAAAATATAAAGAATGTTTTTGAAACTATATTAGGCCAAGCAACGAAGATACCTTCACAAATTGCAGCAGTTACTCAAGAAGTAAAGTCTTTAGGATGGGAAGCACGTATTACTTTTCGAGAAAAAAGGACTATGGCTGGCGAACAAGAAGGTATGGTAGGAAATGAAGATGAATATGAGAGTATTTCTAACAATGAAAATCATATTAAATTGTCATTTTACTTAAGTGATGAACAAGCAGAGTCAGCATTATATAGAATTAACAACGTAACATCTTCATGCTATGCTGACCCTTCAGAAAAATGTATCTACCATCTGACTTCTCGGAATTGCGTAGATTTTATTAGAGAAGTGTTTAATGAAGCTGGTTTTAAACATGATGTAATGGAGTTTTTGACGGATGAACAGTTAGGTTATGGCCATTTGAGTAATTTAAGTCCAACCGAATTATTTGCAAATAAAGCTATAAATTATGGTTATGCAACATCACGGGGTGTAAAACATTATATTACTAGTAACATACCTGATGTTGTGACAAATATAGCTAGTTCAGTTTTAGATTACTTTGATAATATAAGGAGTATAGTTTTATTTCAGATAATAATGCTTCTAAGGATAAACTAATTAATACAGAAGTCATTTTATATAATGCAGCTAGTCAAGTTATTATAAATCTTGGTGATAAATTAATATCTTCTTCAGAAAATAATCCAGACCTAGCGGTAGCTGAAGATATTGCTTTAATAAAGAATACTTTAAATAATATAAATTTAAAATTTATTGATACTGGTGAGGCTTTTATTGAAAATAATAACTTACATACAAAGTCAAATTTCAATCAAAAAACTATTTCATCACCAACAGTAAAACCAGTAATAGATAATTTAGGCAATAGTTTGGGAGTAGTATTTACAGTGCCTTCAATAATGAAAGACACTAAAGGATTTTTAAATAATATTTATCAAACAGCATTTGGAGAAAAAGTAAATTCAAGCCAAAGAAAAAAAGTATTAAAAAAAATCAATAAGGAATTGCAAAGTTCTATAAAATTACTAAATAAACTTGATTATGTAATAGAAGAGAACAAAGAGTATATTCACTCTAAACAAGAATTAATAGAAGTTAGATCAGAAAAGGTTAGTAATTCAAAAAAAATTATTGGTACAGTAAAGAGAGAAGCTAAGAGATTAGTGAATGAGGTTCAAGAAGTCGGCTTAATAAAATCTGAACTTGATTATTCAACTATGTCTTATATTGATACTTCGTTAAAAATTGAAGAATTAAATAATCAATATAATTCATTAAAGAATCTTTCTTCAATACCAGTAAGTATGCTTGAAGCTTTAGATAAGGAAGCGCATAAGCTAAAAGAGGATATCAATAAATTATATAAAGAAATAGGTCAATCTTTACCCGTAAAACAAGAGGTTAAAAAAAATCTCAAGAAACATCCTAATTTATAAAACTTATTATATTAAAAATCTTATCAAAAAAATTTTATTGTTTTAAATATTTTTAATTTCAAAATAATGCTTGCATTTAGTTAATAAAAGTACTATAAGAAACTTCACTTCATTGTCGCGGGGTGGAGCAGCCCGGTAGCTCGTCAGGCTCATAACCTGAAGGTCGTCAGTTCAAATCTGGCCCCCGCAACCAATCTCATTTTATTTTCTCAGCAAAAATATTTTCAACTCTAAGAAAGAATTAATTTTAATTAATTAAAATTTTTATTGATTTTTAATTTTGTCTCTCTTATAAATGTTTAGATAATATTAAACCTTTAATAGAAATGTAAAGTTCTATGCAAAATTTTAAGAAAACTGATTTATTTAAGCTCATTGATGAAGGCAAAATCGAGCAAGTAAAAATGTATATTAAAGATTCCCCTATAGAATTTTTAAACGAAGCCATTGTAATTGCCGCTACTAAAAAGAAATGGAAAATACTAAAATATATTATTTGCGAACATCCTCATGCTGATCCTATTTCAAAAGCTCACATCAAAGAAGCTTTAAAACTAGCAAGAAAAGATTTTAGACCTGATATAGTTGATTTGTTAAACTCTCATATTGAAAAACCAACTTTTATAAGCATGTTAAGTGATAGTCTGATTTTTACTACTTTTGTTAATTATTCTAAAGCTATAGCAAATTATATACCAATTAAACTATGCGATAAATTAATTGCACTATCTAAACCAATTACTGCAAAATTTGAAATAATTATTGATAAATTTATAAAGCATTTTCCAATAAGTAATGAAGCTCAAAACTTATCTAAGAATATTCTTAAATCATCTATCCCCCTAATAATAGCTTATGCTACATTAAAAGGCATATATACATGTTTTAAAGAATGGCAAAGAGGAGTTAGCGGAGCAACAATAGCTAAAGATACTGTCTATGCCACTGGAGAGGCTTTTATTGATGGTGCTACTGCGGCTATTGCTACTTCTATAACAGTTGCAGCGGTTAGTGCAATAGGTATAACTGGATTTGCTGCATCTGTTGCACCAATTGCAGTATCTAGTGCTGCATGTGGAGCTGTAAAAGGTATAGGATATTTTACTAACCGTATTTTAGAACAAAGAAATAATAATGCCAATAAAATTATAAATGTATAAAATAGTATTAACATAACTTAATATTTATTGACAAAAAATTAAACTATTATTATAATGACATAAAAATTATTTAAAGTAGTTACATATGAAAGCCTCACAAAATAAAAATAAATTTATAAAGAATTACGAATATTTTCAAGAAATCAGCTTAGAATCGGTATCCGAAGAGGAAAGTCAAATACTCAGTTATGGAGCAAATAATAGTATATATAAAAAAGAAATAGAAGATAAAAAATTCGTCAAAAAGACTCCTGAAACTGAGACATCCCTCGATTCCCAAAAGAAAAAATTTACTTATAAATGGATTAAAAAACATCAAGATAGTTTCGAAACTTTTAGAGAAATTGTCTCATCAGAAGTATTTAGAATGTTTCTAGGAGAAGACTTAGCTCCTAAGTATAGAATTATAAAAGATTCTAAGAGTGATAATATTTATTCTGTAACTAAAATTTTAAATAATTTCAGGTCTTATTGCGACATTAGTAAAGCACATAAACCGGATTTTGAACAAAAATCAAAAGGCACAGCTGAACACCTTAAAGTAAAATCATACGCAGCTGAACACATAGTAAAAACATCAAGTTTTATTAAAACAGTTGATGAACTTGAAAATTACCATGAATTTATTGCTGTCAATATTTTACTTGGAAAATCTGATTTACATTCAGGAAATTGGGGAGTTGTTGAAAAACAGGGCAACAAATATGCAGCTACCGTCGATCATGGACGTGCTCTTGAAGAAGTATCAGATATTAGTAAATTTACAAGTAATGGGCACCGTAAAGAATTTCTTTTAACAAAAAAATTTATTGCTGCCTGTAGGAAAGTTATAGAGCAATATGACGATCAAAAGCAAGAAATCTTGAAGGCTATGTTAAAAGCCAAAAATGAAATAAGTGAAGTATTCTTAGGAACTTTGCTTTACGTTGCTCGTGATACCAAGAAACGAATTTTATGGGAAGAAAAACAGATTAATGATCGTTATCAACTATATGTTGATACAATGGAATCTAATAGGAAATTCTTAGAATTTTTAATAGTACAAATTGAATTAGAGCTAACTATTATAGAAGGTAATCCAAATGATTTTAGAAAAAAATTAGCAGGATTAGACAATGATATACTATCGAAATTCACAGATAGCGAGAAAATTGTTTTTTTAATGAGCAAGGATGGTGATAGGGTTTACAATTATCCTAAGTACAATTATACTGAAAGTGATATAAAGTGGCTAATTTCAATAGCAAGATATGAATATAAATTTATAACTTCAGAAAATACTATAAAGGACATGACGCCTGAAAACCAACAGGGTGGCGCAAAAGAAAAGCAGTTAGTTAAAATATATGAAAGAGAATTACTAAGGTTAACCGATAAAAATAAAAAAATTGATTTTGATTTTGAAGATCTATGGTACGCCATTGAAGATAAAGATTATGAATCCGTAAAAGTTATTTTCGAAAAGCTTTCAGATCAATTTGAGTATGGTCAAATCAAGCGATTAATTACGTATGAAGGCACTGCAGAGCAAAAAAAAACAATTTCAGCATTATTAAACTTACCTAAAGAAGGAATC
Source organism: Alphaproteobacteria bacterium (assembly GCA_046313435.1). Classification (GTDB taxonomy): domain Bacteria; phylum Pseudomonadota; class Alphaproteobacteria; order Rickettsiales; family Arcanibacteraceae; genus JBKBYG01. The sequence continues at coordinate 21,199 of JBKBYG010000025.1, forward strand.
CTAGGATATTTAACAAAAATTTATAATGATCAAAACCTAAAATTATTTATTCAAGAATTCAAACTTGAAGTTAGTATATTGAAGTACGATGAGATCAAATTCATATTTGATCATATATACGACCAGAAGAATTCGGCGATAATAAAAGATGTTTTACGAACTATTGATAATAAAACAATGTTCAAGTTATTAAAAGACAATATAAATGCACCTAGAAAACTACTTTTATTGGGTTGTAATTTAGCTGTAAATTTAGCAGATGATTTTAAAAGATCAAATTACTTTGAAATTATAAGAGACAGTTTAAAGTTTTCTATACCAGTATTAACTGATATAATAGTTATATTTGAAACTAAGTTTTTAAATACGTATTTAGCCAGTAAACCTTGGAATGGATTTATAAAATTAGCTAAGCCCCTTACAGAAATATATGAAAAATCTGCAGAATATTTTCTCAGTAACATTGGCAGTCAAAAATTAGCAAATCAGCTTATAAAATCTTCATCACCCTTAGTAATACTTAAGGCAGGAGTAAGGGCTATGTCAGGATTCTATCGTAACTGGGAAGAGGAAAGAGGAATTGTAGCAAGAATTACTGAAGCGTTATATGAAGCTGCTAGTGGTATAACAGAAGCGGGTGTTGCTACAGCTAGTGCATCAATTGCTACAACAGCAATAACCACAGTAACTACAGCAAGTTTATTGCTAGAAACTGCGCCAATTATAGCTGCTGGGATAGCTACTGCAGGTGTCTATGCTACTAGTCAATATGCTAAAGGTAAATTTAGTGATTATATAGAAAATAGTAGACTAAAAAATATGAGGCCTGGAATTTTATAACCAAAGTGAATAAGACACGTTAGATATTAATAAATAATAACGTGTCTTTAGATTTATCTGCCGCGCCCGCCTTTATTTTTATTCTCTTTATAGGCTTGTTCTAATTCTTTAATTAAATCTGCTGAATAACCTTTAAGATCTTTTTCTTTGCCTCCTTCATATTTTGAAGCGCGCTTCATCCCGCCAATTTTCATATTATGTATGAAATTATCTAATTTTGTTTCACCAGCTATTCTATTTGGATTTAAAGCTTTGTATTCTTCGTAAATTGCAATACGTTCAAGTTCTTCTTGTATTCTTTTCCTGTCACGTTCTGTAAGAGTAAAATTATCTTTTTCTTTTCTATGATTTTTTGAAAGATTGTTAAAAGATTTAAGAAAATTATTTATAATATATTCTAATGATTCTTCTTGTGAAAGACCAAGTTCGCTTAATGCAGAAATGATTTTTTTAAGTTCTTCAAGTAACAATTTTTGTTGGGTTGAAGATAAAGAGTCATAAGAAGGAAAATTATCTAAATTTTGACTAAAAGCTCCAAGCAATTCCTGCAAGAGCGCAATAATATCAAGATCAAAATCTGTATGTTGTGATTTTTTTAAATTTTCAATAATAGGTTTAAAAAATAAAACATGTGGAACGTTTGCAATATCAATCATATTGTTTTCACTAATTTCCTTTAAAATTCGGTTTTCTTTTTTCTAAGAAAGCTTTTATACCTTCCTTAAAATCTTCACTCTTTGATAG
>JBKBYG010000026.1:0-21978 GCA_046313435.1 Alphaproteobacteria bacterium
ACATCAATTATACGCTTACACTCTTAGGTCAAAGAAAAATTATTAATGCTTTTGATAAAGCTGTAAATCAAGTTGAAGAAAGATTCCAAACATTGAAACATCAGACATGGAAAAAGGATTTTCCTAATATAGCGATACTATATGAAAAACTATATAATAATTTAAATACTCCTATGTCTAATTTAAGAGATCAGGATAAAATAAAATTTTGTTTAAATTCTATATATAAAATCGATAGTATTTTAAATTTAAATTTTAAATTTAATGATACTGCAGAACTATTGGAACAAGTAAATAAGTTAGATAAAAATAGGTTTAATATTTTGGGTTCTATTCAGTATAATATTGTTCAAGCTTTTGAATTTTTAAACGCAATTGAAGATGAAACTAGGTTTAAATTTCTTAAGAAAGAATCATTTGAGCTAATATATTCTTTAGTAAATAGTAAAGTAATATTAAATATGCCAATTTTCGATAAGTATATGGTAAAATTAATAGTTGAGGCTGCAACTATATTGCTTAAAGATTTAAAACCGCAATTAGAAAATTATAGTGACAAACTTGGATGGCAAAATTATGTTGAAATCCAAAATAATAAAAACCAATCCAGCAAGATACATAAGTAAGAATAATGTTAAATATATATGTTGATGCAGATTCATGTCCCGTTAAAGATGAAATTACACGTATTGCTTTAAGACATCAATTAGAAGTATTTATGGTTAGCAATAATTGGTTGAAGCCTATTTCAAATATTAAATTTCATAACATCACAGTAAGCAAAGATTTTGATGCAGCTGATGATTGGATTTTCGAGCATGCAAATTATAATGATATTGTAATTACTTCAGACATAATACTTGCAAATAGAGTTATACAGAAAGATGCTAAGGTTATATTTCCAACTGGTAAATTGGGTACTAAGGATAATATCGGAATGATGTTAGCAATGCGCAATTTAAATACACATCTTAGGGAAACTGGTGTAATAGCCGGATATAATGCAAGCTTCAACAAACAAAATCGATCCGATTTTTTGCAAAATATGGAAGAATTAATTCAACAATTGAAAAGAAAAAAATCATATTAAATTTCATAATCACAGACAGTTCTAAGTTTAAAATTTTTTTAATTAAATAATGATTAAAATCTATAACTTTAATAAATGTTCAAAGTTCATTTACAATAGTTTATTGATAATATAAATTAGTATTATTCAAAAATACATTAATTTATAAGGAGGTGATTATGAACATATTTGAAACGAGAGCAAGTTCTATAATAAAAACTGAAGATTTTAGAAATGGAATACTGAATTTGAATAAGGAAATAGAATTTAAAACACCGGAAGACGTAAAATTATTCTTTGTAAAACTAAATAGCAATGAACAAAAATTAGTTGAATTACATGTTGGTCTAAAATTTTATTCCTTCATTGCAAAAAATTCTAATTTCAGTACCTTGCAGCATGATCCAGTAAAAAAGGAAATTATCATCTCTTTATTAAATTTGATTACTTCAAATAAAAATTTAAGAATTATTAATTTTAAAGATAATAAACTTAATTATAGTGAAACTCAAGAATTTGTAAGTAAACTGAAAGAGCATAATTTTTTAAATTCGCTTAGTTTTAAATATTTAAAAGAAATTAATTTCAGTGGTAATAATTTTAATGATGAATCTATTTCTAGTATTGCAAAGATAATTCAGAAAAGTAAATCACTATATAAGTTTGATATATCAAACTGTAATCTTAATAATGACCAGCTTAGAAAATTAATGGATGCACTGAAAGATAATCAATCGATTCAGAAAGTTAATTTAAAGCAAAATCTGTCGCATATATCCATCTCAGAGCCTGTTCTCTCATTAGTTAAGAATCACATGTTCATAACAAGCATTTTATTTGATAATAATGATCTTTCAGATTCTAATATAAAAGAAATAAAGGAAGCTTTAAATCATAACATCACATTACAAAATCATCGATTTAAAAGACTTTTATTTCCAGAATTTCGTTACGGTTATGCAATAAAGGCAATAGAAAATGATGATGCAAAATGGCTTGAGGTTATACTTGGTCCTGATGAAAAACAGACCTTGCTTTATAATTCCGTAAATCAGGAGTTAAAATCTAAAGAGCGTGAAGCATTTGAGATTAGCAACAATATCGAGGTTCTAAATATTTTACATAATTATTTTACTAAAATTCGTGATAATTCCAATAATAACAATAATAATAACATTGATATTGATAAGCTTAAACAAATTTTAAATAAACTCAAAAAGGATAGAATTTCAATTGTTGATGAAAAACTAGATCGTTCTAGCTTGGAAGTAGATCATAATGGCCAATTAGTTCCTATGACCCTAGAGTTAAAGATGTCTAATATTCAATCTGAAGCATCATCTTTAGATAACATTATTGAAAAGTATTTAGGGCATGTAATAATGAGTAATAATTTTAAAGATTTACTAAATATGACTCAGACTAAGCTTACTGAATACCAAGAAATGGAACAAAGATTAATAACTGAAAAACATAGTAAATCATGGCAAGACAAAATCTTAATTATACAAAATTATACCCAGATTATGGATAAATTGAGTAAAATATTTCAGAAAAAAGCATCTAAATATTTTAGTGCCTTTGACTTGATAGAGATTGAACAAGTTCAGAAAGAGTTAATTCAAGGTGCATTGCCAATTAATACTTTACAAAAAGGAGTATCACTATTACAGAAAGCATATTATGAGAGTAAGACAAATTGTGTTAGATTACTGATTGCAAAAGGTGGGGATGTAGTAACAAAAGACATATCAAAAGGAGTTTCAGTTCTGTCTCTTGCTATAAAAGGTCAAGAAAAATATTTTGATCAAAAAGCTGATAAAAAATATTCACTTACTATTTCATCGGAATGTCGTAATATAATACTTGAGCATATTAAGAAGAACATTAAATTAATATGGCCAAATGATATACAAGAACATTTGCCTGAAGAAACGGGTAAGTTAAACGCTATGAAATCTATAGTTACCGATTATATAGATACCTTAATTCAGTGTCAAAAATCTTCAACAATTTGGCAATTTTTTACAGGTAGATTATTTGTAAAAAATTATAGAGCAGACGAATCTGTGCAATATTTAGAATATTTAAGAAAGGCGAGTACTCATGAAAGCTTAATTGTGTTTTTAAATAAAATCTCTGAATTAGCTTTTTATGCTAAAGAGGGTTTAATAGATACAGAAAACTTACATGGCAAAATGTCTGAAATAGTAGATCCATTTTTAGATTCTCTTACTAAAGACCCTAAAGCTGCAGAAGATTATAATAATAGACTTATTAAAGCATACAAAAAAGCTACTGAAGCGAAAGAGCAAAAAGCTATGCAAAATGATTTAAAGCAGTACAAGGATAGAACTGAAAAATTAGAAAAGCAAGATGACGAAAGAAAGGAAGAAATCAAAAGACTAAATAGCCTATGTACAGATTTTGAGAAGCGACTGGATAGGATGGATAAAGAGCGTAAAAGCGAGTCTTTAAGGAGTTCTTTTGAAAATGGTCATTCAGCAAATAAAATACCATTAACAAACATAAAATCATGGAGAAAATCTTTAGAAATTCCAAGGTTTAATAATACAGGGCAAAGTAAATAATTTAAAATATGTATAAATTAAAGATAGAAAATATATTTGCTAAAACTCAAAATCTGATTAAAAAATTTTTTAGTGAGATCGATGAGAATAAAAAGACTTTAGAAAAGGAATTTTCTGCTGATATTAACTATAAAAATTGGGAAGAAAGGGAGTTAAAAAAATTATCTTTTTGGGTTAATCATCAATATGAAAAACAAATTTCACAATTATTTTTACCTAGATACGCAGATAACTTAGAAAATGCAGTTTCTAAAGGTTTTTTAGAGGAGTTTTATAAATTAAGTTATAATGAATTTGAGAAATATTATACTGATCCATTATTTTGCAAATTCACAATAGAAGAACAAGGTAGGTTTTCTACCTTGTTCAACAATTTATTGCAAAAATATAGTAATTCTAGTCCTAAATTTATTGAAAAAATTAGTGATATAGCTGGTAAAAACTGTATTGAGTATAAGAATATTCCTAAAATAAATAAATTAAGAGTAAATTCTAATCTCTATCCAAATGAAATACTTAACATATTTAAATCATATTATAATTATAATACACAAGTAACTAAAGAATATTTTAATGAACAAATTTCGCAAATTTTAAAAAATAATAACAATTCTACTGAGGCTTTAAATGATCTGGGTAATGCAATAACAAAACTCTATCGCATAACACTTGCAAGCTTTCACCCTGATAACTTTAGATTAGATAAAGGATATACTGAAGTGACTCAAGATAATGCTAAAGTGATATTTCAAACTTTGGAAAATGATAAACAACTATATTTAAATAAAATAGAATATTATAAAATAAATACTAAATTATCTTTTGATTTATCTTCTTTTGCAAAGTTAAAAACAGAAGGTAATAAATTGAATGATAGATTAGAAAAGCTTGAGGAGGAAGGTAAGAAAAATAAATTACAAACGGAATCTATAAAGCATAGGCTGGAACGTGTTCAGAAACAAGTGAAAGACTTAAATAGTAAATAAGAAATTTTTTAAGGACCAAAAGCTTACTGGTCCTTAAGTTTATACTAATTCTAAAATTAAAATAGACAAATAGTGGGGGTGCCTCGAACATACTGTTTACATATGAACAACACCCGAGTCAGTAATAGATAGATAACTATAGGATGAATATTAGTCTTTCTTAATAAAAAGCTCTACCTTTGCATCTTTGAATAATTTATCATTATAATCTTTAATATATTTCATAGATAACTCTGCTTCAAGTCTTTGCTTTACTTCTTCAAATGAAGGAATTGAAACTTTTCTTTTATCTTCAAGCTTGATGATATGCCATCCAAAAGCTGTTTTAATAGGGTTAGATATTTCCCCAACTTTAAGACCAAAGGCAGCATCTTCGAATTCTTTAACCATTTGCCCACGAGTAAAATATCCTAGATCTCCTCCTTTGTCTTTTGAGTTATCAGTTGATTTTACTTTTGCTTCATCTTCAAAAGAAGTTCCATTATTAATATCTGTAACCACTTGTTTTGCTTCTTCTTCAGTTGCAACTAAGATATGACGAGCCTTAACTTCTTCTTTATCTCCCCATTCACTAACAAATTCCTTATATTTTTCTTGCAAAATTGCATCTGTAAGATATGACTTGATTTTATTATCAATGAAAATTTTTGCGCTCAGTTTTTTCCCAATTTCCGCAAGTTGATCCTTGAATTTATCACTTTCTTCGATTTTTGACTCTTTAGCTTCTTCTTCAATTAATTCACTACTGATTAAACTGCGTAAAATATTTTCTTTAAATGTATGATCTAATTCGTCAAAATCTTCTTTTCCATCAGGAAATTTTCCATCAAATAGTTTTTTTAATTTAGCATTAATATGAGATTTTTTGATTTCATTATTCTTATATTTTGCAACAACTCTATCATTTTGCACATTACTTTCTTCAGCTACACTGCTTTCGCTATTAGAAGGGCTAGTCACTGTTTTAACATTTTCATTAGGCTTGTTTTTTGTTAAATAAAGAGCCGTACCAACTATAGCAAAAGCTAGAATAATTAAGTAAATATTTTTTTTCATATTTCTTCCCTTATTTTATAAAAGTTCATTTATGTTTATAATTTGGTTTATTTTCACTAAATACTTGTTTATATAATAGTTACACAATATTACTAACTAAAATATCTTTTCTAGTCAATTCAATATAAATTATATTTGAATATCTTATTGAAAGAAGAAATATGTAGTAATTTTATCAATAATAGTTTAGGGCATGTATGTTATTAGGTCTTGCAAAAAAGTTATTTGGTTCAGCAAATGAACGAGTTATTAAGTCCTTACAAAAAGAGGTAGAGCTAATCAATGCTCTTGAAGTTAAATATCAATCTTTTTCGAATGAGGATTTTCCAAAGCAAACTTTAATATTTAAAGAACAAATTGCAAAAGGAAAAAGCCTTGATGAAATTCTGCCTGAGGCTTTTGCAGTTGTTAGAGAAGCTTCAAAAAGAACAATTGGGCTAAGGCATTTTGACGTGCAATTGATCGGCGGAATGGTGTTACATAAAGGTATGATTGCAGAGATGGGCACAGGCGAAGGTAAAACTTTAGTTGCAACATTACCAACTTATTTAAATGCTTTAACTGGTAAAGGGGTTCATGTTGTAACCGTTAATGATTATCTCGCAGAGCGAGATTCTACGGAAATGGGAAATATCTTTAACTTTTTAGGAATGAGTGTTGGATGCATAACGCATTCCGTTAGTGAAAGCGAAAGAAAAGAAGCATATAAGGCAGATATTACATATGGCACAAATAACGAATTTGGCTTTGATTATTTGCGAGATAATATGAAATTCTCTTTTGAACAGATGGTTCAACGAGGTTTTAATTACGCAATTGTTGATGAAGTAGATTCAATTCTCATAGATGAAGCACGTACACCTTTGATTATTTCTGGGCCAACTGAAGATAATTCGGGATTATACGCAAAGGTCGATCGTCTTATTCCCCAACTTACAGAAACTGATTATGAAAAAGATGAAAAAGCCCGTTCCGTAATCCTTACTGAAAATGGAATAGCAACAATAGAAGAGTTACTTTATAAAAATAATCTTATTAAAGAAAACGGTAATTTATATGATATTGAAAATATTTCACTCGTTCACCATGTAAATCAAGCATTAAGGGCTCATAAGTTATTTGCACGCGATGTGGATTACATGGTAAAAGATAACAAATTACTAATCATAGATGAATTTACTGGAAGGGTAATGGAGGGCAGAAGATATTCAGAAGGCTTGCACCAAGCGCTTGAAGCGAAAGAAAACGTGCAAATACAAAATGAAAATCAAACTTTAGCGTCTATAACTTTTCAAAATTATTTTAGGCTTTATGATAAGCTTGCAGGCATGACTGGTACTGCTATGACTGAAGCTAATGAATTTCGAGATATTTACAATTTAGAAGTAGTAGATATTCCTACAAATAAACCCGTAAAAAGAATTGATGAAGATGATGAAATATATCGTACTGCACGGGAAAAATATGAAGCAATTGTAAAAGTAGTAGAAGAGTCGCATAAGAAAGGGCAACCTATATTAGTTGGAACTATTAGCATAGAAAAATCAGAGTATATTTCTTCCTTATTTAAAGCTAAAAATATTCCACATAAAGTATTAAATGCTAAATATCATGAACAAGAAGCATATATTATTGCTCAAGCAGGAAGATCTGCTGCTGTAACAATAGCAACAAATATGGCTGGCAGGGGCACAGATATCAAGCTTGGAGGTAATGCTTCCATGATTATTGCAAAGCAATGCGCAGGTTTAGAGGGAGCCTCGCTTGACCAAAAGATAGCTGAGATTACAGAGCAAACTGAGCGTGATAAACAAAAGGTTATTGAAGCAGGAGGTTTGCTCGTTATTGCTACTGAGCGTCATGAAAGTCGAAGAATTGATAATCAGTTGCGTGGCCGCTCAGGTAGACAAGGAGATCCAGGAAAAACAAAATTCTATTTATCACTTGAAGATGATTTGATGCGTATTTTTGCTTCTGAAAAAATGGCAGGATTGCTTATAAAGTTAGGTCTTAAAGAAGGAGAAGCAATTTTTCATCCATTAATCAGTAAAGCATTAGAAAAGGCCCAGCAAAAAGTTGAGGGTTTTAATTATGAGATTAGAAAAAATCTTTTGAAATATGACGATGTCATGAATGAACAAAGAAAAGTTATATATGAACAAAGAATTGAGATAATGGAAGCAGATAATATTTCTGATACTCTTAAAGATATGTATGATCAAGTTATAGAAGATGTAGTATCTATAAATATTCCTAAAAATTCTTATAGTGAGACTTGGGATTTAAAAACTTTGGATAGGGAAATATTTAGGATATTTGGTTTACATCTTGCATTAGAAAAATATGTTGCTGAACATAATTTTTCTGAAGAAGAGATTAGCAAATTTATTGAAGAGCAAGTTACTAATTTATTTTTCATGAAAGAGCAAAATTTTGGTTTTGAAATTTTAAGAATGGCTGAAAAAAGGATCCTACTCCTAACTTTAGATCAGTTATGGAAAGATCATTTGCATACTCTTGATCATTTGCGTCAAGGTATTAATCTTAGAGCATATGGACAACGTGATCCACTTAATGAATATAAAAAAGAAGCATTTCTAATGTTTGAAACAATGCTTTCAAGGTTACGAGAAGAATATGTTGAAAAAATGGCTCATATTGAAATTGGTACTAATCATCATTATGATGATTCAATTTTAAGTGAAGATTTCATGTTAAATCATAAAATGCAAGAAACAAGAATTGATCCAGCGCTAGTAACTGATACTGAAAATTCTAATAATTTTTCAAATTTTAATACTGAAAAAACTGGGAGAAATAATCCATGCCCATGTGGATCAGGCAAGAAATTTAAGCATTGCCATGGTAAGTTAGGGGACTAGCTTACCTTTAAATTTTGGCTAGCTAATTTTAGCTAGCCATATCAATATTATATGATTACTGGTCTAATTAATCTGCTTGAGTTCCAAGTAAGCTTAACAATTCATTAGAATGAGAAGCATAATTCTCATTATGATATTCTATTCCATTCAAATGATGCTCATCTATATAGTTTTTCATTGTATCATTTGTCCATGTCCAATAAATATCATTAAATATTTCTGTATCAACTAGATAAATTTTTCCACTAATTAAAAATTCATCGCCAAGATTAACACTGCATTTTTTATCAATAAATATATTTGAAGCATTCAAACTTCCTTTAGTAATATCCAAATTTCTGCTAAACATTGCAGTATTATAATTTAAATATCCATAACTTGCGCTTAAACTACCGTACCATGCACTTGAACCGAGACCGGTAAAGCTTAGATTAGTAGTATATGCGGTATTTTGTGCACAAGGCATAGTAACTCCTATTATTATTTAGATAATATTAAATTTTTTCGGAAACTCTAGATCTAGAGGTAATTTACATGTTGATTTAGTATACGAATTCTCGCTTACGTTTAAGTACGTTCCGGTTCTGCATGCTAAATCTTCTCTAAATTTGCCTTTGAAGCGGAGTTTTCAAAAATGTCTATTAAAAACTTGAAAGAGTAATATATTATTTTTTTAATAAAAGTAAAGATTTTTTAACTATTTCATTTAATTCTATAGATCCGGGTCCGGATGGTTCTACTTCAATTACGGACCTTCCATCCATCATAGAAGTTGCAAATACTACACGTTGCCCTAAAGATATAGTGGGGAGATCTGGCAGATGACTTACAATTTCCTTAGCAATTTTTGAATGAGGCAGCGTGCGGTTCAATAATAGTAATATTTGCTTATTTTCGCTTTTTGCAAATTCTATGGTAGCTTTACTAGCCCATAAATCAGTTGGACTAGGTTGAATCGGAATAATAACTAGATCAGCAGCACGTATTACAGTTTTAGTTTCGGTCTCAGTATGAGGAGGGCTATCAACGATGATGATATCATATGAATTCTTCAATTTATCAATTTCACTACTAGCTTTCCAACCTGCAAAAGGAATGGAATCAATTTTTGTATTTCCCTCTCCAAAAAACTCTTTCCTTAGAGTAAACCATTGAGTTAGACTTCCTTGAGGATCAATATCTACTACTATTGTTTTTTTCCCCTTATAGGCAAAAGCTACAGCGAGTTGTGCTGCTATTGTAGTCTTGCCGGATCCACCTTTTTGTTGGGCTATTGTAATAACTTTAGACATAATATTATCCTTGTACTGATTTCATTCTTATATTATATCAGACATTATTTTAAAAACATATGGTAAACGAATTTATGCCGCAGATTCATGAGGTTAATGATGAATATATTGTTGATATTGCAACAGATTTTATAAAAAAAGGCAAGATTATATGTTTTCCCACTGAAACTGTATATGCTCTTTCTTGTTCAGCATATAATTTAAAAGCAATAGAGAAAATATATCAAATTAAGAAACGAGACAGTGCAAAAGCATTATCTATATTATGTGCGGACATATCTCAAATTGAAGAAATATCGTATTTATCTGAACATGCATTAAAATTAGCAAATGAATTTTTTCCAGGACCTATAACATTAGTTTTAAAATCAAAAGGAATTTTACCAGCAATTATAAATGAAGGCTTAGGAACAATAGGCGTTAGAGTTCCTAGTAATAAATTTGCTCTGGAATTGCTGGATAAAACTGGTCCTTTGATCGGTACAAGTGTAAATATCAGTAGTGAGCCAAGTGCTATTTCGGTTGGTAGTATAAGTAAAGAGATATTGGATAAATTAGATCTGATTATTGATGGTGGTGAAACTGAATTTCAATATGGTTCAACTATTATTGATATGACTGAAGATGAACCTAAGATACTTAGAGAAGGTGTGATTAAGGAGGAAGAAATATTTAAAGAATTGCATAGAAAAATTATTTCTGAGCTATAATTGTAGGGAACATACATTGAGAATCATAAATTTCATCAATAATTTTAAAGCTACTGATTTAAGTTGATCAATGGATTCTTCTTCAGTGCGAAAAACCTGCCAACCAGCCTTTATTATATCATCAAAGATTGCTTTCTGTTTTATAAGGTCATTAATATTAAAATCTTTCCAAGTTGAATTAAGATTTATTATAGGGGCTGGAATTAAGAAATTTGTTACTAAATATCCATTTGATTTTAAAGTATTATAAAATTTTTAATAAAATAAACATAGAGTAGTAAATATCAATTTTTGATATTTATGCATTGATTTATATATTTTTTCTATATAGTTTCCTAAAAATTAAAACTTGTAAATAACTCTTAGTTAATTTAAACTTATTATATAGGGAAATAATGGAAACAAATACGCAGATGAATGACTGGCATAAAGCAGAACAGATAAGGTATATAGCAAAAGGAATAGTAGAGCATATAACACATAATCAAAATGAGGATGCAGTTCAGGATTTGGTCGATTTTGCAACAGTGATATATGATAAAGATATGTCAGAATATGCAACAATTGATGATAATAAGGATATTATATCTGAAATAAAATCGATTGAGTTTAATTTAAATGGCAAAATAGATAAATTAGACCTTAAAATTGATCAAGTTGAAGAAAGATTGAATGTCAAGATAGAAAAATTAGACATTAAAATTGATCAAGTAGAAGAAAGATTGAATGTTAAAATAGAAAAACTTGATACTAAGGTTGATAAATTAGAAATAAATTTAAAGTTAGGTTTTGAGGCTAAGATTTTAGAGTCTCAAAATACTTTAATAAAATGGTTTATTAGCTTGTTCTTAACGCAGCTTACTGGAATGGTATTTTTATTTTTAAAACTTTCTGGTAAATTCTAACATTATAAAATAAAAATTATGATATATAATAAACCTATAATAGGCATTACGCTTGATTCAGAAAAATCAGGAGAATATTCAGATTTTCCATGGTATGCACTTAGAGAAAATTATGGTGACATAGTAGTTAAATATGGTGGGATACCTATTTTCTTACCACACGAGACATCTATGGCTGAGAATTATATTAATTTAATTGACGGGCTGATAATAACTGGTGGTGATTTTGATATAGATCCAAAATATTGGGGAGAAGAAATTACTTCTGAGAAAGTAGTAACAAAAAATAGAAGAACTGAATTTGAATTTAAAATAACTAAACTTGCACTAGATCAGAAAATACCAATACTTGGTATATGCGCAGGCGAACAATTACTTAATGTAATATTTGGGGGAAGTTTGATACAGCATATTCCCGATAGTTTTCCTAATGCTTTAAACCATGAGCAACCTAAGCCTAAAAATATACCTTGGCATAAAGTAATTGTTGAAAAAGATTCGCTTTTATATAATATTACGAATATGTTGGAGTTTGAAGTAAATAGCACTCATCACCAGGCAGTAGATAAACTCGGTAAAAATATTAAAGCAACGGCTCATGCAACTGATGGGATTATTGAAGCGATTGAGCTAAATGATTATCCGTTTTGTTTAGGAGTGCAATGGCATCCTGAATATGACATGAGTGAAGTTGATGGCAAAATATTAAAAGCTTTTATAGAATCATCAAAAAAATAATGGAAAGAATATCAAAAATTATAGCTCGTTCAGGCTATTGTTCAAGAAGGGCAGCAGAAGAAATAATTTCAGCAAAAAGAGTTAAGCTAAACGGTAATATAGTTGAGACTTTAGGGACTAAAGCTGATTACAAAGATATTATATTAATAGATAATAAGCCTATTGATGCTAAGGATGAATCAAGGTTATGGTTATACAACAAATCTAAAGGCTTAATTACCACTCATAAAGATCCAAATGGCCGTAAAACAGTATTCGAAGCTTTGCCAGAAAATATGCCAAGGGTTATTTCAGTAGGCAGACTTGATTTTAATAGTGAAGGATTATTACTTCTTACAAATGATGGAGAGCTAGCTAGATTTATGGAAATGCCTCAAACTGGTTGGCGCAGAAAATATAAAGTTAGAGTTTTCGGCAATATTGATAATCTCAATATTAAAGAACTTACTTCGGGTGTAACTATTGATAGTATAAATTACAAACCTATAGAAATTGAGTTGGAAAATCAAAAAGGTGACAATTCCTGGTTTATTGTAACTCTTAAAGAAGGAAAGAATAGAGAAATAAGAAAAATTTTTGAGCATTATGGATTAAAAGTAAATAGGCTAATCAGAATTGCATATGGTCCTTTCCAACTTGGAAATTTATCTGTCGGAGAAGTTAAAGAAGTTCCTAAAAAAATACTAAATGATCAACTAAGGATAAACAATAAATGAAAATTATCGCAGGAAAATATAAAGGCCGTAAGCTCGTAGTAAGCAAAGAAGAATTCAGGCCTACAACTGCAAAAACTAAAGAAGGTATTTTCAGTATATTAACAAGCGGAAATTTTCTGAAAGAGGGGAAATCTGTTCTTGAAGAAGCAGTAGTGTTAGATTTGTTTGCAGGTAGTGCTGCGCTTAGTTTTGAATCTTTATCTCGTGGTGCCACTAAAGCAATAGTAATTGAAATAAATCAGAATAATCTAAATTCAATAAAAGAAAATGCTTTAAAATTAGGTGTTGAAAAAGATGTTGTTATTATTAAGTCAGATGCTGTAGATCTACCTAAAGCAAAGCTAAAATGTAATATAGTGTTTGTAGACCCTCCTTATAATAGTAATTTGCTTGAAAAATCATTACAGTCTCTTATAAAGCAAAATTGGTTAGCAGATGAGGCTATAGTTGTTGTAGAGGTTGATAATACAGAGAAAAATAATATTCCTGATGATTATTTATTGCTTACTGAAAGAAATTACGGAAAAAGTAAAATTTTGATTTTACAGTATAATAATGTATGAATAAAGATCAATATAGTAAGTCTATTGAGCTTTTTGTCACGTTTTTTAATATTGGAAAAGCAAAATTTGCGCCTGGTACATGGGGATCGCTTGCTGCATATCCATTTCTATTTATTTTAGGAATAGTAATTATTTTAACTTCTATATTCATTACATCCTTACAAAATCCCTATATAATTTTGGGAATTTTACTAACTATATTAACTGTTTTATTTTTTGTAGGTAGTAAATTTTCGCAAATTTATGTTGAACATAATGGCAAGGAAGATCCAAAAGAAATAGTTATAGATGAGGTAGTTGGGCAGGGATTAGTAATATTAGCTGCTATAGCTATTAATTTACCTTATTTTAAAACATATAGTTACTTTGAATGTGGAATAAATATTTGGATGCTGCCGTTCTTTTTATTTAGATTATTTGATATTATTAAGCCTTGGCCAATAAGTTGGATAGACGCTAATGTCAAAGGCGGCA
Source organism: Alphaproteobacteria bacterium (assembly GCA_046313435.1). Taxonomy (GTDB): domain Bacteria; phylum Pseudomonadota; class Alphaproteobacteria; order Rickettsiales; family Arcanibacteraceae; genus JBKBYG01. Next base: position 13,983 of record JBKBYG010000026.1, read on the forward strand.
TTGGAGTAATGTTAGATGATTTAATAGCAGGAATAATATCTATAATAATATACTATAACATATTTTTCTTAATGCATTAAGTATAGCAAATCATATTATATTTTACGTTGAATAGAAATAATATGATTTGCTAAAAACTAATTATTAGTAAGACGCATCAGCATCTTCAGTAATTTCTAGATTAGCTTCAATATTTTGATCAGCGCCTGAAGTTTGTTTAGCTATATTAATTGCTTGATCATAAGCGGCTTGACTTTTAACAGTCCCTGTAAGAGTAACATGACCTTTGTCTGATTTAACATTTATATCTGTTGTATTAACTAAATCATCTGCTGCATATTTAGCTTTAATTTTAGCTATAATTGCAATATCATCAACAAATTGTTCGACTTTACCAGGTTGTGTATTTGTAGACATTTTATACCTCTTCATTGAAATTAATAATTTATAAATAATTACTAAAACTATTAAATAACAAATAGTATAAAATTTATATAGCATTTATTATAAAAAATATAAGTTTAGTAATAAAATTTGAACTTTATTTCATAAAAAAAATATAAAATTAAATAATTATCTTAGAAATCGCATAGTTTCTTATATAAATTATATATTGGAATATTTAAGTAGAAAAAAAATATATTGTTTATTATATTGAAATATTAAAATGTATATTATAACGAATCTTCAATATGACAAAAGAAATATGGTATGATTGGTACGGACAAAACTTATTTTGGTTCCAATCAATAAATAATGTAATTATCAAATTTCCAAAATTTATAAAATTTTTAACGATTTTAACAGAAACTGCCAATTATAAAAATATAAATCTAATTATATTTGGCAGTTTTTTAATAAGTTACTTTGCTTTAAAGAGAAATCGCCAATTTTATAATAAAGATAATTATATAAAATATCTAGTGAACCCATTTATTAGAAATTATTTTATAGTTTTTACCGTATATTTTTCTTCATTAATAATAATGTATTTTGCAAAAAAATACTTTAATTATGTAAGGCCTATTTGTGCCTGGAATTTAAATATTACAGTAATTGAAGTTCACTATAAAAATATGGCTGATTATTTAAGAGATAAATGTATAAATGATAGTAGCTTTCCCAGTGTACATTCAGCTATTTCTGTTCTAATAGTAACGTACTTGTGGCAGTTTATTGACAGAATGTCATTGAAATTCTTATTAATAATATACGTCTTATTTATTGGCCTCTCAAGAATTGTATTAGGATTGCATTATCCTGCAGATGTACTTGGAGGATATATATTAGGATCAATTTGCTATTGGTCCATATATTTAATAATGATCTACAAAATAAATAAACATGACCAAAAAATTACTCAGTTTTTAAATCGAATAATTAGGGAATAAGTGTTTTAATACAGTGTTAACAATAATTCTATATAATGGATCGTAATTAATTTTATAGAAAAATTGTTAACATATGAATCGTAGAAATGCTTTTAGTCTTGCTGAATTATCAATAGTTTTAACAATTATTGCTTTGATATCCGGAGCAATATTAAGTGGGGTAAGCTTTTATTATCAAGCTAATCTTAGGTCTGTTATTAAGGAAATGAGGACAATAAATGCTGCATTTACAACTTTTGTAGATGTATATAATTCAATGCCAGGTGATATAAAATACCCTCCGGTTAGTTGGAATGCGGTAGCAGGTAATGGTGATAATATTGTTACAGGTGGGGTTGAGTCAAATAATGCTTGGCATCATTTGTATAGGGCTGGTCTTATAAATCAAGTTTTCCCAAGTTATACTTCTGGAACAGACTATAACTTTTATAAGTCAAATTATCCGCAAGGAATATTTGAAATTAGAGCTATCAGAGCTTTCCTGTATCAACAAAATTACAAAACAGGGCTGAAATTTGGTAAGCAAAACAGTAGTACAGCAGGCAATGCAATATTTACACCTAAAGATGCTTCCTATATTGATACTAAGATGGATGATGGCATAGCATCGACAGGTAAATTATTTGGTCTAGATGGAGATAACTCGGCTGGATATAGTTGTTCAGCATGGTTTAATGAATCATCAAATGGAGTAGTAGCAGGAGTGCCAAGAAATTATAATTTTGCGATAAGTTATAGTAGCTGTAGATTTAATTTCTGGGGTGATCCTGAATGGTCGGCACAACAGTAGACTAACTTTTAAAATTCTTTTCGTAAGATTTAGGCGTTAATCTATGATCAATTTTAGCTTTAATTTCGTATTCAATTAAATGCATCTCAGCGTATTTGATTGCAGCCTCTTTAGTATCAAAAAAAATATGATTCAGTTCTTGATGCATATTTGCAGAAGAGATTCGCCCCATTAAAGGCTCAGTATAACGATCACCCTTCTGCTCAATGAATTCTAATTTCCATTTTGATGTATTGTTCAGCTTGGACTGAGTTGCAGTTTTATTAGGAGAATAGATTATTGCCTTCATATGATTCTAACAATTATGGATTAAATAAATATCTAGTAACAAGTTGCATTTCACATTTTTTAATATAATATAAAAAATTATTTTTAACTATATATTTTTGAAATTTATGAAAAATTCTTTATTTGATATCGATAATATTACATATGAAGAAGCAATTAGTGAGCTGGAAGCAATAGTAAAAAAGCTTGAAAATGGTAAAGATAGTCTAGAAGATTCTATTAATTATTATGAAAAAGCCCATGCGTTGCGCAAACACTGCTTGAAAAAGCTTCAAGAAGCTCGCTTAAAGGTAGAAAAGATTATTGAGAAATCTGATGGCACCTTAAGCATAAGCCAGGAAAATGTTTTAGAATAGGTGGATATAGTGGAGGTAACTATATTGGGATGTGGGTCTTCTCTAGGTGTACCTGTAATAGGATGTAAATGTGTTGTATGTATGTCAACAGATTCTAAAAATCAGAGATTTCGATCCTCAGTACTAATTAGCCAAGCTGATATAAATATATTAATTGATACTGGTCCTGACTTAAGAATGCAAGCATTAAGCAATAATATAAGTAAAGTTAATGCTATAATATATACGCATGCGCACGCTGATCATGTTAATGGGTTAGATGAAGTCCGTGCATTCCAAAATAATACAATAGAGATTTACGGAAATTTAGAAACTCTAGAAAGCTTGAAACATAATTTCTCTTATCTTTTTACAGAGGTTAATAAAAATTTTAAATGGCATCGGCCGAATTTAAAAACGAATATAGTCAATATTGGAGATAAAATAAAAATTGATGGTTTCAATATAGAAATATTTGAACAGATTCATGGTAAAAGTCAAAGTTTAGGTTATAAAATTAATGATAAATTAGCTTATTCAACGGATGTTTCGGAATTTTCAAAAGAAACTTTAGAGTTATTAGAAAATATTGATGTATGGATTGTAGATTGTTTAAGTGAAAGTGAGTCGTTTAGTCATGCTTGTTTAAAGCAAGTTTTAGCTTGGATAGAAATTGTGAAACCTAAGAAAGCTATTTTAACTCATTTGAATCATGAAATGGAGTATAAAAAATTAAGCGATTTATTGCCTAAAAATATTGAAGTCGCCTACGATAACATGAAAATAACAATTTGAACTATAAGAATTAATAAAAAATTTATTAAATTTTATGTTTTAATTGAAATTTTGTCTTGACGATTGTAAAAGGAATTATTAGACTGCGCGATTCCTTGACCTAAGTTTTAGAAAAGGAATTGCTATATCAAAAACAAAATTTTTAAGAAATAATTAAAAGATAACAGGAGAAATGATTAATGCCTACTATTAATCAACTAGTTCGTAAAGGGCGTTTAAAGCAGACAAAGAGAAATAAGGTTCCTGCTCTCGAGGCTTGTCCACAAAAAAGAGGTGTTTGTACAAGAGTTTATACAACTACTCCAAAAAAGCCTAACTCAGCTTTGCGTAAAGTTGCCCGTATAAGATTGACGAACAGTGCTGAGGTTATAAGTTATATTCCAGGTGAAGGGCATAATTTACAGGAGCACTCAGTGGTGTTGATAAGAGGTGGGCGTGTAAAAGATCTACCGGGTGTGCGTTATCATATAATTCGAGGAGCTTTAGATACTCAGGGTGTAAAAGATAGAAAACAAGGTCGTTCTAAATACGGCGCAAAAAGGCCAAAATAATTAATTAACTTATAAGGATAAAAAATTTAAATGTCACGTCGTCACGCTTCAGAACCAAGAGAAGTTTTGCCAGATGCTAAATATGGTGATATTACTTTAACAAAATTAATGAACTGTATAATGAAAGATGGTAAGAAATCTGTTGCAGAAAAAATAGTATATGATGCCTTAGAGATTATAGAAAATGCTCTTAAAAAGAATCCTTTAGAAGCTTTTAAGGAAGCATTAGACAATGTAATGCCGAATTTGGAAGTAAGGTCAAGAAGGGTAGGGGGTGCAACTTATCAAGTTCCAGTAGAAGTAAGATCTAAAAGAAGGCAAGCTTTGGCATTGAGATGGTTAGTAACTGCTGCAAAAAAGCGTTCAGAAAAAGATATGACTGAAAGGTTGGCTAAGGAACTGTTAGATGCGTCAAATAAACGTGGGGCTGCAGTTAAAAAATGTGAGGAAACTCATAAAATGGCTGAAGCTAATAAAGCATTTTCACATTTTCGTTGGTAAATTTAATTTTAGGATAATAAGGCAATGGCTAGAACTACACCTCTTGATAAAACTCGAAATATCGGGATTTGTGCGCATATTGATGCAGGTAAAACCACTACTACAGAGAGAATTTTATATTACACCGGAAAATCTCATAAAATAGGCGAAGTTCATGAAGGCGCTGCAACTATGGACTGGATGGAACAGGAACAGGAGAGGGGTATAACTATTACTTCTGCTGCTACAACATGTTTTTGGAAAGACTGTAGAATTAATATTATTGATACTCCAGGACACGTAGATTTTACAATTGAAGTTGAGCGTTCATTAAGAGTATTAGATGGAGCTGTAGCAGTATTTGATGGTGTTGCAGGGGTAGAGCCGCAATCTGAGACTGTATGGAGACAAGCAGATAAGTACGGGGTGCCTCGTATGTGTTTTGTTAACAAAATGGATAGGATAGGTGCAAATTTTTATCGTTGTGTAGATATGATGAAGGACCGTCTTGGAGCGGTGCCATTAGTTTTGCAGTTGCCAATTGGTAGTGAAGAAAATTTCGTAGGTATCGTTGATTTAATTACGATGAAAGCGATAATATGGAAAGATGAAAGTCTTGGTGCAGAATTTTCTTATCAGGAAATACCTAGTGATTTACTTGATAAAGCTAAAGAGTACAGATTACAGTTATTAGATACTGTCGCAGAAATGGAAGATGAATTGCTCGAAAAATATTTAGGCGGTGAAGATCTTACTGAAGATGAAATAAAGAAATGTGTGCGTAAAGGCACAGTAGTAGGTAAGTTTGTTCCTGTTCTTTGTGGGAGTGCGTTTAAGAATAAAGGCGTGCAGCCTTTACTGGATGCTGTTATAGATTTTCTACCAAGTCCTGTTGATGTACCAGCTATTAAAGGTGTCAAGGTTGGATCTGAAGATGAGATTGAGCGTAAAAGTTCTGATTCCGAGCCATTTGCTGCGCTTGCTTTTAAGGTAATGAATGATCCTTTTGTAGGGTCTTTAACCTTTGCAAGAGTATATTCCGGTGTTTTGAATGCTGGTAGTACAGTTATAAATACTGTTAAGGATAATAAAGAGCGTATCGGCAGAATGTTATTGATGCATGCAAACAATAGAGAAGATATAAAGGAAGCGCGTGCAGGGGATATTATTGCTCTAGCAGGGTTAAAAAATACTACGACTGGTGATACATTATGTGATCCTGAAAATTTAGTAATATTAGAAAGGATGGAATTTCCAAAGCCAGTAATTGAAGTTGCAGTTGAACCTAAAACTGCAGCTGATCAAGAGAAAATGGGTATGGCGTTGGCAAGGCTTGCAGCGGAAGATCCTTCTTTAAACGTTTCGACTGACGAAGAAAGTGGTCAAACTGTGCTTAAAGGTATGGGCGAGCTTCATCTGGAAATTATTATTGATCGCATGAGAAGAGAGTTTAAAGTTGAAGCTAATATTGGTGCGCCTCAAGTGGCGTATAGAGAAACAATAACTAAAGCAGCAGAAATTGATTATACACATAAAAAACAAAGTGGTGGAGCTGGGCAATTTGCTAGAGTGAAAATTATTTTTGAGCCTACTGAGTCTGGAAATGACTTTGTTTTTGAGAGTAAAATTGTTGGTGGATCGGTTCCAAGAGAATATATTCCTGGGGTAGAAAAAGGTTTACTAGCAGTAAAGGATACCGGCGTAATAGCAGGATTTCCTGTTATTGATTTTAAAGCAACTCTTATTGATGGCGCATATCATGATGTAGATTCGAGTGTGCTCGCCTTTGAAATAGCTGCTAAAGCAGCCTTTAGAGAAGGGATTGCAAAAGCGCAGCCAAGGTTATTAGAGCCAGTAATGAAGGTTGAAGTTGTAACTCCTGAAGAATATATGGGTGATATAATTGGAGATTTGAATAGTAGGCGTGGACAAATAAGTGGCATGGAACCTCGTGGAAATGCTCAGGTTATAAGTGCTACTGTTCCATTAGCTCAAATGTTTGGATATGTGAATACTTTACGCTCAATGTCACAAGGACGAGCACAATATTCAATGATATTTTCACATTATGAGCAAGTACCACAGCAAGTTGCAGATGAAATAAAAGCAAAATTAGCATAATTTATTAATTTAACTAACAAGAAGGAGAGAGAAAGATGGCAAAGGCAAAATTCGAGAGGAGCAAGCCGCATTGTAACATAGGGACGATAGGGCATGTAGATCATGGGAAGACGTCGTTGACGGCAGCGATAACGAAAGTATTAGCTGAGACTGGAGGAGCGACATTCACAGCATATGATCAGATAGATAAGGCGCCTGAAGAGAAGGCGAGAGGTATCACGATATCTACAGCGCATGTAGAATATGAGACTAAGAACAGGCATTACGCGCATGTAGATTGTCCTGGGCATGCTGATTATGTAAAGAACATGATAACAGGTGCAGCACAGATGGATGGAGCTATATTGGTAGTATCAGCAGCTGATGGGCCTATGCCACAGACAAGAGAGCACATATTGTTAGCAAGGCAGGTAGGTGTACCGAGTTTAGTAGTATTTTTGAATAAAGTTGACATGGTAGACGATCCTGAATTATTAGAATTAGTAGAAATGGAAGTGAGAGAGTTGCTAAGTTCTTATCAATTTCCTGGGGATGATATACCAATAATAAAAGGGTCAGCATTAGCAGCATTAGATGATAGTAATTCAGAAATAGGAAGAGATGCGATACTTAAGTTAATGGAAGCGGTAGATGAGTATATACCTCAACCTGAGCGTCCAATAGATAAATCGTTCTTAATGCCAATCGAAGATGTATTTTCTATATCTGGAAGAGGAACTGTAGTTACAGGAAGAGTAGAGAGAGGGATAGTAAAAGTAGGAGAAGAGATAGAGATAGTTGGACTAAAGCCGACTGTTAAGACTACATGTACGGGAGTAGAGATGTTCCGTAAGCTTCTTGATGAAGGAAGAGCAGGGGATAATGTTGGTGTATTACTGCGTGGTACAAAAAGAGAAGAGGTTGAGCGTGGACAAGTTTTAGCTAAGCCAGGATCGATCATGCCTCATACGGTGTTTACAGCTGAAGCGTACATACTTACGAAAGAAGAAGGAGGAAGACATACTCCGTTTTTTGCAAATTACCGTCCTCAGTTTTATTTCCGTACAACTGACGTAACGGGAATGATCAATTTACCAGAAGGTAAAGAAATGGTTATGCCTGGCGATAATGTGCAAATTAATATTGAACTTATAGCTCCTATCGCTATGGATGAAGGACTTAGATTTGCTATTCGTGAAGGTGGTAGAACTGTCGGCGCCGGTGTAGTAGCTAAAATTGTTAAATAACTCTTCTATTAGGTTTGAA
>JBKBYG010000027.1:0-21580 GCA_046313435.1 Alphaproteobacteria bacterium
GATTAATTTAAACTAGATAATGTAAAACAAGAGACTTCTTATAGAACCCGCTTTTGTGAGAGAATTTCAAGGAGATTGGTAGCAGAACTAGAATGTATTAAGAATTATATGAGGAGAGCCCTGAACCAACGTACAAATGTACCATAAAATTAAGGCTATGCAGGAAGTATAATGGAATTTGGATTATGAAAATAAGATCACTTAATAAACAAGATATATATATATGTGGAAAAAATTAAGGTTAGAGGCTTTACAAGATGTTCCAGAGTCATTTGGATTATCTTATGAAGAGGAAGCCAACTATTCCGAAAGCAGATGGCAAGAAATTCTTGAGAAAAATGATATATTTGGTGCGTTTATTAATGATGAATTAGTAGCTACAATATGTTTTAACATTATGGATATGTTAAAAACGAAACATCGGGGAATTATTTGGGGAGTGTATACTATTCCAAAATTTAGAAGGCAAGGCATTTTAAGGACTTTAATGGAAACAGTTATTAATCATGCCAAATCTCATGTTATTCAACTTAATTTAAAATGTTGGACTAATAATCAATATGCAGTTAAAACTTATCAAAAATTTGGCTTTAAGATCTACGGAACTGAACGACGTGCTTTAAAAATTGCTAATAATTTTTTTGATATGCATTTGATGGTTTTAGATCTTGATACTGTATCAGAATAAAAAACTTTAAAATAAAACTCCAAATAATAAAATCTCTCCTCTTGATAATGTTAAATTAATGCATTACTTTGCTTTTTTAAGGGGAGGATAATAATGACTAGATTTATTTTCATTACCGGAGGAGTAACTTCATCTCTTGGTAAAGGACTTGCTACTGCTAGTCTTGGAGCATTACTTCAAGCTCGTGGATTTAAGGTGAGAATGCGTAAGCTTGATCCTTACCTTAATGTGGATCCTGGAACTATGAGTCCCATGCAGCATGGAGAAGTATTTGTTACTGATGATGGAGCGGAGACCGACCTAGATCTTGGCCATTACGAAAGATTTACAGGCATCAATGCTAAAGCAGGAGACAATCTTACTACTGGCAAAATTTATCTAGAATTAATTCAAAAAGAGCGGCGAGGAGATTATTTAGGTGGAACTGTTCAAGTCATTCCGCATGTGACTGATTTGATTAAGGAATTTATCGTTAAAAATACTGAAGAATATGATTTTGTACTTTGTGAAGTTGGTGGGACCATAGGTGATATTGAAGGTTTACCTATTTTTGAAGCAATTCGCCAATTAGGGTATGAACTGGGAACAGATAAAGCAATTTTCATACATTTAACTCTTGTACCCTATATTAAAGCTGCAAGAGAACTTAAAACAAAACCTACGCAACATTCAGTTAAAGAATTGCGATCAATTGGTATACAGCCAAATATACTATTATGTAGGGCTGATAGAGAAATACCTGAATCAGATTTAAAGAAAATTGCATTATTTTGTAATTTACCAAAAGAAAATGTCATTCCAGCCCTTGATGTTCAGACTATATATCAAGCACCTATTGATCTTCATAAACAGAAATTCGATACTCAAGTTTTAAAAGCATTTAATATGCAATCTCAAAAAGACGTTGATTTATCTATATGGAAAGATATTGTTGATCGAATAAATTACCCGGCAGGATCAGTAAAAATAGCGATTATCGGCAAATATACAAAACTTCGTGATGCTTATAAATCACTTAGAGAAGCACTTACGCATGCAGGAATCGCATTAAATACCAAAATTGAAGTTAAGTGGATTAATTCAAGAAAGTTAGAAAAAGAAAATTTAAAAGAGAAATTATCCGATATCCAAGGAATACTTATCCCTGGAGGATTTGGAAGTGAAGGAACAGAGGGAAAATTACTCGCAATTACTTATGCAAGAAAAAATAACATTCCATTTCTCGGTATATGCTTAGGTATGCAACTTGCAATTATTGAAATCGCAAATAATATATGCAAAATACCTGATGCATCTTCAAGCGAATTTAGGGATTGCGCTAATCCTGTTATTGAGTTGATGAGTAACTGGATCAAAGAAGAGCAACATGAAACTCGTTCTAAGTCTAATGATTTAGGCGGCAGTATGCGTCTTGGAAGTTACCCATGTAAATTGCTTGAAAACACACTTGCAGCTTCAGTATATGGAGAAAAACAAATCAATGAACGCCATCGTCATAGATATGAATTTAACATGCATTATAAAGAGCAACTTGAAAAAGCAGGAGTTGTTTTTTCAGGAATTTCTCCAGATGGCAATTTAACAGAAATTATAGAGCTTAAAGATCATCCTTGGTTTATGGCTGTACAATTCCATCCGGAACTTAAATCAAGGCCATTTGATGCACATCCATTATTTTATGGATTCATTAAAGCTGCAATAGAATATAAAAACTTAACGGCAAAAAAAAATGATTAGAGAAATAATAATAAATAATTTTAAAATAGCAAATAATCTTCCTTTAACGTTAATTGCTGGACCATGTCAAATGGAATCAGAACAACACGCCATTAAAGTTGCTGAATTTTTAGTAGATATGTCTAAAAATTTAGGCATTAATTTTATATATAAATCATCTTTTGATAAAGCTAATAGAACAAGCGCTAATAGTCAAAGAGGAATAGGGCTTGAAAAATCACTCGCAATTTTTGGCTCAATTAAGGAGAAATTTGGCTGCCCTGTACTTACCGATGTTCATACTGAAGAACAATGCAAAATTATTGCTCAAACTGTTGATATTTTGCAGATCCCTGCTTTTTTATGCAGGCAAACAGATCTACTTAAAGCAGCCGCTGAAACAGGTAAAATTGTTAATGTTAAAAAAGGTCAGTTTCTTTCTCCTTATGATATGAAAAATATTGTAAATAAATTGGATCATTTCGGAAATAAGGATATTATGCTCACTGAACGTGGTGCTTGCTTTGGATATAATAATTTAGTTTCAGATATGCGATCTTTGCCTATTATGGCTGAAACAGGAGCACCTATAGTGTTTGATGCTACTCATTCCGTACAACAACCTGGAGGGGCTGGCAATGCTAGCGGTGGTGAAAGAAAATTTGTTGAAACTCTAGCAAAAGCTGCTGTAGCAGTAGGAGTTGCCGCAATATTTATTGAGACTCATCCAGATCCTGACAATGCACCAAGTGATGGACCTTGTATGATTGCTTTAAAAAACATGCCTATATTAATGTCAAAACTTATTGCTTTTGATAAATTAGCTAAGGGATATTAAATCAATAAAACTATTTAAAATTTAATATCTAAAGAAGAATGGTACAGGCCTTTTCGAGTATATTGACAGGAATGAAATAAGCTTTGAAGATTTAAGTAGTTTTTATGAGTATCAATACTATCATTCAATGTCGTAGAGGCATCAGCATTTGCTAATAAAAGTAATTGTGGAATAATTTAATGTAATTTTTTACTTATTTGATCAATTGAGGCATCAATTAAATCATTTGAAAAATTTCTATTATCTGTCTGTTTTATTAAATTATAAATTGCTGCAAATGCGATATCAACTGCTTTATTTGATATTTCTTTAATTGCTTCTTTTTCATAATTTTCAATTTTAAGTAAAGTAAGTTCTGATCTTTTGCTGAGTACCAAATCTAAATCATTTTTTGCTTTGCTTAACATTAACTGCACTTGCTCTTCAGCATTTTGAACAATTTTATTTACATGCTCATCTAATTGTCTTTCTTTTTCTTTATAAGACAATAAGAGTTTTTCTGCTTCTTCTCTTATTATCCTTGCTTCAGCAAGTTCATTTGAAATTGCGTTAGAACGCTCATCTAACATTTTAATTAATAGATTTTTTAAAGGCTTATATAAAGCTATTATTAATAGTAGAAAAGATATAGCAAGCCAAAATTTTTCATCTAATTCTATCATGAATTTTATCCTTTTAGATCATTAGCTTTCATTTCATTTAAAATACGATTTAACTCGTCTTGTTCTATATATGAATTTAATTTTTTACTGTAAATAGATTTAACAATATCTGTAGCTAGTATCTCTATATCTTTACTAGCATTCTCTTGCAGACTCATTATCTTATTTTCAGCTTCTTTAAGCTTTAAATTTAATTCTGTACTGAGAATAGCCATTTTTTGCCTAGATTCTTCTTTTATCTGAAGCTTTGCTTCTTCAATTAACTTATTTGCTTTATGATGTGCATTCTCTATAGAATCTTTATATAATTTTTCTATTGTCTCAGCATTAATTTTAGCTTGCTCAGCCTTATTAAGGTCATTTTCAATAATGTTATTTCTTTCAGTGATAATTTGTAAAATATTTGGAACAATAAGTTTTACTACTATAAAGAATAATATCGTAAAACTTATTGCTAACCAAAAAATCTGTGAAATAAAGCTTGAAGGATCTAACTGTGGCATAAGGCTGAATTATAATAAATATTTAACTTGAAAAAATTAAAATAAACACTACTGCTAAGGAAAAAACTCCCATTGCTTCTGCTAAGCCTGCCCCAATAATTGCATATTTAAAGATTTTACCTTCAGCTGAAGGATTTCTTGCGACAGCTGATGCTGCTGAAGAAAAAATATTCCCAATACCTATTGCTGCACCCATCATGCCAAGCGCCATAAAGCCGATAGCAATATATTTTACTGCATTTGCATCCATTCTATTCTCCTAATTTTAAAAATTAATTTTAACTTAAAATTTTTATTTTAAATCCGCATATATTTTATAAAAAATTATATATTGATAATTGTTTTATATAGCAAATTTATTGATATATAACAATAAAATACACTTAATGTAAATGTATTGCATCATTTAAATATACACATGTCAGTATTGTAAATATATATGCTTGTAATATTGCTACAAAAATTTCGAAACCTGTAAATATTACAATAAAAGCCATTGGCACCCAACCCCAAAATACACCCATTAAAATCACAAATCCTGCTAACACCTTTAACAATATATGTCCTGCAACCATATTAGCAGCAAGCCTTATTGATAAACTTACCGGCCGCGCTAAATAAGTAAATAATTCAATCACTACCATTAGGGGAGCAAGCCATAAAGGCGTGCCTGAGGGCAAGAAAAATGAGAAAAAATGAAAACCATGTCTTATTAGTGCTATAATAGTTACTGTTACAAATATAAAAATAGCTAACGCAAAAGTTACTATTATATGACTCGTTACTGTAAAACTATAAGGCAACATACCGACAAGATTACTCATCAGAACAAAAATAAAAAGGCTGAAAATTAAAGGAAAATATTTCTTACCTTCACTTCCTACAGTATCATTTATAGTTCCCGAAATAAATTTATACATTATTTCTGGAATATTTTGAAATCTTGAAGGTATTAAATTAGCGTTTCTCATTGGCAAAATAAAAAGACAAGCAGTAATAATTAGCGAAATCATCATATATAATGAGGAATTCGTAAAGCTTAGATCTATTCCATTAATTTCAATAGGAAATAATGTTTTAATTTCAAATTGCGATAAAGGACTATGCGACATTTATTTTATTTTCTAAAGTTTTTATATATAAGAACACCACTTGCAATATTTCCAAATATAAAACATATGATGAACAAAATTGGTTTAGTATTAAAATATTTATCCAATTGAAATCCTACTATTCCGCCAACTAATATTCCTGCGATGAGATCGCTACAGACATTTAAAGCTGAATAATCTGATTTCCCCTTTTTTTCATCATGTAAAATATTTTTGCTGCGAATTTTACAAAGCTTTTCTGAAATTTGCTCAAGAGGACTTAACTCTTCTTTTTGATTCATTTATAATATAATATAGCAAGCCTTAAAAAATGTCAAATAATTCTAAAATTATCCTTTTGTTTTTATTAAAGTTTCTTTGTTTTCGTTAGCTAAAATCTTATCAATAATATTTGAAAAAAATTTAGCATCATAAACTCCTGTATAAGCTTTGCCATTAATAAAAAATGTAGGAGTAGCGTTAACATTCAGCTTATTCATTGCAATAAGCCTTGAATTCAAAATTGATTCTTCTATTTGTTTATTTACTAGACATGCTTGAAATTTTTCTCCACTAATTCCTCCTAGCTTTCCAATATTTTCTAATAGCTCACTGTAATTTTTATGGAAGACCCAATTTTCTTGTTTTTCAAAAAGTATTTTTAAGAATAAATAATATTTATCTTTACCTGCACAATGTACTAATACCGAACCTGTATATGCTGCCTTATCTAAAGGATAATTTCGGTGGATATATTTTAATTTTCCTGTATCTAAATACTTACTCTTCAGAAATTCAAAAGTTTTTTTATGAAAATCTGCACAATGAGGGCATGACAATGAAGAATATTCTATCATCGTAATAGGAGCTGCTTTATCCCCTAAGACTACATCATTTTCACTCGGTAGTAAATATTGAGGATCAATATTATTAGCTTCTTCAGCAACGCTTACGTTGAAAGTAAATTGTATAAAAAAAATTGTTATATAAACTATATATCGCATAATCTCTCTAAGGTTAAGTTATATTTTTTTAGATAAATTCGAATTTAATATTAATTTTCCTAACGTATAAAGTGATTTTTTTAAATCCTCATCTTTTATAAATGATAGTTCTTCATACACAGTTTTACAAGGACTATATATTTGTATAACTTCATTTGTGTTTTTATCATAAACTTCTGAGTAAGGAAATATTTCTGAATTTACAATTGGATATATTTGAGTTACTGCCATATATCCAAAATATATGGCTATTTTCTCAATTACTATATGTTTAATATATTGTAACTCAATTGCAACATTATTATTCTTTACATAAATATATAATATACCTTCATTTTTGGATTTGATTTGATTATATCTAAGCTTCATTGGCAAAGTATATAATGATAAATCCTTTCCAACAATAAGATGCCAGTCATCAATAATTTTAGTTTGATAAAATCCCTTTTTATTGAAAATAGGTTTAGTTATTTTTTCTAATTGCAAAGATAATTTATGCATATTTACAGTTATTAATTCTTAAAAATTATATCTTTAAATTGGTTTATCACTTGATTATAAAGATCTTTTTTAAAACTTACTATTAAATTAGGTAATTCATTTATACTAATCCAGCGCCAAACCGAAAATTCTGCTGGATCATTATAATTCAAATTGAAATCACTATCTTTTCCTAAAAATCTTGCTAGAAACCATTTTTGTTTTTGGCCTCGATATTTGCCTTGCCATGAGATTGAGGCTAAATGCGGTGGTAGATCATAATAAAACCAATTTTCACTTTCAGCTACTAATTCTATTTTATCAGTGCCAGTTTCTTCTAGCACTTCTCTAAATACAGCCTGTCTTGGTGTTTCTCCTTCATCAATTCCGCCTTGAGGCATTTGCCAAGCTTCAGTTTTACTATCAATTCTTTGGCCTACAAATATTTCATTATATTTGTTAAGCATCATAATTCCTACACCTTGCCTGTATGGTAGTAAATTTTTACTGTCTGCCATTTTTGAATACTCTTTGATTTCTGCTGCTTATTGAATGCTTATAAGCTTAATTCCTTTCGCCTCTAATGTTGGCAACCAATCTTTTAAAGCTCTGACGCTTAAAGGATAAGAGCGCGCAATTCCAATAGCAAGTTTGTTATCTATTGCTAGTTTTTCTAATTTATCTAATTTCATATTAATTTGGTCTATATTTATTTCTTCGTCAATCAATAAATCACTGAAAAATATATTATAATTTTCATCTTTTGATAATTGATTAAGAAATATATTTTCTTTTCCTGCACCGTATAAATATCTTAAATTATGCTTTTTCAGTTCTCTTATAATTAATCTTGAATTATCAATATTGTTTGTAAAAATTTCATTTTTATCGCTATATACTCCATTAATTAGAGAGTTTCTATTTAGTAGAAAATTTAATCTTGATATATTATCCTTTTCTGAAAGTTGGGTTATAAGAGAGTATGGGCCTGGATCTTCAATTGGATAATTTTTTGGCTCCATAGGAATATTCATAAAAACCTTATGATTATATCCAATTGCTTGTTTAATAACGTCATCTATATCAGAAGCATATGCAGAAACCCCAATTGCAACTTCTGGCGCAAGTTGTAGAACTTCTTGAGTAGTATTACTACTTAATCCAGTGTCAATAATTGCAATAATAATCGAAGCATTTGACAAATTATTTGACTTAATATTGTTTTGAATTTGCTCAGTTTGTATATTCGTTTTATCATCAAGACTATTATTATTGTTTTGAACCTCAGCTATATTTATTATAACAGGCTCAGCTTTGTTGGATTGTACATAATGAGAATAATTATATATTCCATATATTGTTGTACCCAACAGAATTACTAATAATATACTATTTATAGTTACAAGAAATGAATAAATATTTTGTTTAAACTTCATTTAGAAACAAATCTATTCCTTTTTAAATATATTGATAGCTTTCAGTAGATCAATGGCTCTAACTAGCTGATAATCCTTTTCTACAATATTTGGCTCATCATTTTTTAAATTTTTAGTATTAACTATTAATACATCTTTTGAAGATTTATCAATAATCTCTTTTTTCTCATTTAATAGATGTTTTTTTAAATTTGCTTCAGAATATATCTTTTTAGGATCTTTTGCTTCAGGGTACTCTATTTTAATCGGTTCCACTATAATATCTGGCACAATTCCCTCAGCTTGAATAGACCTTCCAGAGGGAGTATAGTAACGTGAAGTAGTAATACTTATTGCCCCCATGTCACTGATTGGAATTACAGTTTGTACTGAACCTTTACCAAAAGATTTAGTTCCAAGTATTATCGCTCTTTTATGATCTTGAAGCGCTCCAGCTACAATTTCAGAAGCTGACGCAGAACCACCATTAATTAAGACTACCATAGGTAAATTCTTTATTAAATCTCCTTTTGTTGCATTATATCTGACTAAGTCTTCTTTGGACCTTCCCCTAGTTGAAACAATTTCTCCTGTGTCTAAAAACAAATCAGCTACTGCAATTCCTTGCATTAGAAGACCTCCTGGATTATTCCTTAAATCTAATATTAAACCTTTTATATTTGAACCCAACAAGCGTTTCATATTTTCAATTTCAGTCTTTGCCTCTTCTGCAAGCAGCTCTGAAAAACTATTTAATTTCAAATACGCTATATCTCCTTCATTTTTTGAACGAGTTGCTTTAATCTTTATTTTCTCTCTTATTAAATTGAATTCTAATGGCTCATTAGTATTTTCCCTTATAACTGTTAGGCGAATTTTTTCACCTATTTTACCTCGCATTTTATCTACTGCATCTTTTAAGCTCATCCCCATTACTGGTTCATCATTAATAGAAATTATGTAATCACCGCTTTTAATTTTTGCTTCATATGCAGGTGTTCCTTCAATTGGGGAAATTACTTTTACTAAGCCATTCTCCATAATTACTTCTATTCCTAAACCTCCAAATTCACCTTTAGTATGAATACTCATTTCCTTGAAGGTTTTTTCATTCATGTAGCTAGAATGCGGATCAAGTGAAGTAAGCATACCGTTAAGTGCCGCCTCAATTAAATCTTTATCTGAGGGATCAGTAACATAATCTTTTTTAATTTTATCAAATACATCTCCAAATAAATCCAAATATTTTAAGGTTTCTTGATTTTTTTGATCAAAATCGATACCAGCTATCGAAGCTGTAAAACTGAAACTCGAGAATATAAATAATATGATGATTTTTTTTAATGAGAACATTATAATAATTGTATGAATTAAATTTAATATAGCCTTTAAGTTACTATGTTTCTTTAAGCTTGCAATAATTTTTAAAGAAAAATTTAGTTTACGAATATAGTTTTTCTTAGCAATATGTCAATATATCTCTTATAATGCTTAACACTAAAAGACTATACTATTCTAAGTATGTGTTTTTAAATATCTAAATTTTCTATAAACTCAGTACCTTTTGATTGAGCTTCTGTTTGAATGAACTGGAATCTATATTTAGGTAAAGTGATTTTTATCAAAGCTCTTCTTTTAAAATATTATAAAAAACATCTTTTGCTTCTTTTTCTTTCCACGGAGTATGCCCGCAATGTTTCAAATCATAATATTTAAAATTTTTATTAATTTTTGATAATGGTTCTAATACGCCAATTGTTGGATGAGGATCGTAATCTCCATGAATTACTACTGTGGACATTTAACCTTCTCACCAATATCAAGCATTCTACCATTAGCTCGAAACTTTTTAAATTCTAGCCAAACTTTTTCATATATTTCATATGAAAATTCAACAGTCTTTTTATCATCCGTCAAAGGATTATAGAAATCTGACTTAGCGGTATAATTATCAATTTCTAAAAAAATAGAAGATTTATCTGCAGGACTAAGATTATCAATGGATTTTAAAAGAGAATCAACTTTACTTCTATCTTCTTCGTTCAAACGATCTATCCTTGTTTTTGAGATATCTTTAGCATATTCTTCTTCAATAGGGCCGCTACTAACCATTATAAGCTTTTTTACTAGTTCAGGATATCTACCTGCAAATATAAAACCCAGCATGGCACCCCATGAGTAACCAACAAGTGTAATAGGCAAATCCCCGTATTTTTCTAACAATAATTTTAACTCTTGGACTTGACCTTCTAAACTTATCTCATTTTGCATAGGCTCAAGCGGGTTAAATCCTATTTGCAACAACGCTTTAGCAACTGGTTCCATTTCGCCCGAGGCTCCAGGTCCACCATGTAAAAGCGCTATACTAAAAGGAGCATTTCCGTATTTGCGAATATCAATTTTTTTATCAGTCTTCATATTATTTTTACTTAAGCCACTTTTATTCTAAGAATTAATTAAAAATAATAATCTAAAAAAGATCCTGAAACAAGTTCAGGATGACCGCAGCCCTTAAGTTTAGCGTCATGCTGAACTCGTTTCAGCGTCTTATTTTATTATAATTAATACTAATTCGCCTATATTTCTTAGAGTAATTACGCAAATATATTGATTTACGCAACAGTGTCTTCCTGCGCCTAGTATGATATTTAATTTAAATTACTATATCAAAGTTTAAAAAGTTTTTACACCTTTAATATGTAAAGGATTTTATTAACAAAAATTATATATCCAAATTTTCAATAAATTCGGCACCTTTAGATAAGGCTTCTGTTTGAATGAACTGGAATCTATATTCAGGTTTTCTTCCC
The DNA here is from genome assembly GCA_046313435.1 of Alphaproteobacteria bacterium. Classification (GTDB taxonomy): domain Bacteria; phylum Pseudomonadota; class Alphaproteobacteria; order Rickettsiales; family Arcanibacteraceae; genus JBKBYG01. The sequence continues at coordinate 11,208 of JBKBYG010000027.1, forward strand.
ATCAAATTATCGAGGCTAGTTTCAACTATACTCATATCATCAGGCAAAGTGATTTTTATTAGAGTTCTTTTTGTTGGGTCCATTGTAGTTTCTTTAAGCTGCGCTGCTGTCATTTCACCGAGTCCCTTAAACCTGCTAATTTCTATTTGGCCCCTTTTCTTCTCAAGCTCTTTTACTAATTTTTCTTTTGCCTTATCATCTTGAGAATAATATGTTTTATTAGCATGGGTAATTTTATATAAAGGCGGCTTTGCAAGATAGAGATGACCATTTTCAATTAGCTTTGGCATAAATTTAAAGAAATAAGTCATAAGAAGTGAGGAAATATGAGCGCCGTCTACATCGGCATCTGTCATGATTATAACTTTTTCATAACGCAAGTTTTCTTCATTATAATTTTTAAGTGATCCGCAACCAAGAGCTATTTCTAAATCTGTAAGCTCCTGGTTACCTCGAATCTTATCTGCTGTACTATTTGCAACATTAAGTATTTTTCCTCTTAGCGGGAGAATTGCTTGAGTTTCACGGCTTCTAGCTTGCTTCGCAGAACCCCCAGCTGAATCACCTTCAACTAAGAATATTTCTGTTCCTAGGGCACTATCTCTTGTACAATCAGTAAGTTTTCCTGGGAGACGGATTCGCTGCGTAATAAGCTTTCTTGTGATTTCTTTTTGAGCTTTTCTATTTAACCGCTCTTCAAGTCTATTGAGTACATAGCTAAGTAAAGATGTTGCAATATGTTTATTTAATGTAAGCCAATGATCGAAACGATCTTTAATTACTCCCTCAACCAATTTAGCTACTTCAACATTTACTAATTTTTCTTTAGTTTGCCCTTGAAATTGTGGGTTTGAAATAAAAATAGACAAGATCAAACATGCTCCTGTAAAAATATCTTCACTAGTGAGTTGGGAGGCTTTTTTATTACCTGTAGCTTCGCCAAATGCTCTTAACGATTTAACAATAGCGTTCTTAAATCCTTGCTCATGCGTTCCCCCAAGTGGCGTTACAATTGTATTACAATAGGAGTTAGTAAAGCCTTCATCTTCATGCCAAGCAAGTGCCCATTCAATTTTTGCCCCTTCATCAGCAAGTCCTGCTTCACCATAAAAATATTCATTTGTTACTAAACAAGTTTCATTAATTGTTTGAGAAAGATAATCTTTAATTCCATTAGGAAATTGAATAGTTTCCGAACTTGGTATATCCGAATTAGTGAGTAACTCTGGATCACAAGACCATCTAATTTCTACACCTTTAAATAAATAAGCTTTAGATTTGGCAAGATTATATAATTTTTTCGGCTTAAAGGAAAGATTTTTACCAAAAATTTCATGATCCGGGTGAAACTTAACTATTGTCCCGCGTTTATTATTTATACTTCCTACTTCTTCAAGCGGAGTTTGCGCAATACCACGTGAATATGTTTGTCTCCAAATTTTCCTTTCACGAATTACCTCAACTTCAAGATAATCACTTAATGCATTTACTACTGAAATACCTACGCCGTGTAAACCACCTGCTGTTTTATATGCATCATTACTGAACTTTCCTCCGGAATGAAGAGTAGTGAAAATCACTTCTAATGCCGATTTATCAGGAAATTTTGGATGAGGATCAATAGGAATTCCTCTGCCATTATCATAAATTATAACTGTATTATCTTTAAGCAAGCTAATTTCAATGCGTGATGCATAACCTGCGACTGCTTCATCCATTGCATTATCAAATACTTCAGTAACTAAATGATGGAGAGCATTTTCATCAGTTCCACCAATATACATACCTGGTCTTTTTCTTACAGGCTCAAGCCCTTCTAACACTTCAATATTGCTTGCAGTATACTCAGTTTCTTTGGATGGTTTTTTAGAAGAATTCTCAAAAAGATCAGACATTTGCTTACGTAGGACTAAAAATTTATGTAATTTATAGATCTAACATAAATCACAAGAAAATGGAATTAAATTTTTTATGTCTATTTACATATTAATTAGAATTAGGAGTTTTGCATAATTTAGCCTGAACTATGTTTTATAAATGACCAAGCGCATTGAGCAACAAAAATAATATATGGCTCAGACTTATTTAGAATTAGTCAATAAAAATAATTTGGAATCTGTATATTTGATTAGAGGTCAGGACCAAGGTAAACCAGCTTGGTATTACCTTAGATTAAATAAATTGCAAATCTCAATATTTTTAATGTTAGCTACAGATAAACGAAATAAAATTTCTCTTACTAAATATGGCGAAGTCATAGAATATGGTTGGGGTATTAATCCTCCTAACCATATTCAAGAGAGATTTAGAAGATCTAATATATAATAATATTGTCATGTAGATAAATATATTTTCATAATCACTATAAAAAATATAGACAGCTTAGCATTAATTGTAACAATATAAAATGCGTAAAACAAGCTTACAATTACTCTAAACCCAAAATTCACGGTTATCCTGAAATCCTAAACTCATTTTTAGAATCCCTCTTCTTTAAATTATAAAATACTTTATTCTTAGGCTTGAGATCCTGAAAATTTTAATTTTTTTCCTAGAAAATATAGGAAAAATAGTGAAGGTATTGAAAGTACTGAGGAAATTAAGAAGAAATCTACCCATCCATAATGAGTTGCTACCCAACCAGAACTTGATGATAATAATGTTCTAAATATTCCGGATATTGAAAGTAATATTGCATAATGAGTTGCAGTGAACTTCTTATCGCATAACAAGCTCATATAGTTAATTAAAACAATATTACAGATACCTGAAATTAAATTTTCAACTACAACGATAAAGGTAAGTAAGTAAATATTATTTGCAGAATATAGAAGGTTAATAAAAAGAAGATTAGATATTGATGAAAATATTTCAGCAATAAAAAGGGTTCTAACCATATTACCGCTGACATTTAAAAAACTGCCTATTATAGTTCCAAAAATACTTGCCATAATTCCTATAGCTTTTGCAATAGTAGCAATTTGCGTCTTTGAGTAACCTATTTCTTTTAAGAAAGGAATAAGCATAGTATCTAAATAATTATCACTAAGCTTATAAGAAGCAATAGTTAAAGCAATTAAGTAAAAATTCGGCACTCTAAACAAAGCCATGAAAGGTTTTATGAAATATTCTTCAAACCAAATTTTTATATTATTTATTTTATAAGTTTTTTCTAATATTCTTTCATCTTTTGAAGATAATATCATTAACATACAAGGTATAATCAGTATTGCAGTAATTACAAAAACCCACGACCATCCAAGAAAATATGATAAATATAAGCCCCCAGCACCTGATGCAATTAACCCTATTCTAAAGCCTAACATATTGGCTAAGCTTCCTCTATTTAAATCATCTTTTTCAAATAGCTCAATTCTATAAGCTTCCATTGCAATATCATAAGTTGCAGCCAAAAATGCTATAATAAAGGTGATAACACAAACAGATTTAAAATTGCTAATTGGGTTAAGAGAACTAATCCCTAAAATAGAAATTATTAATAATAACTGCGTAGTAATAATCCATGTCTTCCTTTGTCCAAAATTTTTTGGAAAAAAGCTAAAGCTAGTATTGTCAATAAAAGGAGCCCATATATACTTGAATGAATAAGGTATTGTTCTAATGGATAACAATCCTATTAAAGCTAAATCAACATTATAATCATGCAAATAAGCTGTGAAAGTTGAACCTATTAAGGCATAGGACAATCCACTATTTAACCCTAAAATCAAAGAAACAATAAGTTTTTTAGTTAAGATTTCCTGGTTTAGCCAATGCATATATTTAATTAATCACAGAGGACAATAAATACTTAAAACTATTTCTAAATATAATATCCTTTCTTCAACTCTTCTTTAATTTATTATCTCTATTTCAGCAACTATTTTTTATCATTAAACCAGTAATAATTAGGATGAGCCGCAACTTAATAAATATAAAAGTTTAGAGTTTTTTGATTTACTAAATTAATGGATCATCCATTATTTGACGACGGCGCCTATCAGGCTTAGATTTTTTAGGCCTTTGATCACTTAATTTAAGTCTAAGATAATCTTCAATAATCCCTCTCAAATCATCCATTTTTTGCCTAAAGAAATGGTCAGCACTATGTATTACATGATATTCTACTTCTGTATTACGTTGTCCATTTAACTTTTTGACAAAACTTGATACTTCCTCTTCTGAAACTATACTATCATTGTCACCTTGAATAATTAAGCCTGGCGCAGGACAAGGGGATAAGAAAGAAAAATCATATTTATTTACTGGAGGAGAAACAGCTACAAACCCCTGTATCTCAGGCCTTCTCATCATTAATTGCATAGCAATCCATGAACCGAACGAAAAACCAGCTATCCAAAAATTTGAGGCACTAGGATTTTGATTTTGCAACCAATCTAAAGCAGTTGCCGCATCTGTTAACTCCCCAACACCATTATCAAATTCTCCTTCAGATTTTCCTACTCCTCTAAAATTTATTCTTAAAGCAGAGCAACCATTTTTTGCAAACACGTCAAAGAGATTGTATGCTACCTTATTATTCATAGTTCCACCATGCACGGGATGGGGATGAAGTACCAATACACATGGTGCAGACTTATCTTCAGATTGTGAATAGCGTCCTTCTATTCTTCCAGCAGGCCCATTAAAAATAACTTCAGGCATATTTAATCTTCCCTAAATGAAAAAATTTATATTAAATAGTTGACTATTTTAGTATGATATTTATATAATACTAAGTAATGGTTTATAGTTAATGTAAAGAATTATAATTTATAGCTAAATATCATAAATATTGCTTATTTGCAATTTGAATTTAAAAAGCAAAATTTCTATATTGGATTAATTAAAGTGATTTTAACAACACGTGGGCGATATGCGGTAATGGCAATGGTTGACATTGCTAGGAATAACAATAACAGCCCTATTTCGCTTGCAAGAATTTCTTCTAGTCAAAATATTGATATAGGATACCTTGAGCAAATTTTTAACAGATTGCGTAAATCTGGATTGGTTAATTCAATTAAAGGACCAGGTGGAGGATATGTTTTAGCGTATAGTTCAACTCAAATATTTGTTGATTCAATTATTAAAGCTGTAGATGAACAAATTAAAATGACTCGCTGTAAAAACAGTAAAGAAGGCTGCATGCTAAAAGGAGAAAAATGTCTTACTCATGATTTATGGGAAGGCCTTAGTAACCAGATAAATCAATATTTAGCTTCAATATCACTGGCAGATATATGCAATAAAAAAATTGAATTGAATTATAAATGAATAGGATATATTTGGATAATAATGCTACGACAACATTAAGGGATGAAGTAAAGAAAGCAATGTATGAATTGCCTAAATTACCTTACAACCCTTCTTCTATACATAGTTATGGAAGGGAAGCAAGAAAAATTATAGAAGAAGCTAGAGTTAGTATTTTAAGCTCATTAGGATTGGAAGATGATATTGATAATTATAATGTAATATTTACTAGCACAGGTACTGAAGCTAATAATTTAGTAATTAGCAATTTCATAGAAGATAATATTTACATTTCTTCGATCGAACATAGTTCAGTATATGAACCAGCTTCTCTAGGAACTAATACTGTTCAAATTCCCGTCACTGAAGAAGGAATTTTAAAGTTAGAATATTTAGAAGATTTAATCTCTAAAACTGAAGGCAGAAAGTTAGTTTCTGTAATATTTGCAAATAACGAAACTGGTGTAATACAAGATATAAGGACTATTGCAAAACTCGTTCATAAATATAATGGCTTTTTACATATAGACGCAGTACAAGCGCTTGGGAAAATAAAAGTTAATTTAAAGGAGCTGGATGCTGACATGGTTACAGTTTCTGCTCATAAATGTGGGGGACCAATCGGAGCAGCTGCACTTATTGCAAAAAAATCCGTCCCTTTAACTAGTATGATGAAGGGTGGAGGTCAAGAAAAAGGCTTTAGATCGGGTACAGAAAATGTAATCTCTATATATGGCTTTGGAATTACTGCTATTAAAGCTTCACAAGAAATTGAAAAATTTGAAAAAATTGAAATTTTACGCAACAAAATGGAACAAGCTATACAATATTTTGCAAATGATGCTGAAATTATAAGCAAAGATGTAAAAAGACTTAATAACACAAGCATGATAATTATGCCCAAAGTTAATAGCCAAATGCAAATTATGGCATTTGATTTAGCCGGTATTGCTGTAAGCGCAGGATCAGCTTGTTCATCAGGAAAAACAAACACTTCCCATGTACTTAGATCAATGGGAATCCCTAATGAAAAAGCTGATTGCGCAATTCGTGTAAGCCTAAGTCCTGACAATACGACCGAAGAAATTGACTATTTTGTTAATGAATGGAAAAATCTATATCAACGAATATATACATAATAAATTGAGTTTAAATAACATGAGTGACTTAAAATTACCAATCTATTTAGATTACCAAGCTACTACTCCTCTTGACCCAGAGGTTTTCAAAGAGATGATTCCTTATTTTACAGAAAAATTTGGCAATCCTCATTCTAGAAGCCATGCTTACGGTTGGGAAGCTGAAGAAGCAACTGAAATTGCACGCAAAGAAGTAGGTGATTTAATTGGAGCTAATGACAAAGAAATAATATTTACTTCGGGAGCAACTGAATCAAATAATTTAGCTATAAAAGGCATCACCAGTTTTTATAAGGATAAAAGGGACCATATGATTACTGTGAGTACTGAACATAAATGTGTTCTTGATGCTTGCAGACATATTGAAGATCAGGGTATTAAAGTTACATATTTACCCGTTCAAACAAATGGTATTATCAACCTAGACCAATTAGAAAATGCTTTAAGTGAAAAAACTTCACTTGTATCAGTAATGGCTGTCAATAATGAAATTGGTGTAATTCAGCCATTAAAAGAAATAGGCCAGCTTTGCAGGAAATATGGCGCATTTTTCCATACAGATGCAGCTCAAGCTTTCGGGAAAATTCCACTTGATGTAAATGAGCTTAATATTGATTTAATGAGCATTTCAGGTCATAAAATTTATGGACCAAAAGGTGTAGGAGCCTTATATGTCAGACGGAAGCCTAGAATTCGAATTGAGCCCTTAATTAATGGCGGCGGCCAAGAAAGAGGTATGCGCTCAGGAACTCTTCCTACCCCTCTTGTTGTAGGGCTAGGCAAAGCAGCCTTGATTGCATCACAACGGATGGATACTGACAATCAACATGTTAAATATCTTAGTGATAAATTCTATAATGCTATTATAAAACAAATTCCTGATGTCTATTTAAATGGTGATGCTAATCAAAGAATTCCTGGAAACTTAAATCTTAGTTTTGCCTATATTGAAGGTGAATCTATGATTATGGCAATTAAAGATCTGGCTGTTTCCTCTGGTTCGGCCTGTACTTCAGCATCACTTGAGCCATCTTATGTTTTGAGAGCATTAGGGGTCGATGAAGAACTTGCACATACTTCAATAAGATTCGGTATAGGCAGGTTTACTACTGAAAAAGAAATAGACTATGCAATTCAAACTGTAATTGATAAAATTCATCATTTAAGGGAAATGAGCCCATTGTGGGAAATGGTACAAGAAGGAATAGATCTTAAATCAATTAATTGGGCAACACATTAAAAGAGAAAATTTATGGCATATAGCAAAGAACTTTTAGAACATTATTCTAACCCTAGAAACGTTGGATCACTTGACAAAGAGGATACATCTGTTGGAACTGGGCTTGTTGGAGCTCCAGCTTGCGGAGACGTAATGAAATTACAAATTAAAGTTGATAATGGAATTATAGTGGATGCAAAATTCAAAACTTTTGGATGCGGAAGCGCTATTGCTTCAAGTTCCGTCGCTACAGAATTTATAAAAGGCAAAACTTTGGATGAAGCGGTGTCGATACAAAACACCGATATTGCAGAATATTTGTCACTTCCTCCTGTAAAAATTCATTGCTCTTTGCTTGCCGAAGATGCAATTAAAGCGTCAATTGAAGACTATCGCAAAAAACATGATACGAAAGATAAGGAATGATAATGGCTAAATCAATTATTGATATTAGCGATGAGGCAGCAAATCAAATTAGGAAATTGATTAATGAGCAATCTGTTCCCCCTATTGGAATTAAAGTGTCTGTTAAATCTGGGGGATGTTCAGGATTGTCTTATGATATGAGCTGGGCAGAGGAAGTAAGCAAATATGACGAAGTGGTAAGTGATAAAGGCGTTAGTGTAATAATTGATCCTAAAGCAGTAATGTATTTAATGGGCAGCACTTTAGTGTTTATTCAAGATAAGATGAAGGAAGGATTTGATTTTATAAATCCTAATGCAAAAAATAGTTGCGGCTGTGGTAAATCATTTAATGTATGATAATTATTTTAGTATTTTTGGATTGCCAATAAAATATGATCTTGATTATGATATTTTAAATAAAAAATATTTTGAGCTTCTTAAAAATTTTCACCCTGATAATAGTATAAACAGTACTAATGAAGAAAAGCTACAAACAACTAAAGCTTCTATGTTAATTAATGATGCATATCAGACTTTGAAAGATCCATTAAAAAGAATAGAATACCTTCTCAAATTACAAAATATAAATATTACTGAGGATGGGCAAGTAAAAGCAAGCTTTGAATTACTTAATGATATTATGGAATATAGAGAAGAGTTAGAGGAAGCGCAAGATAAGAGTGTTTTTGAAAAATTAGAAAATAAGGCATATAGTCAAATTGAAGATTCTAAAGAAAATTTTCAAAAATATTATAATTCACAACAATTTGAACAAGCGACTGAATCAGCTATTAAATTAAAATACTACCAAAAATTATTTGAAGATATAAAAGCAAAAAAATTATACAAATGACCTTACTTTCTATAAACCAGCTAAAAAAACCTGATAAAAATGAACTTCCTAAATTTGCTGTTGGAATTGACCTTGGCACAACAAATTCACTCGTTGCATTTTATCAAGATAGCCAGAATAATATACTAGAATTCAAGGGACAAAAATCTATACCATCCATTGTGGCATATTCTATAAATAGCGAAATATTAGTAGGAAATGAAGCTAGAGAAAAAATTTTAGACCCTAATTATACAGTAATTTCCTCAAGCAAAAGATTAATGGGTAAAAATACTGATGATATAAAAAATACCTACAATGAAAATATTTTTAACAATATTGAAGCCACTCAAATTCTAAAGTATAAAACTGTAAATAAAGAAGTTTCTCCTATTGAAGTTTCGGCAATTATTTTAAAAAAACTAAAATCTATTGCTGAAGAAAATCTTAAAACTAAAATCGAAGATGCAGTAATAACTGTTCCAGCATATTTTGATGATGCTGCTAGAACTGCAACTAAAAATGCTGCAAAATTAGCCGGTTTAAATGTATTAAGGCTTGTAAATGAACCTACAGCTGCTGCACTTGCTTATGGTCTTGACCAAAATAAAGAAGGTACTTATCTTATTTATGATCTTGGTGGTGGGACTTTTGATATTTCGATTCTTCAAATGACAAATGGTGTATTTCAAGTACTTGCTACTGAAGGAGATAATATGCTAGGTGGCGATGATTTTGATGAATTAATTGTTAAAAAATTCTATAATGATTATTCTGATTTATCTAAAGAATCACATGATTACTTGCTTATACAAGCTAGGTTACTTAAAGAAATCTTGTCTGAAAAAGAATATGCCTTTACTCAACTTGATATTAATAATAAAAATCATAATTTAACTCTTTCTAGGAAAGAATTTGATCAATTAATATCTGAGTTAGTTGACCAAACTATAGATCAAATAAATAATCTTCTAGTAAAGTCAAATATGTCTAAAGATGAAATTGATGGTATAGTTTTAGTTGGAGGCTCAACAAGAATATTGCAAATTAGAGAGAAACTTCGTAATTTTTTTGGACAGGCTCCTCTTACTGATCTTAATCCTGACGAAATAGTAGCTCTTGGTGCAAGCTTACAAGCTGCTAACCTAACAGGTAAAATTTCTAATCTCTTAATCGATGTTACTCCTCTTTCCTTAGGAATCGAAGTAATGGGAGGAATGGTTGACAAAATTATTGAGCGAAATACTCCACTTCCAGCAAGCGTGGAACGTAAATTTACTACATATGTTGATAATCAAACTGGAATAAAATTTCATATAGTTCAAGGCGAACGTGAAATGGTAAAAGATTGCAGGTCACTCGCTCAATTTGAATTAATAAATATTCCTCCTATGAAAGCAGGATTTGCAAAAATATCAGTAATATTTAATGTTGATGTTGATGGGCTTCTTACTGTAACCGCAAGGGATGATCTTACAGGCAATACACATCAAATTGAAGTTAAACCAAGTTATGGACTT
>JBKBYG010000028.1:0-18958 GCA_046313435.1 Alphaproteobacteria bacterium
AATGGAAATTCTTTAATTAACCTTGATATAACCATGTCACTTGGGTATTTATTAACTAAAGGAAATAAAGAAATATTAGAGCAAATTTTACCAAAGATTAATTGTGCTCAATTTGAATTTATTTTTACCAAAGGCAATTATATTGTATTCGACCAGTTGGTAGAAAATTGTCAAGCAGTAAGATCAAAATACGAAGAAACATTAAAATATGTATACATGTTAGCTGAAGATTTTAAAGTTTCAAAGACAGTGATTGAAAACTTAAATTATATTTTAATTAAACATCATTATAACTTAGAAGAATTTATTCAACAAGTTAAAGAATATCGCTATGATTACAATTTACCTAAACAAATTACTAAAGGAGCAAAAAATCTAACTAATTTTATGCAAGTTTCAAAAAATCCAGAACTAACTTTAACATCTGACAATGGGCAACATATTTTAAATAAGGATATTATGCTAAACCATGTATTAAAATATGTTGCTGGGATTAAAGGCCCCTATGACCAATATAACATTCCAGTAATAGAGCAGCTTCATGAAAATAAACAAAAAATCCTAAATTTAGGCGCTGCCACCTCGACTACTGAAAAAACATCTGTAGAGCAGGTAAAAGCAAGAGCAGTTGCTAAAAATGAAAAACCTTTGCTAAATTTTTAAAATTTATATTTTGCAAATCATTATTTACAATTAATAATTTCAAAAAGCCTTTAAATTAATTACTTAATTATTATATACATTTATTATAGCAATTCGTTAAGTTTAATTAGTCTATAAAAAGGAGAATTAAAATGCCTAATATTGAAAACAGTGATTTAAAAAGACTTATAGAAGAAGAAATTGAAAAAGGAATACATAATTTTGAAAAAAAGAATAAAGTTATTTATGCTAGTATACTAGAAACAGCCTGTTCACAAGAAGTATACTTGCATTATAAAGTTTATTTTCAGGGTATAGAACGTATAAATTTCCCAGCTTTAAAAATGATTGAATATTTAACCGTAGAAACTGACAATATACAATTTATTAAATCCTTTATTAATTACTATTTAATTACAGATAAAAAGGACTTATATAATTTTATCTCCACTTCTGATTTCAAACCATTACAACTCCTAATAAAAAATGGTGATTTTGAAATAGTTAAATTACTTTGCGAAACGTTTTCTCCTAAGGCGTTACAAAATTTAATTTTTCCTTCAAGTGCTGTAGGATTTGAACATGGAAACTTCATGTTAGCAGTAGAAAAAGATTATTCTAAAATAGTAGGTCTGTTTTTATCTATTGCTGCTCCTGAAAATGCATTAAGAATGGTTACTTTTTCAAGTTATATGGCATTTAAAAAGGCAATAGAATATACTGATCAAAAAACAGCTAAGTATATATATATGGCAGCCCTAGAACATAATTTATCAAATACAATTATTGAAGATCTTGATAAAATTTTACAAGAACATGGTTTTAACGCCGCAGAATTCAAACAACAAATTTTAACTAGGAAAGAAATTTCTAAAAAAACAAATAATCTAAATAATTTTATGCTTGTATCAAAAAATCCAAGTTTAACTTTAACCTCTCAAGATTCCCAATTTACTTTACCGAAAAATATTATGCTAAACCATGTATTGAACTATGTCGCTAGCATTGAAGGCTCCTGTGATAAATATAACAGCTTAGTAATAGAACAACTTTATGAAAATAAACAAAAAGTACTAAACTCAGGAACTGCTACTCCAACAACTAGAAAGACATTTGTAGAGCAAGTAAAAGCAAGAGCAGCTGATCTAAATGAAGAACTTACTGTAAGTTTTTAAAAATTATTTTTTGCAAATTAATTTATTTTACTTTACACTGCTTTAGGTTCTATAAAATAAATTAATTTGGAAAATATATAGATGACGATTATTACGCGTTTTGCTCCAAGCCCTACAGGTTATCTTCATGTAGGTAATGTTCGTACTGCTTTAGTAAATTGGCTTTATACAAAAAGCAAAAATGGAAAATTCATGTTACGTATGGATGATACTGATCCTGTACGTTCTAAACAAGAATATGCAGATGCAATAATTGAAGATCTAAAATGGCTTGGACTCCACTGGGATATATTTGCAAAACAATCAGATAGACTTGAAAGATATAATCAGATTAAAGAACAATTGATTGCAAATGGCAGATTATATGCTTGTTTTGAGACTCAAGAAGAGCTTGAAGTTAAACGCAAAATGCAATTAAAGCGTGGACTTCCTCCTATATATGACCGTGCTGCTTTAAAATTAACAGATGATCAAAAGCAAAAATTTGAGCAAGAAGGTAAAAAGCCCCATTATAGATTCCTACTTCAAGATAGTCCTATAATTTGGAACGACGAAGTAAGAGGTGTTACTCAGTTCGAGGGCAAGAATTTAAGTGATCCTATTATCATCCGTGAAGATGGAACAATGACATATATACTGACTTCAGTTGTTGATGATATTGACTTTGCTATAACCAATATTATCCGTGGAGAAGACCATGTGAGTAATACTGCAATTCAAATTCAAATTTTTGAAGCATTGAATAGTAAGCCTCCGGTATTTGCCCATCTTGCACTTATTAAAGCTAAGGACGCAGAAATTTCTAAACGTACTGGTGGATTTGATATTAGATCAGTAAGAAATGATCATATTGAAGCAATGTCGATTAATAATTTATTCGCAAAAATTGGTACTTCAGAAGCTATTAATAACCATCCTTCTTTAGATCTACTTACCCAAGAATTTGATATATCAAAATTTAGTAGGGCCCCTGCTACTTATGATCCTGATGATTTAGTTAGAATTAATCATAAGTTAGTTGCAAGCATGGATTATAATGAAGCTAAGCCTAAACTAGATAATCTAAATATGAATATTGAAGAAGAGTTTTGGAATCATATTAAGAATAATATTTCTAAAATTAATGAAGCAACATTATGGTTTAATATTTGCAAGAAAGATATTAGTCCTATAATTGATGATAAAGAATTGCTCGAACTAGCAATGAATTCAATTCCAGAGGAACCATGGAATGAAACTACATGGAACAAGTGGATTGAACTAATTAAGCCTAGCACTAATAAGAAGGGTAAAGATTTATTTATGCCTATTAGAAAAGCTTTAACTGGGATTGATCATGGCCCAGAGCTTAAATATTTATTACCTCTAATAGGTAGATCAAAATGTCTTAGAAGATTAAAAGGAGAAATCGCTTAGGAACACATTCTGTTAACAATATATTAATACTTTTCTGATAATAAAATTATTAAATGACAAAAAAAATCTATATTGCACGTCATGCTGAGTCCTTATACGGCAACTTTAAGGACCATGCTCGTCCTCTCAGTTTAAAAGGCATTGAAGATTGCAAGAAACTTGGACAAGTATTATATCAACTTGGTGAATTACCTAAATTAATTATCGCTTCTGATTCAGTAAGAACATTAGAAACAGCAAATCACCTTAAAAAGGCAATGAATTTGAATATTAATATTATTGCTGATAGTTCTTTATATAATTGTAAAGAAGAAGAATTACTGAGGGTAATTACTTTAATAAATGGTGATATTTCATCACTAATGATTATTGGACATAATCCTACTATTGAAAAATTTTGCTTTAGTATAATATCACAAAATTGTACTGATAATTCTATAAGAATTCCTACAAGTATTATACCTGCTACAATTATGGCTTTTGAAGCTAAAGTTGATAATTGGATTACTATTCAAAAATCAGATTTTAAATATAGATGGTTTCTCCAACCATAGAATTCTATCCGTTTAATTTGTCGCTAAAAACTTTGATATAACATATAGAAAATCTTATGACTGAATCACAATTAAATGCCTCTAATCCAAATTCTTCTGTATGGGTTGCGGCTTCTGCTGGAACAGGTAAAACTAAAATATTAACTGATAGAGTTTTAAGGTTATTACTTGAAGGTAATAGTCCTGCAAAAATACTATGCTTAACTTTTACTAAAGCAGCAGCTGCTGAAATGTCTATTCGTATTAATAAGGAATTAAGTGAATGGGCTACTATGGAAGATGAGAACTTGAAAAAAAGGCTTACTTTACTTTGCGGGGTGCCACCTGCAAGTAAAGCTCTTAATTACGCTAGAAAATTATTCATTCAGGTGTTAGACGCTGAAGAAAGCTTAAAAATCCAAACTATACATTCTTTCTGTCAATTTCTTATAAAAAAATTTCCCCTTGAGTCTGACATCGCCCCTAGCTTTAAGGTACTTGATGACCAAACTGCAAAGATATTAATTAGAGAAGCTAAAACAAATCTACTTACAAAAATTAGCAAGAATCTTAATGATTTAGAGATTGCATCTATTCAACAGTCTGTAAATTATATTGCATGGAATTTATATGAATCTGGCATTGAGGAACTGATTGAAGAAATTATAAGTAAAGGAGATAAAATAACCAAAATCTTACAGCATCATGGAGATTTAAGAAAATTTCTGGAATCTTTATGTACTAAACTAGAAATGAGTTCAGATCTTGACGAGAAAGCCTTACTAAACCAGTTTTGTAGTGAAAAAGAGTATTTTAAAGAGCTTCAAGAAATAGCAGATATGTTGATTACGGAAGGCAGTTCTACAGAGAAAAATAAAGGTGAAGCTATGATGCTTTGGCTTTCATTAAAAGAGGAAGATCGAATAATAAAAATTATTGATTATAAATCTTTATTTTTAACTAAAGAGAATGAAGCATTAAAATCAGTACTTACAAAAAAACTTGCAACAAAATATCCTCATATGTTCGAGATACTGAAAAAAGAGCAATCGAGAATTCTTGATTTAATTGAAAAACAAAAGGCTTTAAAATTATATGTACAAACCATGCATATACTTAGATTTAGCGAAGCTCTTTTAAAAGAATATAAGATCTTAAAACAAAGGCAATTATATTTAGATTATAATGATTTAATTTTAGTAACACACAAATTACTTACAAATTTATCAATAAGAGATTGGATATTATATAAGTTAGATGGAGGTATAGATCATGTACTAGTTGATGAAGCTCAAGATACTAGTAAAGAACAATGGCAAATTATAGAAAGCTTAACTACAGAATTTTTTTCAGGCCAAGGAGCTAGAAATAAAAATCGTACTTTATTTGTGGTTGGTGACGAAAAACAATCTATCTTTAGCTTCCAAGGCGCTGATCCAAGTACTTTTAACTATATGCATAATTACTTCAGAGATAGAGCATCCTATGTCTCCAATTCTTTTCAATCAATAAGACTAGACATTTCTTTTAGATCGTCAAGGGCAGTCCTTGCTTTAGTTGATCAAGTGTTTAAAAATAATGGTACAAATTCAATTCACTCTGAAACTGCAGACCTTAAACATCAAGCCTTTAGAAACAAAGATGCTGGATCCGTCGAGTTATGGCCTCTAATAGATATTCACAATGATAAATTTGAAGATGAACCTTGGCCTCTTCCGGTTAAAGCCCAATATGTTTCGAACCCTGCACAAAAATTAGCTGAACTCATTGCAACCAAAATTGAAACGTGGCTATCATCTGGAAAAATACTTCCTTCTAAAGGAAGATTGATAACCCCAGGTGATATATTAATACTTGTAAGAAGAAGAAATGTTTTTATTGAGTATTTAGTAAAAGAACTGAAAAAAAGATCAATTGCTGTAGCAGGCATTGATAGAATGATAATAACTGAACATATAGCAATTATGGATCTAGTTGCACTGACTAAGTTCTTACTTCTTCCTGATGATGATTTAAACTTGGCTTGTATATTAAAATCTCCTTTAATCGGGATAAGCGAGGATGAATTATTTAATCTGGCTTATAATCGTAAAAAATCTTTATGGGAAACTCTGAAAGATAAATCTAAGGCTAAAGAAATTTATGCAAAATCGTATGAGTATTTAAATGATTTACTGGAAAAAATTGATCTTTATACTCCTTTTAATCTTTATTCCGAAATTATTGAAGTAAGGGAAGGAAGAAAAAAATTCCATGCTCGACTTGGAGTTGAAGTAAATGACCCGCTTGATGAATTTCTTGACTTAGCGTTAAAATACGAAATAAACTATGCTTCTTCATTACAAGGTTTTTTAGATTGGCTTAATGCAACTAAAATAGAAATCAAAAGAGATCTAGACCAAGGAAAAGATCAAATACGTATCATGACAATTCATGGCGCAAAAGGTTTGCAGGCGCCAATTGTTTTCTTACCTGATACTACTTTTAAAGTTACTAACCAAGACAATCTATTGTTATGTGAAAAAACTCAGTTTTTATTTTGGCCTGGCAAAACTACTAACTATAATTCAATTGCAAAAGAACTAAAAAAAATCAATCTGTTAAAAGAAGAAAATGAGTCGAATCGTTTATTATATGTAGCATTAACCCGTGCTGAAGATGAAATGATAATTTGCGGATATAAAAACAAAAATGCCTTAAGTGAAAATTGTTGGTATAGTTTTGTAAAAAAAGCAATGAAGGAAATTGCAGAAGAAAAAGATTTTCATGTTAAGGAAGAATTTGTACAATATTTAAGTAAAGATAAATTGCTTCAACTAGAATATGCTCAAGAAAGGGAAATAAAATTACAGGAGCCGAATTCGAATCTATTTGATCAAATAAATTCTATACCAGATTACGCTCTTCAACCTGCTCCGCAAGAAAATAATTTTCTAATAAGCCCTTCTAAACTTACTAATATTATTACTTCAAAAACTCTTCCTGAATCTTTAAGCAATAAGTGTTTAAGGGGATCAATTATACATAAATTGTTAGAATATCTACCTTTAATTAAAACTACACAGTTTGAATCAGCTGCAAAAGATTTTTTACTTAAACATTCTTCAGAATTTAATACTAGTGAAATTGAAAAAATAATAGCCACATGTGGTCATTTGTTACGTGATGAAGAATTCAAAAAAATATATTCTAATAATTCTAAAGCAGAAGTACCAATTACGGGAGTTATAAAAGACAAATACCTAGTTTCTGGACAAATTGATAGATTAGTTATAGATGATGAGAAAGTTTTAATAGTTGACTATAAAACTACTAATAATGTGCCAAATTCTCCTGAAAATACTCCACAAAATTACCTTAAACAAATGGCAGCTTACCGCTACCTACTTAAAGAAATTTATCCTAAAAAACAAGTTAATTGTGCGTTAATATGGACTAGTATTCCCTATATGATGAATTTACCGAATGAATTGCTTGATAATGTATCTTTATCTAGTATTTTAATCGATTAATTATAAAACTATTAGGGTTAATTGCCATCAGGGACACATGGGTTAACAATATTCTTGCCATACCAATTTTTATTATCCAAACTAGGATAACATTTCAACTTAGGTGTGCCGTTTTTTGCACTATAGCCGGTTAAGCATTTTCCATTTGCCGTCTCACCTGCAGCTGTTTTAGGCCAAGTAGCGTAACCATAAGTATCTGTATAATTACAAACACCATTTTGATCACAAGTTTTTTCTTGTTCGTTAATAGTAATTTCTGGACAAAATGAAGGAGGTACAGTTGTACATAAACTCAATTCAAGCGGATTCTTACCTCGTATACCTTCTCTACAAGGGTTAACAAGCGTAGCTATATTAATTTTACTTGAATTTGAATCTGAAGATTTTATACAAGTATTATAACATGATTCACCGTCTGGACATGAAGTATATATTCTTGAACCACCATTTGAATTTAAGCATACTGTAGGAAGATTTAAAAGGTCGAATTTTGAATAAGGTTCAACCAGCATTTTAGCAACATTGAAATAGCCTGGTAAACATTTTCCATTATTATCAAGATTATTACCCGATTTCCAACTATTACAACTGTTGCAGCATTCCTCACCAACAGGACATGAAGGCATAGTTTTTAACGTGCCGTTACTATTCTTGCATACTGTATTATAAAGCGGATTAATTAATGGATTTGGATATATTCTATCGTTTATTCTATCACTTATACTCGTTATATAAACTACTTGATCAGGATTTTCTAATGAACAATAAGTTGAGGGATCAACTTTACTGTAAGCAATTGATCCATTTGACTGAGTAGTTGCTTTATTAATTACTAAATTTGATAGAATCTTTTCATCTGTTTCATAGCCTGTTAAGCATATTTGTGATGCGCCTCTTATATAATTTCCACTTTGATATTCTAATCCTTTAACATAAGTACTTCCAGCAGATGTATTCTCATATGTTCCTGATATAGATTGCTCAGTTGCTGTTGGTAAAGTATAATTTTCATTAGTAGCTACAGCCGAAAATTTTATTCCATGCAGCGTTAATGAAGAAGTGTTTGCTTTACTATTATAAGGAATATTAATTTTTCCACATTGCATAGGATTACCAAATCCAACTGCAATAGTTGGGGAGCTATTCTCACTTGTGCAATTTGAAGCAATTTGCTTTAAGCAATTATCTTCAAGCCCGTTAGTGTCTCCACATCTTGCTACCTGCGGCTTTGGCATTGCTGCTCTGTCTACACATCCTAAATTCTTGTTATTCGTCTTGTCTTTAACGCATATTTCCATAGGATGGTCTAAATCTATATAAGCAGCATAATCAACATATTTTATGTTTTGAGATTTTTCATTTATTGATATCGGCAATCTTAAAGATTTGCTTGAAGGAGTAGCATTACCTTGATCCATGCTAAAACTGTAGCTTAGATCATAGAAATCTGAATCATTTACACCATATATTTTAAAACTTGTAGGATTAGTTTCTGAATTAAATTCTAATTTATGCCAGCTAGTTTGCGCTGATTGTGTATTATACTGGTCAGATAATGTATAAACTAGTTGCAATTCTGTAGCTGTAGATAATTTCTCCCCATTAAAAATTGCACAGAACTCACTATCTGAAGGGCATTTATTGTCAGTTGATGAACAGATTTTTACAATATCTTTGGAGCTATTGTGAAAAGCCTCATTGATATCTGTTGGTGCATTACATAATTTTACACATGGTTCTTTTGGATTTCCCTCATTACAAATTTGCACGTAATTCTTATAACTAACTCGCACTAATGGTTTTTCAAAACTGCTTTCACTGGCTGCAATATTATTTACTGAAGTGGAATTTTTAGTAAGTAAACATTGATTACTAAATGTAGGACTTTCACCATTTGCACAAATTTTTTGTATATATGCTTCCGGAGGAATAGAAGGTAAAGTTGCACAAAATGGAGGTGGAAAGGGTGCTCGTGGTATATCAACACACCCGACATTACTAGTTACTATATGATTCCAGCTGCCTCTTGCAAATGATATAAGCTCACTAATTCCTGCAGCAATACCTAATACAACAGCAGACATTCCCAAAGTAAAAGGCATTAGCACTACTGCAGAACCTACAAGTATTCCTGTTGCAGTACTTGCATTCGAAGCGGTACTATCTGTTCCTTTTGTACTTGCATTATGATGAAAAGGCATTAAATTTGCATTTGTATCCATATCATCCCAAGGATCTTGATATGCACAAATTTGTACTTTATCACTATTGTTACCATGTTCATGTCGACCAGCTGCTCTTGCACAGAATCTAAGCCCCTCTACATATGCGCATTCTCCATACCCTTTTAACTCTTTAGTATGACATCCACATGCCCAAAACCCACAAAGTTTATAATATAGTTTTAATGTGGGTATAAAAATTGTGCTATTTGGCCCTTTTTCAACAGCCTTTTTATTAGCAAAAGCTTCTGTTCCTCCAGCAGGCCCACAATCAAATGCAAATACAATATTGTTTGTTGTTACAATCAAAATTACAAGATAAGTTATGAAAATTTTTAAAAACTTTTTATTTAACATACTAAATTATTTTTTTGTTTTTTCATAAAACATTGGAAGCCAGCTTTCTGGATTATCCCCTTTTTCTTTTTTTGCATTTATCAATGCATCTTTATATTTTTTTTCACCTGTTAAAATTGATAAAGTTTCATCTAAACCTGATAAGTTCAATTCTGCTATTATAGTATCTTTGTTTTGCTTAAGCAGAAAATGTCTATTTATATATTTAAGCGATTTAAATAATTGAAACTCATGATCATCAAAATCATATAATTTTTTATATTCTTCGTGTTTTTCTGAATGCGGTAAGAATATTTGAGTAGCAGCTTTTTCGAGTATTTTAGTGATTAGATTTTTTTGCTTTAATGGTTCTTCAATTGAGATAAGAGCAATAGCATTTTTAGCAGTTAAGAAATCTAACCATTCCTCAAATTTATCTTCATCAATAATTAAATCAGAATTTTGTAATAAAATAATTGTAGGCTTACCATCTAACGAATTATTAAACTGATTTATCAAATAAGATATAACTGCAAACTTTAGACACTCATCTTCTAAAAAATATGTTATCTCAAAACTAGTGATTTTTTTAATTTCTAATTTTGCTAAATCATTGCTAAATATTTTAGCAAATTTTCCTTCACCATGCCAATTTTCAATTCTTAAGCGTAGTTCTTCCTTTACATTATTTTCTTCAATATCATTTATTAATCTAGCTAAACTTGATATATTTCTCTGATTGTCGGGCAGGCCCATAACATCTTTAATTAATTTATCACAATAATTTTTGATATTTTCTGCAACTATTTCTTTACCGTATAAAACACGCATTAACCATTCAGTTAAAAAATTTATATTCGCATCAGAAGCTTCAATCGAAAATGGATTAAACTTAATTGATTCGGGTAAATTATAAACTCCACCTAGTGCATTTACTAATAATTCTGATCTTTGATTATAGTCTAAAATGAATATGTTTGGATCGTATTTGCAGGCCTCTGAAAGTATAAAATTAATTAATGTAGTTTTACCTGAAGCAAGGGGTCCTATTACACCGGTATGACCAATATTATTTAAATGAAGATTAAAAAAATAGGGAGTTCCTATAGCAGTTCTGAATAAAGTTATTGCTTTACCCCATTTATTATTTAATCGCCCCGCTGGAAAATTATTTAATGAAGCAAACCCACCTGCGAATTTTGGATCTATAGGAGAATTCCTTACTAAAAATTTAAAGTTAGCTGGAAGCTGAGACCAAAAACAATTTTCAAGATTTAAATCTTCTCTAATTATCATCATTCCTAAATTTGATAATATTTTGACCGATCTTGATACCTGTTCTTCTAACCCTGCTAATGTTTTATCAATAAGCATGATAGTAGACTGACTATTACCAAAATCTGTTAGCCCATTATCACCATTTAGCACCTCTTCAAGCCCTGATAATTTCGCAAATTCAGTATCACCGCTTACATTCAATATATAATTTTGGTAATTAAATTTTTTAAATATTTTTTTTGAGTTTGTGAAATTAACTGATTGAGAGATTACCATTTCTTGGGGTAATTGCAAAAATTTATCCAATTCTTTTAATGATAATTCATGATATTCTTTAACAGATAATATGGCTCCAAATTTTTTTTCTTCATCGCCTTTAATTTCAAAACTTGTGTTACCAAAAGCCATTTTATGACTAGACAAATATTTTGATAAATTTACTAGAGGCATTGGCATTCTATTATCACTTAAATGAATTATTTTACCAAAAAACTCTAATTGTTCTGAATATGGACCTTCCTCATCTTCAACTATAGTTAGTTTTTGAGCTCCATATTTGGACAGTGAGTCTAAAATATTATTCGTAAGATCATTTAAGTCACTATGTAATTTTTCAAACTCTTTTTCATAATGTTTTTTCTGATGGTAATAGGAAAAGCTATATAAAAATTGCTTAAAATTACTTATTGAAAATTCAAGATTTCTGTAAACAATGGTAACATATAGCTCATTTACATATTTATCATGCCAGTAATTTTTTCTGCACCATGCCTCATGGGTTTCTTCAGCAAAATAATAAGGAAAAACTCCTCCCGGATCTAAATTCCGCTTTCGCCTTACTGTATGAATCCAAAAAGAAAAATTTGGATTTTTAACATTTTGAGTAATTGCGTTTCTTAATGTAGTTCTTAAATCGATATCTTGCTCAAGCACTTCATAAGTGAAGCCCACTATTTTGATAACTTGTAAAAACTCTCCTGCTTTAGTTAAAATAGTTTCAGGATCGTAATGACAAGCATAAGGAATAAAATCTGATAATACAGGTTCGAGCTTTATTGCTGGGGAAATATTATTAATAAGTAAAGATTTTATTTTTGACACTGAGAATAATTAAATAATGGCAAATAATTAAAAATAGCATCTTTAATAAAAGATGCTATTTCAAAAGAATTATAGTATTTTAGCTACATGTAAGTGTTGAAGTTGATCCAGCAGACGTACCAACAGTACTTGTTGCACCTTTACCTATCCACTCAACCATGCTTCCCGCACCAAATATTAGACCAATACCAATTGCTGTTGCTACCGCAACTGCCCATGACATTTTTCCTAAAAATAATCCTACGCCTAGTACAATTATAGCAATTGTAGCAATACCTTTACCAATAGGGCCTGTAAGCTTTAATATTACATTACATAATGTTTGTGAAATTGCATCATTAGTTTCAGGAGGAGTAGCATTAGCTTTTGCTATATCAGGAGCAAACGTCCAGAATGCAAATAAACCTACTACTAGGCATAAATACACTACTAATTTGATATTAAATTTTGTATTTTTTAAAAGAATAGAATTCATATTTTCTCCAATTTTACTTATTTAATAAGTATGTGTTTAAAATTTTACTTGGTTGTTATTTTACACTTTTATACTTATATAGTCCAGGCTTTTTACACAAGTTTTATAAAAATATTTCTAATAAATCCTCTTGTTTTTTAACATTAATTTAATCTTTTTCCAATATTAGAAACTTTTGTTTTACATTTAAAATTATCTTACTATGGTAGCTCGAACTTAATTTCAATATATTTTAGGCCATCGTTTATGGAGCCAAAACCATTGACCTGGATTTTCTATAATCCACTTCTCTAACATTTTGTTTATTATAAGCATATTATTATAGACGTAATTTGAATCTGATTTATCTACAATTATCGGCTGAGAAATATTCACTTCAAAATATGCGCCCTTTGTGCGAATCACTTGTGCAGGAATTATAGGCATGTCATATTCTGCAGCTAATTTAACTATAGCTGGCGCTGTCATAGCATTTTTACCGAAGAACGGTACTTCAATTCCATCATTCATTTTTTGATCAACTAACATTGCAAGGTTTAACTTATTTTTTAAAGCTCTAAGCAAAGCTTTGATTCCCCCTTTGCCTTTTGATATTAAATTAATTCCATTTTTTACACGCTCGTTTGAGATAATCTTATCTACTGCCTGATTATTTGCAGTTCTATAAATCAAGGCAAGCTCCATTCCCTTAATCCTTGGAATTCTAGGACTTACTTCCCAATTAGCTAAATGCCCAGAAAAAAATATTACGTTTTTAGTAAGATTTTCAATATGCTCGATGCCATTGATTTTAACCCTGCTTAAAAAATCTTCCTGTGTGATATTATAAATATGCGGGAATTCGCCAATGACTCTTCCCAGATTTTCCCACATTTCATTAATGATTTTTTGTTTGCCTATTTTATCAATATCTGGAAATACTAAATCAATATTTTTGTGCGCAATATTGTTAATTGATAAGATAGGACCGATTAACTTAGCAATCTTTCCACATATTTCAGAAGATTTATCGATTGAAATTTTTTTTAAAACAAAAAACAATAATTTAACAATCAATGTTTCAATCTTATAACGCAATATTTTCATTCATTATATTTTGAGTAAATTTTTTATATATTCTTTATCTAAATCTATTTCTATCGGCAGAGTAAATATTTCATTATGATAATATTTCTGTATTCTTACTATATCTTTTTCAGTAGTAATCAAACTAGCTTTATACTTGTAAGCGAGCATCTTTAATTGTTCAATATCAGATTGCCTATAGTAATAATGATCAGGAAATTTTTTTTCTAAAACAATATTAATATTTAATTTTTTTAGAGTTTCAAAAAACTTGCTCGGTCTTGCAATTCCAGCAAAAGCAATATAATTCTTATCTTTATCAATTTTGCTATCAATAGCTTTATAATTAGCCTGAATTATATTTAGATCATCGAATTTCTCTTTTATCTGAAATTTATCTTTTCCGAGTATTATTATTAAATCCATTTTTGTTAAATTATCACTTGTCTCTCTTAACGGACCCGCGGGAATTAATCTACCATTACCAAATCCAAATTCTCCATCAATCGTAAGAATTTTAAGATCCTTACATAAAGAATAATTTTGAAGTCCGTCATCCATTATTATTACTTCCACTTTATTTGCCTCAGCTAGTTTAATTGCTTTTAGTTTATTCTTAGCTAAATATACTGGAGCAATTTTTGCAAGCAGCAATGGCTCATCTCCTACATATGAAGCAGTATGAAAATTATAATCAACTTTTATTGGGCCTTTTGCCGACCCTCCATATCCTCTCGAGAGGAAAGCAACTTTAATATTTCTTTCTTTTAATATTTTAGCTATTTCAATTGCAACAGGTGTTTTACCCCCCCCTCCACATGTTAAATTACCAACGCAAATTACTTTAATAGGTGAACGATAAGGCCTGGCAAGCTTAAACTTAATTAAACTAATTAACTGAAATAAATAAGAAAAAGGCAGCAATATATTTGAATAAAAATTTATATTGCTCCAAAATTTTGGAGTCTGAAATAGCATTTAACAGTAAGTTTTTTTTATATTGATATTATTTTATTAATTAAACTAACAAATATACTTAATTAAGACCAGATTTATTTTATTATTACTAAAGTAATTTATTGTATAAAATAATATATGTTTATATATTTGAAAAAAATAATTTAACTGTTGGAGTTATTTATGAATAAATTCACTTTATATATTGCTCTCCTAATATTTTCTATATTCGCTTCAAATATTGCAAATTCTTCTGAACCTATAAATCTTATTAAAGAAAATTTAAACATTAATAAGGTAGTCATAATTACTGGGGCAAGCAAAGGTATTGGTAAAGGTATTGCTAAAGCATTTGCGAAAGAAAATTACACAGTAATACTTGTAAGCAGAAATTTAGAATCATTATCTCACTTCGCACAAGATCTTATTTCTCAAGGATATAGTAATGTTGATGTTATTGCCGCTGACGTAAGCAATGAAAATGATATGAAAAACATGGCTAAAAAAGTGTATGAAAAATACAAAAGAATAGATGTTTTAGCTCATAATGCTGGTATATATCCTTTTGCTAAAATTGAAAATATGACATCAAAAGAATGGCATCAAGTAATTGAAACTAATTTAACAAGCGCATTTTATACAACGACCGCTTGTCTGCCTTATATGAAAAAACAAAATCCTGGCAGAATATTATTCACATCCTCTATTTCTGGTCCAAGAGTTGGTTTACCAGGTGCTTCACACTATACTGCTTCCAAAGCTGGTTTAAATGGATTTATGAAAACAATTGCAATTGAACTTGCAAAATATAATATTACTGCAAATGCTATAGAACCAGGAAATATTGCAACAGAAGGTTTAGAAGAATTAGGAGAAGAACATAAAGCAAATATGGCTAAAGCTGTGCCGCTTGGTCGCTTAGGAACTATTGAGGACGTAGCAAATGCTTTCATATTTCTTGCTTCTGAAAAAGCTAGCTATATTACAGGTCAATCCATAATAGTTGATGGAGGTCAAACTTTACCTGAATCTCACTATTTGCTTACAGAATAAAGAATATATAATAGTTTTAATAACATTTTGAAATTAAATAAAATTCAAAATGTTATTAAAAATGAAGAAACATGAGATCAACCTGTAGCTGCACAATATTATAGTGAATTAAGTTGAATGTAATACTAGGCGTAAAAAGCGAAGCCTACAATATAGTAGGTGAGCGATGAACAACAACGTTAGAACTTCAACTTAAAAACTATATATAAATTAAATGTATTCACCTTATAATAATTTTATGTAAATTTCTAAAACACCAATATAAGTTGGATCCTCAGATCCAGCATCAATAAAATCTTGCTTATTAATTGGTTCTAACTAGCCATAAATGTAACATTAAGCAAATAGAAATTAAAACAAATATAATAATTCCAATAGGTAATATACTTCCATTGAAGATTGAACTTGAAGCAATAATTATTACTGAAGTTATTAGTAACCTAAAAGAAGTACCAAGGGCTGATGCCATGCCTTTAAGATCTGGAAAAAATTCCATAGATCTAGCACCGAATATACCAATTGCAAAAGCCACCCCTGCAATTATCACTGCCATTGACAAACTTATTAAACTTGGTGAAAGAGGTTTAAATAAAGCTACAAACAACATGAATACTGCACCAATACAGCTTGTAAATACACCTATTGTTCTTATTTTTTTTAATCCATAAACAGGTATTAATTTTGCACACGCTATACTAAAAATTACATAACTGCTCATAGTAAAAGCTTGATAATAGCTGAATGCATCTTCTGCAACACTTAAGAAATCGATAAAAATCAACGATAAATTTGAAATGTAAACCATTATTGCCCCGTACATAAGGGCGCATATCAAGGAATTAGCTAAATATTTCTTATGTGTGCCAATATTTTTATAATCGATAATGGTTTGCTTAAGACTTAAACATTTTCTATATTCTTTAGGCAAACATTCTCTGAAGAAAAATATGATGCTAGTAAAAGATACTACAGACAGTACTAAAATAAATATAAAATTAGATTTCCAACCAAAATGAGTATTCAGTAATCCCCCCATTAAAGGCGCTGTAGCCATGCTTGCCGTTCCCACACTATTCCATATTGCTATAAGCTGAATTGCTTTATCCTTCTTATATACATCGAATATAGCTGCCCCTCCAACTATAATTGGAGCCGCACTACCAATTCCTTGTATAAATCTCCAAAATATAATTGATTCAATTGATGAAGATATAGAGCACATTGTAACACCAAATAAGAATATACTGAACCCTCCTATAAGGGTTTTTCTTCTTCCATAACAATCTGCAAGTGGGCCATAAAATAAACTTGAAATGCACAAACCTAAAAAGTTTGCACTAAGTATTAATTGAACTTTTTCAGGCGTTGTTGAAAAAAATTTCAAAATACTTGGAAAAGATGGCACATAAATATCTGAGTCCATATTTATTATTATAGTGTTTATCGTAACTACTATAAAAAATATTAGTTCTTTGCTTAATTTTCTTTCTGTCATTTTACTTTTTTACATTAAATTTATTGGTAGCTTTATGATTAATCTACTTAATTTGCTTAGTAGTAATATCACTTGAAAATTGTTCACCAAATTCGATCAAGTATATCTTTTTTATCGTAATAGCGATGTTTTATAACACCTAGAATATGCATAAATATAAATACCAACGCCACATAAGGTAAAATCTCATGCAATTCATGAGCTTGTTTTGCAAAGGGCTTATTTTCTGCAAAGAATTTAGGTAATTTATATCCAAAAAATGATATATCATATCCAGCCCAAACTGAACTGAAAAAACCTGTCAATGGAATTGCAAGAAAAAATACATAGAATGCTTTTTGAACAAAACCACTCATTAGCTTTATAAAGTTAGAAAATTCATATTTGTATGGAGGAATGTAACTAGTAAGTCTTATATAAATTCTAACAAAACTTAACAGCAAAAAACAAATCCCAAAAGATTTATGCAAACCATAAACATCCCATTTGTAAGGAGCAATATCTGCATTTAAACCTACCATTATATACCCAGATACAATCATACCTATTAACATTATAGCCATTATCCAGTGTAATATTCTTAAAGAAATATTATATTTGTAAGTTGGATTTTCAGTCATAATAACCTCTAATTAAGTTTTACTATTGCGTGATTTTTTTTACCACTTGATAATTTTATTGCTTCATCATTAAAGATATCTATTGTAATATTTTGATTTTCATTTTCAATAGTTACATCATTAATTTTTGCACCTTTACCTCTGATTAACCTTCTCGCTTCTCCACCTGAAGAAACAAGCCCTGCTTTATGAAAGAGTTCAAATGCAGCTATTCCGTTTTCTAATTCTTCTCTAGTTAAATATATAGTTGGCAGATTTTCGCTTAAAATATTTTGCTCAAAAACTTGTTTTGCAGTTTCTTCTGCAGATCTTGCTTTTTCTTTACCATGACAAAGTTTGGTTGCTTCAAATGCTAAAATCTTTTTAGCCTCATTAATTTCAGCCCCTTGTAAATTTTCTAATTTAGCTATTTCATTTAATGACAAATCTGTAAATAATTTTAAAAATTTAATTGCATCTGCATCTTCAACATTTCGCCAATATTGATAATATTCGTATGGAGAAAGCATATCTTCTCCAAGCCATACAGCCCCGCTTACCGATTTACCCATTTTTGCGCCACTTGCAGTTGTTAAAAGTGGATTAGTCAACCCAAATAACTCTGGTAATTGTAATTTTCTACCCAGCTCTATGCCATTAACTATATTTCCCCATTGATCAGAACCACCAACTTGAAGTCTGCAATTATATTTTTTATTAAGAACTGTGAAATCATATGCTTGCAATAGCATATAGTTAAACTCTAGAAAGCTCAAATTTTGTTCCCGCTCAAGTCTAATTTTAACACTATCAAATGTAAGCATACGATTTATAGAAAAATGACGTCCGTAATCCCTTAAAAAATCTGTATATTTCAGGCTGTCTAACCAGTCAGCATTATTAACCATTATAGCATCAGAAGGATTTTCTCCAAATTTCAAGAATTGAGAAAGTTGCTTTTTTATTCCTTCCATATTATTTGCTATATCTTCACCAGATAGCATTTTCCTCGCTTCATCTTTACCCGATGGATCACCTACTTTAGTAGTTCCCCCACCTACAATCACTATTGGTTTATGCCCATGCTTCTGAAGAAGCC
>JBKBYG010000029.1:0-18796 GCA_046313435.1 Alphaproteobacteria bacterium
TTATATAGCCGCCTGAAATACTGCCGTCACCATAAGTGTACGATTTATCTATCCATGTCGAATACGCATATGAATTGGTTGGAATATACCCAACATCAAATGGATCATAAGCGTCTAGCCATAAAGCTATATCTCCATGAATATTTTTAGCCCATTTTCTGTTTAAAATTTTATTGCTATCGGTACATTTGCCGAAACTACGCACAGAAGAACCATTGGTTTTTGGAGCAACTAAAGAATTTCCGTATGGACATTGGCAATCAGAATAAGTACTACCAGGTTGTTTCCAAAGTACTAAATCTCCTGGGCAGTCTTTTACAGCAAATGATGGATTAGAAATCATAATTAATGCTAGTAAGTATAATATTTTTCTCATATAATTAACATTCCCCACTTAACCATTTCCTAAGTAAATATCCTTCAATAAGCTTTTGTTCAGAAACTGTTAATACTCTATTATAAAATAGTATTTCAGCAATATGGCCAGTGTATGTTTTGCATACTGTAGCGCTTAACCCACCGCAAGACGCAATCGCACCTGATGAAGAGTTTGTTAGGGCATTAGCAGAGCCACTAAATTTCATATTTGAAGCAAACCCATTAGAAGAACGTATATTCAAAATTCTTTGAGGTGTATCTTTATCGAATAATCCCATTACCATATAAGGCATAGGTTGATGGATAACTGAAGCTGAAATAATAGGTTGTTCAGTAACAGTTAAAGCAACATTATCGCTAGTATGCCCCCATCCGTGCCCCCATGCATTATTAGTAATAAATTGAGAACCAATTTGTATACCGGTATCAGCAGTTGTAGCTGCCGTATTATAGATGATAAAACTCGATTTATTTCCAATGTTTAAGAATGGACTTGCAGTATATACTGCAAAGAATGTGTAATTACTATTGACTAGAAATCCTAGATTTACTGAAAATGAATCTGTACCGGAAAAATATACAGCTCCTTTTTGGAAAGGCGAGGAGGATCTATAAGTTGGTGAACCAGCAGTTCTTGTGGCATTCCTGCTATTACCGGATTTATCAAGCCAATTTGTAGAAATAACTGTTCCATCAGCGGTAGCAGGGTTATTAGGATTATTATCAATATCATCCGCATCTAACCATAATTGTAGATTCGATATTGAGCTAGGAATGAATGTACAGTTTGAAGCAGAATTTAATGACCCAATAGGTTGATTACTACATAAAGTTTTAAGAGCTTTGCTAGTTTTATATATTTGATCTTTAACTAAAGTGCCATTTGGTAATGATACAGGAATATTTTTGTATGTTTGAGCAGGATCATTTAATATAGCATTAGCACTTGAACAAGTGCTACTCGGGATTTTAAATGGACTTCTTTGATATTTGAAGTTAATTAAATTTGGCAAGATCTTATATGATACAATATGTCCAAATAAATAATTACGATCATTTTGTATAAATGTTCGATTAGCATTTGAAGTAAGATAATCAGCATTTTCATATTCTCTGGTATTGTTAGCGGGAAGTGTAGGTGCAGAATTTGAATTTTTTCTCCAAGCGCCTAGGCCATTTTGTCCAAAACTAAACAAGACATAAGCTGCTCCATAATTATTAGGCAATCTATGATTAATTTGAGTTTTATTAATGCCTTGTAAATCAATGATTCTTATATCTCCCTTATAATCACCGCTTGCAATATCAGAAGCGCTACCCATGCCAGTTGCAATACTATAAGAAAATTTACGATCCCATCCATCATATGCATAATAATCAGGTAAATTAAGTGTTCTAACAGGTACCATGCCTACAAAATTAGTAGTAGCATTACTTTGATTAACTAAATTACAATTGCTGCCACTAGTATTGTTAGTGTTATTATAAGTTATAGTTGAATTATTTCCAAATTTAACGTCCGTTTCTAACGTGTCGCCCTGAGATGGACAAGGTAAATATAAATTTTTGTCAGCAAAGTTTGCTATTTCCTTTTCAATTCTTTCCATGCGCTCAATAGTCACTTTATAACGTTTTACTTCGTCTTTTTTTATGAAAACTCCGAGCATGCCCACTAACATTAGAGCAAGAATCGATAAAGAGATCGAAAGTTCTACTAAAGTATAAGCTGATTGGTTAATTGATTTCATATATTTTTATCACCAGCAATAATTATTAGCAGTGTTAAATGACAAGCTTAAAGGACAACAAGCATTAGTTGAATTAAAGTTAGTAGCAGAGCTACTACAACTTCTTGGTATCGTTCCATTGTTTCCATGAATTTCATAACAGGCATCTTGTAATACCCACATCATTTCAAGAAGAGCTTCGTCCCCATAATTATATATTATGCCCAGGTCAGTATTTTGAGTAGCTGTCATTGTAGCACGTGCATTGCTTAAAACAGAAGAATAGTTGCTGTTGCCCAGCATATATGAATTTGCAGCACATTCGCTCATAGTTAAAGCAGGATTTGAAGGTAAGTATTTAGTAGCTTCTAACTGATTTTTTGTTTTATAAATTATTAAATCATCAAATGTGGAGCTCATAGCTCCCTTATAATAATTATTAAAATCCGCTGAAGCAGAAGTTTTCGAAGCATCATTTTTCTGTTCATATGTATTTGGTGATGCGCTAACATATGTCCCTGCTTTAGAATAAGATGCATAGCCATTAGCGCCATAACCTACTAATACATATGCAGCATTAGTGACTATTGCAGTACCAGTAGCCGTAGAGTAAATTTGTAAAGCTGGAGAATTATTTTTATAAGAGCTTGGGGTGCAGTTTTTTACCGAAAAATTATTATTACCACATAAATTCTGATGAACATGATAATTGAATTTTCTTCCCCATGCATCTAATATATAATGATTAGGAAGGCCTAAATTTTTAGTTGGAACCGCGCCATTTGGAGATAAGCATTCATTTCCATTAACAGATGTATAACTAATATATTCACTATCAAAATTAACTGTACCCATCGATAAAGAGTTTCTTGCAGGACAAGGTAATCTATTATATATAGCAAAATAATTTCTAATTGCTTTATCAATTTCATGCATTTTATTGAAAGTTTGATTGATTTTTTCTGCATTGTCATTAACTGGTGCTGTACCAAAATTAATGAAGCCTAAAGTTGCAATTGATAAAATTGTAATAATTATAGATAATTCAACTAAGCTAAATCCTGATTGTTTTAGATTTTTATGCATAACATTTAGAAAAAACATGATAAATAATTATTTTAATGAATAATATTAAAAATAAATTAAAATTATCTTAATATTATGGTATAAAATATATCTTTATTGCTTTTAGAAGTTTATAGTAATATGAATATAAAACAAAATTAGAATATAATAAAATTAAGAAACAGGAACTAATACAAATATGACTGAATTAAGAAATATTGCAATAATTGCCCATGTGGATCATGGTAAAACAACTCTTATAGATTCAATGTTAAAACAAAGTGGTACTTTTAGAGCAAATCAACAAGTTGCAGAAAGAGTTATGGATTCTAATGATTTAGAAAAAGAGCGAGGTATTACTATTTTAGCAAAATGTACTTCTATAAGTTTGGATAATATTAAAATTAATATAATAGATACGCCTGGACATGCTGATTTTGGCGGAGAAGTAGAACGTGTATTGTCTATGGTAGATGGTGTAGTATTACTTGTTGATGCTGCTGAAGGTCCAATGCCGCAAACAAAATTCGTGTTAATGAAAGCATTAAATTTAGGCTTAAAACCTATTGTCGTAATTAATAAAGTAGATAGACCGGATGCGCGAGTAGAAGAAGTACATGAGGAAGTATTTGATTTATTTGTAGCACTTGATGCTAGCAGCGAGCAGCTGGATTTCCCTACAATTTATGCTTCAGGGCGAGCTGGTTGGGCATCTAAAGATTTGGATGATCCTAGAGAAAATCTTACCCCATTATTTGATATCATTAAGGAATATGTGCCTTTACCTAAAGCAGATGTAGATGCGCCTTTTGCAATGCTTGCTACAATACTTGAAGCAGATCCATATTTAGGTCGCGTATTAACAGGTAGAGTATATAGTGGAACAGCCAAAGTTAATATGGCAGTTAAAGCTTTAAACCTTGATGGGTCGGCGGTTGAGCAAGCTAGACTTACAAAATTATTTACATTTAGAGGAATAGAAAAAATAGCAGTAGAAGAAGTCCAGGCTGGAGATATTATTTCAGTAGCTGGTATGGTAAATGCTACAGTGTCTAATACAATTTGTTCAATGGAAGTTGATCAAGCAATTAAATCTACAGAGATAGACCCGCCTACTATGGCAATTACTATTCAAGTAAATGATTCGCCTCTCGCTGGAACAGAGGGAACTAAAGTAACGTCAAGAA
Organism: Alphaproteobacteria bacterium; assembly: GCA_046313435.1. Lineage (GTDB taxonomy): Bacteria > Pseudomonadota > Alphaproteobacteria > Rickettsiales > Arcanibacteraceae > JBKBYG01. The sequence goes on from JBKBYG010000029.1 coordinate 4,358, forward strand.
TGATTAGAGAACGTTTGTATAAGGAAGCTGAAACTAATGTAGCAATTAAAGTTACTGAAGCGGCAAATAAAGATGCATTTGAAGTAGGAGGGCGAGGTGAGTTGCAACTGGGAGTAATTATTGAAACTATGAGAAGAGAAGGCTTCGAATTATCAGTTTCAAGACCTAGGGTACTATTTAAAAATGATGAAGTTACAGGAAAAACTCTTGAACCTATTGAAGAATTAATCGTTGATGTAGATGAGGAATATAGTGGAGTAATAGTAGAAAAGATTTCTCTTCGCAAAGGTGAAATGTTGGATATGCGTCCGTCTGGAGGTAATAAAATTAGAATTAAATTCTTGATCCCTTCGCGTTGTTTAATAGGATATCAAAGTGAATTTTTAACAGATACACGTGGTACAGGTATTATGAGCCGAATTTTCCATGGATATGCCCCACACAAAGGAGAAATTGAAGGAAGAAGGAACGGCGTTTTGATATCAATGGAGAATGGTAATGCTGTGGCTTATGCGCTTTGGAATATAGAAGAAAGAGGGGTGTTATATATTAATCCTCAAGACAAGGTATATCCAGGCATGATTATTGGTCAGCATAGCCGAGATAATGATTTAGAAGTAAATCCTTTAAAAGGTAAGCAATTATCGAATATTCGTACTACATCCAAAGATGAGGCAATAAGATTAACACCGCCTAAAATTATTACTTTAGAAGAAGCTATTTCGTATATTGAAGATGATGAATTAGTTGAAGTAACGCCTAAAAATATTAGAATTAGAAAAAAAATGCTAGATAGTAACGATAGAAAGCGCGCAAGCAGAAGTAAAAAAACTGAATAAAACTAGTTTTATGCCTAGCTCAAGAAATGCTAAATTAAAAAACTTTTATAATACTGAACTTGGACGTTATCTACATAAGTCTTTAATTGAGGAAATATATAGATATTGGCCAGATATAGAAGGAAAAAATTTACTTGAGCTAGGTCATAAAAACATTTATTCAGATAAAATTAATGTAAAAAATAAGTTATATATAAGCCCTACAGATTTTATTAAAAACAAAATTCCTAAAGAAAATTCTTTTGATAAAATATTAGTTGTACATTGCTTAGAATACTTAAACGATATTCAATCGATGCTTCAGACCTTATGGAATATACTAACGCCTGAAGGGAAACTGCTTATTATTGTACCAAATAGGTATAGTGTCCTACCTGTAGCAAATATTAATATTTTTAAAAAAGCAAAATTATTTACTTTATATGAAATTATTAATTTATTAAATGATAATCATTTTCTGACAATAAAATCTTCTTCAAGAGTTTTCTTAACATTGAATTTCTATAAAAACTTTCCAACCATATCTAATTTTTTTGATCATGTTGGGAGTAAATGGTTTATACCTTTTGGCACTTTCTTAATAATTGAAGCAAAAAAAACTACGTATGCGCCGATATTAAAAGTTTCACCTTTTGTAAAACCAATGAGCTATAGTGCAAGAGTAAGTAACTTCAAACAAATTTAAAATATTTAACTTAAACTTTTTGCAGTTAGTTTGTCAAATCTTGTTACAAGACGCGGTTCTACAAAAATTCTATTATGTTTTTTACCTCAAAGAAACTATTTCTAATTTAATAATTTAACATTAAATTAACCTAATAACCTTATTAGTAATAATTTATTTTATGAATTGTTGATTATATAGGATTATATATGGATAATAAAAATTTGAATGATGTATATATTGTAGATGCAGTTAGGACTGGGGTAGGTAAATTTTGCGGCTCTTTAGGTTCACTTTCAGCAGTCAAATTAGGGGAAGTAGTCATTAAATCTCTTAAGGAAAGAAATAATCTTGATTCTAAATCTGTTAATGAGGTCATTATGGGCCAAGTATTAACAGGTGGATGTGGACAAAATCCAGCACGCCAAGCCTCTATTGCTGCAGGCATTGACCTTGAAATTCCTGCTTATACTGTTAACATGGTTTGCGGTTCTGGCCTAAAATCTATCGCTCTTGGAATGGAAGCTATTATGGTTGGAAATAGTCAATTAATTATTGCAGGAGGACAAGAAAGCATGAGCACTGCTAATCATGCTATAAATCTTCGTCAAGGAACTAAGATGGGTGATGCTCAACTTGTAGATATGATGATGAAAGACGGACTTTCTGATGCATTTAGATTCTATCCTATGGGAAATACTGCTGAAAATTTAGCAAAAAAATATAAAATCACTAGGGATGAGCAGGATGAATTTGCTTATAATTCTCAAATGAAGGCAACAGCAGCGCATAATGCAGGCAAATTTAAAACTGAGATTGTTGATGTAATAATCAAAGATAGAAAAGGGGAAATGATTTTTAATCAAGATGAATATATTAGAAGTGAAACTAATATGGAATCATTAGCTAAACTGAAACCTGCTTTTGTAAGCGATGGTACTGTTACAGCTGGTAATTCTTCTGGTATCAATGACGGTGCTGGGGCCGTATTGTTGGCAAGTGGCCAAATGGTGAATGATAAAAGCTACAAACCTTTAGCCAAAATTGTATCATATTCTAGTTATGGTGTTGATCCTGAATACATGGGTATAGGTCCGGTTTTTGCTGTAAGAGAAGCTTTAAAACGTGCTAATTGGACAATAGATGATTTAAATTTAATTGAAGCTAATGAAGCTTTTGCTGCTCAATCAATATCAGTAAATAAAGAATTAGGGTGGGATATAAATAAGGTTAATGTTAATGGTGGCGCAATAGCCATCGGTCATCCAATAGGTGCTTCGGGTACAAGAGTCTTGGTTACATTGTTGCATGAAATGAAAAGAAGAAATTCTAAAAAAGGTTTAGCGACTCTATGTATCGGTGGTGGTATGGGAATTGCTATGTGTGTTGAAAATATATAAAAATGAGGAAATGATGAATAATAAACTCTTAGCATTAGTGACAGGTGGTACTCGAGGTATCGGTGAAGCAATATCTATAGCTTTAAAAGAAGCAGGCTATGAAGTAGCTGCAACATATGCAAGCAATGATCTTAAAGCTGCTGAATTTACTAAGCATACATCAATTAAAGCTTATAAATTTGATGTTGCAAAGCTTTCAGAATGTGAAGAGGCAGTAAAACAAATTGAAAGTGATTTTGGAATGCCAGTAAAGATATTGATAAATAATGCTGGTATTACAAGGGATGGTTTGTTACATAAGGCAAATGATGATAAATTCTGGAATGAAGTTATTGATACTAATTTAAGCTCTTGCTTTAATATGTGTAAAACTGTAATTAATAAAATGCGGGAACAAAATTATGGGCGAATAGTTAATATCACTTCGATTAACGGCCAAAAAGGTCAAATAGGCCAAGTAAATTATTCGGCCGCTAAAGCAGGAATTATAGGTTTTACTAAAGCGCTCGCACTAGAATCGGCTAAAAATGGTATTACTGTTAATGCAATTGCGCCAGGATATACTGAAACAGAGATGGTGGCTGCTGTAAAGCCCGAGATCCTAGAGTCAATCATTGCACAAATTCCTGTACGCAGATTAGGTAAAGCTAAAGAAATTGCTAGAACAGTGTTATTTTTAGTTCATGAGGATGCAGGATTTATTACAGGCGAAACTATATCTGTCAATGGTGGCCAATATATGGGATAAAATTTTATTATGAAAATTTATTTTAGATACATAGCTAAAAATTTATTTATAAATATTAGTATAATAGCGATTATTTTAATCGCTATTATATGGCTTACTCAATCATTAAGATATATAAATTTAATTGTTAATAGCGGAATCAATTTTTTCTCATTTTTAAAACTTTCTTGCTTGCTTATACCATCACTTGCTTATCTTATCATACCGATCGCTACATATATTGGAATAGTTTATTTTTATAATAAATTATTGATGGAAAGAGAATTAGTAATTCTTAAAACAGTAGGAATGGACAAATATAACATCTACAAACCAGCAATTTTTTGTTCTATAATTTTTTTAATAATGAATCTATTTTTATCATTATTTTTAATGCCATTTTGTTCGAAAGAATTTAAGTCTAAACTAATTCATTACCGAAATAATTATGGAAATATAATTTTAGAAGAGGGAGTATTTAACAATAAAATTAAAGGCTTGACTATATATGTAGAAAAGCAAATAGAACCGGGTTTGATGAGTAATGTTGTAATTCATGACAAACGAGAGGCTGGAAAAGAAATTACTATAATGGCAGAATATGGAAAATTAAATTTAAGTAAGGCTTCAATTGAGATAAACTTTATTAATGGTAACAAGCAGGAAATTGATAAAAATAGAAAGTTTTCAATATTGTATTTTGAAAATTTTGCTTATAATTTAGGTGGTGAAAATATTAATAGTAACAAATGGTCTTTGGAGCCGAATGAACAATATATTCACGAGTTAATTAATAATTATAAAATTAGTAAAAGCCCTTCTCCTAAAGTTTTTAATGAAATTCATCAAAGACTTACCTGGCCCATATATAATCTTATTATGGCATTACTTGCTGTAATATTGGTAGAAATTTATGCGCAAAATCCTAAAAATATAAAAAGAAAACATTTAACTTTTATAATACTGCCTACAGTATCAATAATATTATATTTCATGTTGTTTAATATTGTTATAAAATATGAAATATTAATTGCTTTGATATATATCAAAATAGCTCTCTTTTTTTATGGCGCAAGAAATTTATTAGGTCCAAAAAGAAAAGAAATTCAATGCCTTAAGATATTTGTAAAAAATTAACTAACGGTTTTTTCAGAACATTTATATATAAAAAAAACTTATTAATAAAGTTTAATATTTTAGTCGTTGCAATTAAGTTGTATATTTGTTATAAAATTTTATAACAAATTATTAAAAATATTTTCTAAATATTTACATTAAATACCAAAGATGCAATATTTTATATTAATAAAATTTAATAAATACTTCTTTACAAAATTAAAAAAATTAATATACATATTATAGAATTCAATTTTATTAATTATGTTTAACTAAAAAAAGAGATTTAAATGGCAATATATTTTAATTTATTTAATGTTGTGAGAGAGGTATTGTAATGGGTAAAGCTACTAATGCTAAAACAATTAAACACCCAGTTGATGAACATGTAGGTGCAAAACTTAAGTCACGCAGAACATTGGTAGGAATGAGCCAAGAAGAATTAGGTAGAACTGTTGGGGTAACTTTTCAACAAATTCAAAAATATGAAAAAGGTTTAAATAGAATAGGATGTAGTAGATTATTTGAGATATCCAATGTTTTAAAAACTTCAGTTTCATTTTTTTTCGAAGGCCTAGAAAGTAATGGTTCAAACAATTATAATTTGCAAGAAAGTAAAAGTAATAATCTTTTAGAAATTTCAAATAAAGAAATTCTTTCGCTTGTTAGAGCATATAGTAGCATCGAGGATCAACAAGTAAGAAAAAAAGTAATAAGTTTAGTTAAATCCCTTTCGAATATATCAGAATAATTATAATCTGATAAGTGTGTATGCATTTAAGTTGGAAAGGTTCTTATTTAAGAACCTTTCCAATAAATCATGTACTACTTCAAATTTAACATTCACTTAATGAATATTTGTAATTTCATTAAATATAATTTTCTTTTGCTCTTCAGTAGTTAATTCGTCCATTAAAGGCTTAAACTTATTCATTTTTATTAGAAATGAATTAAATATTCCCGATACGAAGTCAATAATTTGATTTATTTTCAAAGATATTGTATGGTTGTTAAATCCAAGGTCAACTAAAATTGAATTTTTAGCAGAATATACTTCAGATAATTTCGAAGTAGGTTCAATAATAAATTCTATATTTTTATTAATATTATCATTATATATTTCTGCCTTTAATTTAATTAGCTTGTTTTGAAGAATATTGTAATCTGTGCTATAAACAAGTAAGCACCATCCATATGCGAATGAAATTGCGTCATTAGTAATAGGTAAATTTTCGAATGACCGAAAAAAAATTTCTTTAATATAATTTTTTATATTTTCCGCTAGGATTAATTTTTGGGCATCAGATAAAGAATTTTCATCCATATATAATTTTTTATCGCTAATAATTATTTAAGTAATAGTATCCCTTAGATAACCAAAATATTAAACTTCTTCTAAAACTCTAGTTTTAAGGTAGTTGTAGGTTAATCTAGTACTCGATCTTCACATGCATTTAAAATGTGCTCAGGCTCTGCATACTATAGTGATTTATAATGATTCGTAATTTTGTTACGCGTCGCTCTACCAGTCTTTAGTATGACTTGCTCCGTGCGCGTAATGTCATATTTGATCTAAATCGCTATAAATCTCCTTTAAATTTTTTTAAAACTGATTCTGAAAAAAGTCTATTTTAATGGCCTTTGGTAAACTTCTTGTTTTTAATAATATAAGTAAGAAGATTTAATTATTAGTTAAATAATCAAAGGATTTAGATACTTATCACTTTCGTTGATAATAATCTAATTTCAGCTTACAATTAAATTATTATCTTTCACTTTAATATTAATACAATGTCCTTCTTGAAGATCACCTTTTAACAACATGATAGCTATCTGATCTTGTAAATATTTTTGAATAATTCTTTTAAGCGGCCTTGCTCCGTAAATAGGATCATAAGCTTTTTCTGCAATCCAAATTTTAGCCGCATCATCAATAATAATATCTAAATGCTTTTCTAAAAGTAATTCTTTCAATTGATTGATCTGAATATCAATAATTTTATCCATATGCTCTAGCTTAAGTCTATGGAAAAGAATAATTTCATCTAGCCTATTAAGAAACTCAGGACGGAAAGTTCCTTTTACAATATCCATAACTTTGTCGCGAACTGATTCAGTTGTTTCTTCATTCGATAAAGAAGCAATAAATTCAGCCCCTAAATTAGAAGTCAAAATAATAATTGTATTTTTAAAATCAACAGTTCTTCCTTGACCATCTGTTAACCTTCCTTCATCAAGTACTTGTAGTAAAACGTTAAAAACATCAGGGTGAGCTTTCTCTACTTCATCAAAGAGTATAACTTGATAAGGCCTACGTCTTACTGCTTCAGTTAGGCTTCCTCCTTGCTCATAGCCGACATATCCAGGAGGCGCTCCTATCAGCCTTGCTACAGCGTGCTTTTCCATATATTCGGACATGTCAATTCTTAGTAACGCAGTTTTGTCGTTGAATAAAAATGTAGCAAGAGCTTTACTTAATTCAGTTTTACCTACGCCTGTAGGTCCTAAAAAGAGAAAAGAACCTAAAGGCCTGGAGGTATCTTGGATTCCTGCTCTAGCTCTTCTTACTGCATTACTAACTGCAGTTATGGCTTCTTCTTGGCCAATAACTGAATTACGTAAATATTCTTCCATGTGAAGTAATTTATCTTTTTCACTTCCAAGCATTTTATCCATAGGAATGCCTGTAATACGTGAAACTACTAAAGCAATATCTTGATCAGTAACGGCTTCTTTCAATAGACCGCCATCTTTAGAATTTGTCTCTTCTATTTGAATTTGCTGAGTCAAATCTGGAATAATACCATAGGCAAGTTCGCCTGCTCGTGCAAGATTACCACTTCTTTGTGCCACTTCTAATTCGTGACGCATATTGTCCAATTGCTCTTTAAGTTTCTTGACTTTTTCAAGCTTAGATTTTTCAATTTGCCATTTGGAAGTTAAATCACTAGATTTCTTTTCAAGGTCTTGGATTTCTGAGCTTATGTTTGATAATCTTAAAGTTGACGCTGTATCTTGTTCTTTTTGTAAAGCAGATTGCTCAATTTTTAACTGAATTATCTTTCTATCTAACTCATCTATTTCTTCAGGTTTACTGTCTGCTTCCATTCTAAGTTTACTTGCGGCTTCATCAACTAAATCAATTGCCTTATCCGGTAAATATCTATCAGTAATATATCTATTTGACAATGTAGCAGCAGCAACTAAAGCCGCGTCAGTAATCCTAATCCCATGATGAAGTTCATAACGTTCCTTAATGCCCCTAAGTATCGAAATAGTATCCGATACTGATGGTTCAGAAATATATACGGGCTGAAATCGTCTTGCAAAAGCTGCATCTTTTTCTATATATTTTCTATATTCATCTAAGGTTGTTGCTCCAACACAATGAAGCTCACCCCTAGCTAATGCAGGTTTTAGTAAGTTTGAAGCATCCATTGCTCCTTCACTTGCTCCTGCACCAACTAATGTATGTAATTCATCTATAAATAGAATGATTTCACCTGAAGCATTTTCAACTTCATTCAATACAGATTTTAGCCTTTCTTCAAATTCTCCTCTGTATTTAGCCCCGGCAATAAGAGCACCTAGATCAAGTGCAAGCAATTTACAATCTTTGAGAGTTTCAGGAACATCACCTTGAAATATTCTAATCGCAAGTCCTTCAATAATAGCTGTTTTACCAACACCAGGCTCTCCTATTAGAACAGGATTGTTTTTAGTACGGCGTGAAAGAACTTGGATAGTCCTTCTAATTTCTTCATCTCTTCCAATTACGGGATCAATTTTTCCTTGTCTTGCATACTCAGTAATATCTTTGGTATATTTTGATAAAGCTTCATAATTTTGTTCAGCATTCTTAGAATCTGCTACCTTACCTTTTCTGAGTGAATCAATAGCTAATGCTAATTTTTCAGCTGTTACATTATTTTCCGAAAGTTCTTTCGCCACATTTGCAGTTGCTTGTAGAATTCTTTCAACACTAACGTAGCTATCCTTAGATTTATTAGCAAAATTATTTGCTTCTTCAAAAATGCGAGCAGTATCTTTTGCCATAAATAGCTGCCCCGCTCCACTACCTTCTACTTGTGGTATTTTACCTAAAGAAATTTCTGTGTCTTGCTTTATCTTTTCTACATTAGCATTAATAAGATTAAGGAGCTTTATACTAAGCTGTTCTTGATCATCTAATAATGACTTTAATATATGCACAGGAGTAAAGGATTGATGACCAGTTGCTAAAGCCTTATTCTGTGCATCCCTAATTATTTTAACTGCATTATCTGTAAATTTATCAAAATCCATATTATCTTCCAAAAATTGTTAATTATTAAAAAAATAGATATAATCTTTAAATTGAATTTCAAGTAGAGAAAGTTTTATTTTTTTATTAATAACTTGAGTTTTTATTAAAATTGCTTTAATCATTAATGATAAATTTTAATTAAGAGTTTTAGAGGGAAATGACAAAAATAATAAAACTTATCTGTGAAATAGCTCCGCTTGGAGTTTTTTTCTATATGCATAAACCTTATGGCATAATTAATGCCACTTTAGGAATGGTAATAGCAACTGTAATTGCAGTTATCATAAATTATTTTAATGAAAAAAAGCTTTCAATTGCTCCTTTGATTTCAGCAATAATATTAGGTATATTTGGCATGCTTACTGTTTTTACAGGAGATTCTACGTTTATTAAGATCAAGCCGACAATTATATATTTAGTGTTTGCCATTGTAATATTAGGCAGTGTTTTGATAAATAAGAATATTATCAAAATGGCCCTAGGTGAGAATTTAGCCTTACCTGAAGAAATTTGGAAAAAATTTTCAATAAGATGGGGTGTTTTTTTTATAGCTTTAGCTGGCTTAAATGAAATAATTTGGCGAAATTTCTCGGAAAGTCTTTGGGTAAAATTTAAAGTATTTGGTTTCTTTCCTTTAATTATAATATTTTTCTTAACTCAAGCTCCACTTTTAGGTAAATATCTTAAAAATGATAATGAACAAAAGTAAATTAAAACAAACAATTTGAAAGGTATAAAATAATGGCAAACAACACAAAAAACTCATTTCCTAAAGAAATAGCAGAATCTTACTGGTCAATGAGAATGATTGAAGACTATGATGCGGCTAAACAGCTATTTGTAAAATATAAAAATATCACTGGCAATATTCCTCAAGAAGTTGGAGGTATTAGTATTAAAGGCGGTTATGGTGGTGCAATCTTAATTGCCCCTACAACAATAAGATTAGAAGATAATGTCAAAATTGATAGTAGTTTTTCAGTACTCTTAGAAGCTATTGATATTATCTGTGCTAATTCTTCTATAGTTTCAACCGAAGCAGTATATTTAAATGGCGAATCAATTGCGCTTTATAACACTACTATAACTGCACCAGATATTTACTTGCCTCCTCAAGACCATGTTTTATCAACTAATACTCAGTTAATTGGTAATGTACATTATCTAACACCAGAACAGTTTGATAATATTTAAGTGATTTATAATTGAATGGAATTTAATGACTATTTTTCCTTCAATTATAATTTGTTGATATTTGTAATTACCCTTAAACCAACAAAAGCTAGCTCTTGATATATTGCTTCAAATATATTTTCATTTCGGTAAACTTCGCTAAAACCTCCAGTAGCAATAATTATATATTCTTCATTAGGAAATGATTGAATAGTAAGATAAGCAATTAATTCTTTAATAGCGCCCAACTGTCCGTAAAATAACCCGATTTGTATATTTTCTTTAGTTGATTTGCCAAGACCAAGTTTTGGCTTAACTATTTCTACAGAAGGAAGTTTTGAAGTATTGATATATAGAGCTTTAACTGAACTTTTAAGGCCAGGTAGTATTGCTCCGCCTAGATATTCTTTCTCCTTATTTACTATATCAATCGTAGTAGCTGTTCCCATATCAACAATGACAATATTTTGATTTGGATGTAGGCAATTTGCACCAACTGCAGTAGCAATACGATCTGCTCCAACTTCGGCTGGATTACTATATTTAATTTTTAATCCTGTTTTTACACCGACATTTAAAAAAAAAGGAGTTAATTGAAAATATTTAATACAAGCTGACCGCACTGAATAATCAAGTTCAGGCACAACAGAGCATATAGTTATGTTATGAATTGATTTTGGATCTAAATTATGTTCTCGTAGAATATTCTTTAAAAAAATACCAAGTTGATCAGAACTCATACCTTCTGAGCTGCTATATCTAAATTGAAGTATTAAATTTTCTTCTTTAAACACCCCAGCATGAATTTGAGTATTACCTATGTCTATACATAAAATCATTTACTTTACTCCTGCATTGTCAATTAACCTAACATTGTTTAACGATACTGCTCCATATCTTCTATTTTGATATTCTTCTATATAATCAACAGTAAAATTCTCAGCCTCTAATTTTTGAATAATTTCCTCATCTTTTAATTCGGACTTTAGTAACTGAGAAAATAAAGCAGCTTTTTTAAGTTCTTCTTCAGTTAATCTATTATTACGGGAACTTAGAGGTAAGCCATTCTGGTTTCTAATAGTAAAGCAGGATATGATTTCAGTATCAAGAAAAAATGCTTTTGCCATTTCCTTCACTAATAGAAATTGTTGATAATCTTTCTCACCAAAATATGCTTTATTTGGCTTCACTAAAAGCAGTAATTTCAAAACAATTGTTAGCATGCCAGTAAAATGACTAGGTCGAAACTTTCCTTCCATTATAGCACTGTATGAAGAATGATTACTTATTTTAAATGCAAAATTATCAGTATATATTTCTTCTTCTTTTGGTAATATCAAATAATCGACTTTCGCTTTTTGCGCATATTTAATATCATTGTCTAATGTTTTAGGGTAGTTGAGTAAATCTTCTTTATTATTAAACTGGGTAGGATTAACGAATATACTAAGTATAGTGATGTTATTTTCTTTAACGGATTGCCCAATTAAACTCATATGACCTTCGTGGAGATTGCCCATAGTTGGTACAAACCCTATAGAGTATTTAGATAAGGATTTCCTTATATTTTTCCATTTTTCTATAGATTCAATTATCTGCATTTTTGCCCTCGGCATAACAATGTTCTTTGCTAGGAAAGACATGAGTATCAACTTCATGGCAATAGGCATTAATAGAATCTTTTATAATGCTATAAATATCTGCATATTTTTTTAAAAACTTTGGATTGAAGTTTGGGTTAGCTCCAAGCATATCTTGTAAGACTAAAACTTGGCCTGAAGTATGAGGGCCTGCGCCAATACCAATTGTTGGAATAGATAAGGAATCAGTTATTTTCTTAGCTAAATTGCTTGGAATGCATTCAAGGACTAGAGCAAAACAACCTAATTCTTCGACCATCTTAGTATCTTTCATTAATTTCTCCGCCTGCTCAGTATTTTTACCTTGGACAATCTTATTACCAAATATATTTACTGATTGAGGAGTAAAGCCTAAATGCCCCATTACTGGGATGCCTGATTCAATAATATGTTTAACAATTTTTTCATTTCCCTCAATTCCTTCTAGCTTGACAGCATTGGCGCCGGCCTTGATTATTTTTTCTACTGCGATCATTGCTTTATTTAAAGATTTTCTGTAAGAAAGAAAAGGTAAATCACCAATAATGAATTTATGAGGAATACCATTTTTAACTGCTTTAATATGAACTACAATCATTTCAATATCAGCATAAGTAGTTGAGTCTGCACCGTGCATTACCATTGCTGCAGAATCTCCTACAAGCACGCAATCAATATTTGTATCAGCAATAATTTTTGCACTCCAATAATCGTAACAGGTAATCATTCTAATAGGTTGATTGTTTTGCTTCATTTTATAAAAATCATTGATATCCATTATTGCCTCTTTGGAATAGTTTAAGAAAAGATTTATATATATTGTGAAATGGATCTTCTTTTAGAGAAAGAAGATTTTTATTAATCGTCTCTTGATCGTCTCTACTTAATGGTCCAGTTAAAGCTTTATTATGATCAGCTTTAATATTTGTAAAAATCGATTCTAAATAAGGATAAGCGGCTTCTTTAGTAATGTTGAATTTGGATTCGAGCTCATTAAATAATTTAGCCCATAAAATTACGCTAAAATTTCCACTCATAACACATAATGCATGATAATAAGGTTTTAATTTTTTATCGATGAAATGAAATTCGTTTGCAAGAAAGGGGAAGTATTTGTGAAAAACAAAATTCTGATTATCAATTATAAAAGCTATTTTTTTATAGAATTCTAGTTCATATAATGTTTCTCCGAAGCTAACTAAAGGATGTATGCCTATAGCTTTATCTGTGGATAGACAACCAGAAAAATGTATAATTATTTTACTTTGAATTATATGATTAGCATTTATAAAATTTTCGATTTCATCATCTTTAATCAAGATAAGGACTATATCTGAATTCTTAGAAAAAGATTCTAATTCATGTTTTGTATTAGTTGATCTTGACCAAGACTTAACTTCAATATTAAGTAGATTAAAATAATGTATAAAATGTTTGGCAACGCGGCCTGAGCCTATAATGCCATACTTAGGTATCTGTCTCATGGATCAAATCCTTTAAAGTAATTTTAAGCTATATATAATTTATAACAAATATAATTAAACATAACAATATATTATTCCGAATACAGATAATAAATATATTTTTATTCTTTCTTTAAAGGGCGGGATTGTTGCTTAGATCCATTATTTGTATAATTAATAAGAAATATGGTTAAATTTAGTATTAGGTGCTTAATAGTAAGAGATGCTGAAATAAATTCAGCATGACACTAAATTTACAGCCTAATGTCATCCTGAACTCGTTTCAGGATCTCTTATAGCCTAACAACTTTTAACGTTAAATTTATCTACACAACAATGCCTCAACTGGCTGTTGATTATATAATAAAATTCATATAAAGCATCACGTATAAATTCCTGTTTATAAAGTTCCATACCGCATTTTTTTAATATTTTTATAGAAACAATATTATTTGAATTGGTAAAAGCAATAATTCTTGGAACAGTGAGATTAGAGAAGGCCCAATTAAGTAATGCATTTAAAGATTCAGTAGCATATCCTTTACCCCAATATTCGCGCAAAAATCCATAACCAACTTCCACTTCTCCATTATCCATTACTGAAAAACCTGCACGACCTAGAAACTCATCACTTTCTTTTAAAAAAGCATGCCCATTTACTAAAACCATAATATTTTGAAATTATTGTGAAAGTCCACAAAGTCTATTTGATTCATTCTCAATATTATTCTGTAATTGTTTCATAAATTCTTCTCTGGCTAAACCATTTTCTATTGCTGGTAAAAATTTTATGATAGATTTGCCTTTTTGTTTAATGCTAGATTTGGGCCAGAATAAGCCAGAATTTAAAGCTGTAGGAATAATGGGCAAGATTTTCAAATCATAGATTGCTGCTATACCTATCTGGTAATCAATTGATTGTCCTATATTAGTTCTTGTGCCTTCAGGAAATAGAATAAAAGGTCTGTTTAATTTAACGGAATCTTTAAAACCTCTAATTAATTGTTTCAAAGTTTTAGCTCCGCCGCTTCGATCTATTGCGATCATCCCCATTTTTTTTAAAAATCTTCCATATAAAGGTAGCCTAATAAGTTCTTGCTTCAATATATAAATAGGGTCTTTGACGATTGTA
>JBKBYG010000030.1:0-18749 GCA_046313435.1 Alphaproteobacteria bacterium
AACATTACAAGATCTGAATCTTGTTCAATACTACCCGATTCTCTCAAATCTGATAACAAAGGCCTCTTATCTTCACGCTGTTCAACTGCCCGAGAAAGCTGGGATAAAGCAATTACAGGAATATTAAGTTCTTTTGCTATAGCTTTAAGTCCTTGAGTTACTTCGGAAATTTCTAAAACTCTATTTGATTCGCTGGATTTTGCTGTGCCTCGGATCAATTGTAGATAATCTATAAACATTATGGCCATATTATGTTTTCTTTTTAAACGTCTTGCTCTTGTCCTTACAGCAGAGATTGAAAGCGAAGGTGTATCATCTATAAAAAATGGTAGTCTATATAATTCTTTATTTGCAACTAATATTTTATTAAATCCATCTTCATCAATATGTCCAGATCTTAAAGAAGAGGAATTTACCCCCGATAACATTGAAAGCATACGTGTAGCAAGCTGTTCTGCTGACATTTCAAGTGAAAAGAAGCCAACTGAAGGTAATATATCTTTGCTTTTGTCGTCAGTATTATTTTTGCTAAAATTATGATCAAGATACATACAAGAATTTAAGGCCAAATTAATAGCAAGAGCTGTTTTTCCCATTGAAGGACGACCGGCCAAAATCAGCAAATCTGAGTTTTGAAATCCTCCAAGTAAATGATCTAAATCCAAAAATCCAGTTGAAATGCCTGTGATTTTTTCTTTGCGCTTAAATGCAAGTTGTGCGCGTGTAACAGCATCATTCAATGAAGATTTAAGATGTAAAAACCCGCTATTACCATCAGCTCCTTCGCTTGCAAGTGCAAATAATTGTTGCTCGGCTTGTTCAATCTGTTCGCTTGCTGTAAGCTCAATTTCTTTATCAAACGCTTCATTAACAATTTCTTCCCCAATTGAAATAAGCTTTCTTCTTATTGATAAATCATATATTAATTTTCCATAATCATAAACATTTACAATATTTGTTGAAAGACCTGCTAAACGCGCAAGATAATTGGCGCCTCCAACTTCTTGTAATGCTTCATCTTTATCGAAGTAATTTTTTAAAGTAACGGGAGTAGCAATTATGCCACGTTCACTAAAAATTATTATTGTTTCATAAATTTTTTTATGCACTGGTTCAAAAAAATGTTCTGCCAGCAAAAAATCACTAACTTTGTTCATTAATTCATTATTTGTTAGAATTACCCCAAGTAATACTTGCTCGGCTACTATATTTTGAGGTAAGCTTCTTAAAGAATTAAAATTATCATCTATAGTTTCATCTTTTGAAATTTGATTTAGTGTATTTTTCATATTTGTGTATCTTACAAAACAATATTTGAATTAGTGGTTTATAATAATTAGTGGTTAAATTAAAAGTATGAATATCATAAATTTCCATAAAATGCATGGATGCGGTAATGACTTTGTAATTATTGATAATAGAAAGTATAAACTAAATTTCAGTAAAGAAAAATTAAAATTTCTTGCTGATAGAAATAAAGCTATTGGGTGCGATCAAATTATAATAATAGAGGATTTTCCTCAATATGATTGCTTTATGCGTATCTATAATAATGATGGTAATGAAGCAGGAAATTGTGGAAATGCAGCAAGATGTGTGGTGAGTCTTTTAGCTCAAGATTCATTTGAATCAAATTTAGAAAAAGAGATTATTTTTAAAATTAAAACTATTAATAGCTCTTTGCAAGCTATCTATTATGATAATAAAATTATTAGTATAGATATGGGCAAGCCGAAATTTGATTGGGTTGATATACCTCTTACTTTAGCATGTGATACTTCAAATATAGTTATTGAAAGTGAATTGCCTCCGGGATTTGTACTTAATATTGGTAATCCTCATATAGTTTATTTTGTTGAGGATATTGATAGTATAAATATCACTCATTTAGGAAAAAAAATTGAAAATCATAATTTATTTAAAGAAAAAATTAATGTGAATTTTGTCCAAATCATTTCAAATTCTGAAATTATTTTAAAAACTTGGGAAAGGGGAGCAGGTTTAACATTAGCATGTGGAACAGGCGCTTGTGCTGCTACAGTAGCTGCAGTAATAACAAAGAATTTACAAAGGAAACTTAGAGTAAACTTACGTGGAGGAGTATTAAATATAGAATTTCATAAAAATAACCATATATTTATGCAAGGAGAAGCAATATATGTGTTTAAAGGAGAAATTTTAATTTAATATAATTACACTAATATATCTTCGTTATTAAAAGTTTTACTTAATACGGATAATAGTAACTTTTTGTCAAAAGGTTTACTTAAAAAGTTTTTAGCCCCAAATTTTAAAGCTTTACTTATATCAGAATAATTATAACTTGCTGTTTGGATTATTACAGGGACCTTACATCCAATTTTATTAAGTTCTTGAATAACTTCGATACCACTTAAATCTGGCATCATTAAATCCAATAATATTATATCAATTGTATTTGGATGATCGATGATATATTGTATTCCATCTCTACCGCTAGATGTTTTGATTACTTCATATTCAGTGTTAAATAAAGACATTTCAAGTGCAGTAAGGCAAGCTTCTTCATCATCAATTAGTAATAACCTATATTTGGTAACTGAATTACTTTTCATATTATTTTTACTTAAGTTCGCAGAATTACTTTTTGGGATTTGCTTATTAGAAAAATCTTTTGAGTTCTTAATCATAATCCTATTAAACTCCATTTACAGGTTATTATAAAAAATTATTATATTTATGTCTTTTTGTCAAGAATATAAGAAGGCTTTATTAGAAAATTAAGATTTGTCAGTAAGTTTTAAATAAAAATAACTTATTGAATAATTAAAATGTTTGAAAAATTAAATAGTTTTTAATATAATGCTAAATCTTTAAAAACAAATTATATTTAAAAGGATAGAAATCAATGTCCTCTCCAGAAATAATTACTTTCGGATGTAGGTTAAACATATATGAAAGTGAAGTGATAAAAGAGGTCTCTAACAAGGCTGCTTCAAATTCTATAATATTTAATACTTGTGCTGTAACAAAAGAAGCTGAAAGGCAAGCGCGTCAAGCTATAAGAGCTGCAAAAAGAAAGAATCCAGACATGAAAATAATAGTTACTGGATGCGCGGCTCAACTTAATCCTTCGCAATTTGCAGATATGCCTGAAGTGGATTTAGTTATTGGAAACGAAGAAAAGTTGAAAAGTGAAAGTTATATTTTACAAAATTTAAATGATAATGCAGAAAAAATTTTTGTTAATGATATAATGTCTGTTAAGGAGACTGCGGGACATTTAATAACTAGTTTTGAAGGTAGGGTAAGAGCTTTTGTACAGATCCAAAATGGCTGCAATCATAGATGTACATTCTGTACTATTCCATTTGCAAGAGGAAATAGTAGAAGTGTTCCAGTTGGAGAAATTGTAACTCAAGTAAAAAAATTACTAGATATAGGATATAAAGAAATAGTGCTAACAGGTGTTGATATTAGTGACTATGGTTTAGATTTGCCAGGGCAACCAAGCCTTGCTAATATGATTAAAAGACTATTTAAATTTGTACCCAATTTATTGAGATTAAGGCTTTCTTCGATTGATGTGGCTGAAATCGATGAAGAATTATTAGAATTAATTGCACATGATCAAAAAATTATGCCTCATATACATATAAGTCTACAAGCAGGGGATAATATGATCTTAAAAAGAATGAAGAGAAGACATAATCGTGAAATGGTTATCGAATTTTGTCAAACATTAAAAAAAATACGACCAAATATTGCATTTGGAGCCGATATAATCGCTGGATTCCCAACAGAAACAGAAGAAATGTTTAGAAATAGCTTAGAGCTAGTGACAGAAGCTTCACTTCAATATTTGCACGTGTTTCCTTATTCAGAGAGAGAAGGTACACCTGCAGCTAGAATGCCACAAATTGAAAAAAAAATTAGAAAAGAACGTGCAGCAATGCTTCGAGAGGCAGGCAATAATGAATTAAATAAATTCCTTAATTCTCAGATAAATACACACGTAAAAGTTTTAATGGAAACTGAAAAACAAGGTAGGGCAGAAAATTTTACACAAGTAATATTAAATAATTCTTTTAATGTTGGAAATCTTATTGATGCAACAATTATTGGAATTGAAAATGGAAATTTAATAGCAAAAACTAATTGAAGTATAATTATGAAAACTTGGTTTAATAAATTAAAGGAAGGCTTAAGTAAAACTTCAAATAAAATAAATGAAGGTATTTCTAATATTTTTACTAAAAGTAAACTTGATAAAGAAACTATTACTGAATTAGAAGAATTACTTTTATCGAGCGATATTGGTATCGAAGCAACTTCTAAAATAATTGATTCTATTTCTAAAGATAGATTTGATAAGGAAATAACAATTGAACAAATCAAAATTGATTTAACAAAAGCAATCGAAAATTTAATTGTTAATTTGGAAAAACCTTTAGACACAGATTTTAAAAATGGATTAAATATTGTTTTGGTATGCGGAGTTAATGGCAATGGGAAGACTACAACAATTGGGAAATTAGCAAATTACTATAAACATATGGGTAAAAAAGTTGCAGTTGCAGCTTGTGATACTTTTCGTGCTGCAGCAGTTAGTCAGCTTAAAATCTGGGCAGAGAGAGCAAATATTAAATTTATAAGCGGAAATGAAAATGCAGATCCTGCAAGTGTTGCATATGAAGCAGTCGAGGCAGCAATAAAAGAAGAAGTAGAAATTCTTTTTATTGATACAGCGGGAAGATTACATAATAAATCTAACTTAATGGAGGAATTAAGTAAGATTGTGAGAGTTATCAAAAAGCTTGACCCTGACGCACCTCATCAAACAATATTAGTTGTGGATGCTACTACTGGTCAAAATGCTAATTTACAAGTTGAAAATTTCAATAAAGCTGTAAATTTAACCGGCCTTGTGATTACAAAATTAGATGGTACTGCAAGAGCAGGTGTTCTTATCAATCTTTCATACAAATATAAATTACCTGTTGTCGCAATAGGTGTAGGGGAAGGAATTGAAGATTTGAGACCTTTTAATGCACAAGAATTTGCAATGAATTTAATAGGAGTTAACTAATATTAAATAGTCTTAGTAAAGTAAAGTAAAATAATATGAGTTTTTTAGAGAAAACAGAGTATCTCTTTATTTAAAATTTATAAAATTATCTATAAGTTTTCTACATTAATTCTGATGACTCTATTTTATCAACAAATTTAAGGACTAATAAAATGAATTTTGAAAATGTTTTAGATTCTGCTTCAGAAAATTATAAACCTACAGAATCAGAAGAATATATGAACCCACAAATGTTAAATTATTTCAAATCTAAATTGGATCGCTGGAGAGATGAACTTATAGAAGAATCTAAGAATGAGCAAAATATAATAGCAAGTAAAACTAGTAGAGAGCCGGATCATGTTGATGAAGCTGTTATTGAACAGGATAGAATTGTAGATTTTTATATTGTTGATAGAGATGTGGATTTGTTACATAAAATTGATATGGCTCTCGAGCGAATAGAAAATGGAGAGTATGGGTATTGTGAAGAAACAGGAAATGTTATAGGAATAAAAAGGCTTGAAGCTTGGCCAATTGCTAATTTAACTGTTGAAGTACAAGCAAAAAAAGAGCATATGGAACATATATGATAAATAAGTAGATAGATTAAAATCTATCTACTTATTAAAAACTACATACTATCCAAAGTATCTCTGATCCATGCACGGTGTCTTCTTTCATCATCAAGGGCATGAATTAAAGCTTGTTTCAAATCATCAGGTGCATTTTCGTGATTTGTAAGTCTTTCATATGCTTTATTAGTATCATCTTCATTAGTTCCCATTGCTATAAGTATGGCTTTGTCATTAATTAAGCCGGCAATAATAACTTTGCCTTTTGTAAGTATATGTTTAAGATCAAAATCTCTTGGTAAATCATTTCCTGCTTCGCTAAGTATACTTGTTAACAATGTTTTATGACGATTATGATCTGCTAAAAAATCTTGAAATCTTGCCTTATATTCAGCGTTTTCTAACCTTTCAATAGCTGTTTCATATGCATCAATTGCATCATTCTCTAGCTGTAACATTTCAGCAATTGCTTTGTAAAAATCTGTCTGAGTTCCTACCAATGTTGTCATTATATGTCTCCTAATTTAATGAAATTTGAGTTTAAATATAGCAAATGTCTTTATAAAAAATAAATATTGAATCGCGTTAAAAATATAAATTTTTAATAAATATTAATAAATAATTTAAGAGGATTTTTAGAAATTTATATAAAATTTATAAATTTCTATTTTATATATATAGAAAATATACTTTAAACTGTTTTAGGATGTTTAATAACATGAAAATATAGGTATGAAAATGACAAATCAATTTAATAATTTTTCTGATATAAGTTTTAACTTTGCAAAAGAATTTAATAAAATATTTTCAAGTATTTCTCATAAAGGCCCTGAAGAAGAACCTAATATATCACCGATAGAAATACCGGACGAGCCTTATTTAGAAGTTAATGAGGAGGAAAGAAATGTTATTGAAAAAAGAATTAATGAATATCCAGAAGAGTTACCAGACAGTAAAATTGACGAAATAAATGGTAATTCACCCAAGGAATTTCCAGATAATATATAAGCCACGAAATTAATACTTAGAGCTGTGAAAAAATAAAGAGGTTAATATGGAAACAAAAGATTTAATGCCGCAAAATTGGTTTAGAAAGAAAGATAAATGGGGAGATTTAAGATCTCATAAAGATGAATATTTTACATCTGATTTATATAA
Organism: Alphaproteobacteria bacterium; assembly: GCA_046313435.1. GTDB lineage: Bacteria > Pseudomonadota > Alphaproteobacteria > Rickettsiales > Arcanibacteraceae > JBKBYG01. Next base: position 6,781 of record JBKBYG010000030.1, read on the forward strand.
AGACATTGAAAAAATTTTTAAAAATTTTACGCGCGAATGGGATCATTCAAGTTATTTGCATCCTAAAAATTACAGTGAAAAATCTTTTATTTCACCAAAGATTGACCTTTCTGAAACAGAAAATGCAATAGTAATTGAGGCTGAATTACCAGGTGTAAAAGAAGAGGATCTTGATATTACTGTTTCGAAAGATAATATACTTCATATTAAAGGTAAAAGAGAGACATTTATAAATAATGAGAACCGTAATTACTATATTACAGAAAGATCATACGGATCCTTTGAACGGCAAATAGCGCTTCCTGACTATTGTGATAATAATAACATAGATGCAAATTTTAAGGATGGAATATTATATATCAAAATATCAAGAAAAGCGCCAATTGAGGGTGATTTAAAAAAATTATGTTAAATAAATAATTTATTAGCACATGAAATGACAATTCTTATTAACCGTAAAGAAGCAGGAAAAAAGTTAGCAGATAAATTGCATAATTTTAAAAATAAGGAAAATACTATTATTCTTGCATTACCAAGAGGTGGTGTTCCTGTAGCGTCTGAAATTTCAAAAGAATTAAATTTGCCATTAGATTTATTATTGGTTAGGAAACTTGGCTTACCAGAGCACGAAGAATTAGCATTTGGAGCAATAGCAATAGGAAATAAAATTATTTTTAATGATGAAATATTGAGAAAATACAATTTATCACAAGAAGTTATAAATGAAATAATTGAAAAAGAGAGGCATGAATTAAACAGACGAAAAAATTTATATAGAAAAGATCAATCAGAGTTAAATCTTCAAGGCAAGACAGTTATACTAGTTGATGATGGTATAGCTACTGGTGCGACAATATCAATTGCTTTAGCTGCACTAGAAGCATACGAAACAGCTAATATAATTATAGCTGCTCCTGTAATTTGTAAATGGACTTATGATGAACTTAAAAATAAATTTAACAAGATTTTTTATTTAATTTGTCCAAATGAACTCTTGTCAATAAGTCAATTTTATCAAGAATTTACTCCCGTATCTGATGAGGAAGTGATTAACTTATTACAGCAAAGCCATATGCAATATGAAAGCTAAAAAGAAATTTAATGAAAAATTTTTGCCATTATATACAGTCTATAAATAATATTAAAAATGATCTTGAGCCTTTAATTGAAAATATAGGGGATTCAAGGTTTGTACTAATTGGCGAAGAAACACATGGAACACATGAATTTTACGATATAAGAGCAAAGATCTCAAAGAAATTAATTGAAGAAAAAGGATTTGATGCAATAGCTATTGAAGGTGACTGGCCGGATACTTATAAAGTAAATAGATATATTAAAGGCGATTCATTTATTGATAATAGTTTAGATGCACTAGAAGGATTTCAAAGATTTCCTACCTGGATGTGGAGAAATAAAGTTACTTTGGAGTTTATTGAATGGCTGTATAAGTATAATTCTAATTCTAAACTTACTGATAGAATAGGATTCTATGGATTAGATCTATATAGCATAAATAAATCTATTGAAGAAGTAATCAATTTGTTAGCTAATATTGATGTAAATGAAGCTACAAAAGCTATAAAAAGATATAGTTGTTTTAATCAGTATAAAGAAAACATTCAAGATTATGGACTTTCTAATTTTTTAAAAATATCTCCTTCGTGCCAAGAACAAGTTATTCAGCAACTATCTGAAATTCAAAGTAAAATATATTCTTATGTTCAAGAAGGCAATTTAACTTATAGTGAATATTTTAATATTGAACAGAATGCAATATTAATTAAGAATGCAGAAAAATATTACCGTACCATTTATAAAAGTAAGGTAGAATCATGGAATATCAGAGATTCGCATATGGTGGAAATATTAGAGAATATAGATAAATATATTTCAGCAGAAAAATTTAAAGAAGCAAAAATTATAGTCTGGGCACATAATTCGCACATTGGTGATGCAAGAGCTACACAAATGGGAAAAGATTTTAAAGAGTTTAACATTGGTCAATTGCTTAAAGAAAAATATGAGGAAGAAGCATACTCTGTAGGTTTGTTTACTAATAAAGGCACTGTTACAGCGGCTTCAACTTGGGACGGAGAGGTTGAGCGTAAATTTATAAATCCAGCACTTGAAGATAGTTATGAGTATTTTTTCAGTAAATTTAATATACCTAATTTTTTGCTTAATATAAAAAATAATAATACAGGAAATGTCAAAAATATAATACCGCAAAATATTTTAGAAAGAGCGATAGGGGTAGTGTATTTACCTAAGACCGAGCGCTCAAGCCATTATTTTTATGCTGATTTAGCAGAGCAATTTGATTCAGTAATTTATCTTGAAAATACTAGTGCCCTACAGCCTTTAGAATATCATGCATTATGGCATAAAGGGGAGGTTTTTGAAACCTTCCCTTCGGGTTTGTAATGCGTTTGTTAATGTGGGGAAATAGTTTGCGATTGCCCTTGAGATTTAGATTTTTCTAATTTTTTAACTTGAGAAACTTGCTCAGGTTCTTCTTTTTGTGATTCTTCTTGTTTTACACTTTTTGTAGCTTCTATAAATTCTTTAATTTTATTAGTCATTTCTAAAGATGATTCTCTTGTGTAAATATTCATATCTGAAGAAATATCCTTAACGTTTTCTTTTGCAAAAAAGTCTTTTGCTAAATCGAATATTCTTGAGTTCTCTTTTGAAGGAGGAGGGGCTGATAGTACTAAATCTATTAATTCACCGTTTTGATAACGCAAGATATCAAATGATCCTTTAATAAATTTTCCTTCTTTATCTTTACGTTGTATTGAAACTACTCCTGTAAAATCTTCACTTTTTTCAATAGAAAATTGGCCATCCTTTTCTATAAAATTGATATAAGCATCACTTCCGTCTAGTTTGAAGCTAATTTTATCATCTTCCTTGGTAAAGTTAAATTCAACAAGTAATTTTTGATTGTTAACAAGTTCATCAGTTATATGATTAATTAGTGAATGAGTAACATTGGATAAGTTTAAATGAAGATTATCTTCGCGGAAATGAAGAATATATTTTTTTTGATAAATATGTGCTTGTATAAAAATTTGGTCTAGTGATTTAATCAAAGTATGATATTTTTTGTTTTTTGAAGGTTCTTCTTCTTGTAGAGTTTTTCCATCATTAGCAGCAAGTACAGTAACTCCAGGTAATGGACCTCCATTCAGTATAGTAGATGCTTGAGTTGCTTTTTCAGAGTTGCTTTTGGATATAGTTTTAGTACCTGGTGTATCATCTGAACTTCCTGTTACTTTAATATCACGGCGATGGTCCTCTGTATTTACAGTTGAGGCAGGCGTAGTTAATTCTCCTGGTTCTTTATCATCAGTGTCGTGCTCATTTATTTCTTCATCTTCAGATGTAGTAGTAGCTTTGCTAGGAGCGCTGCTATCTGTTGTAGTATCTGCGGTGGATTCAACTATCTCTTTAACTTTCTCTATAGTTTTACCTTCAACTGGTTCATCATCTAGACTTGGAAGAATGTTAAGATCAGTAGGTAATGGTTTAGCTGCATCTAAAGCTGGTGTAGGCTTAACCATTTCTTCTATTGTTCTGCCTCCTCCATTATCTTCTTCCGTTGCAGAAGAAGGGTGGGGCATTTCTTCTTCTTTTGCAAAGCCCTCAAGGTTAGAAATACGGTCTTCCTTTTGTACTGAATCTTTAAGTAATAGATCTACTTTTGTTTTAAGTTCTTTAATATCAGTCTCAAGGCTACTAATATGCTCATTATTTTTATCTAAGTTTTCTTTGAAATGTTTAGTTTCTTCTTTTACTTCTTTGATATTAGCCTCTTGTGTATTGAGACGATTATCTGTTTTATCCGTCCTTACTTCTAGCTCTTTAATCTTTTCGTTTGCTTCTGTGAAGTTAGACTCATTTCTATCCAAGCGTTCATATATAACATCTAATTTTCCTTGAAATTGTTTGATCTGCTCTCTCGTTTCTTCAAAAAGAGTTTCAGGTTTTAATGTGGGCTCTAGAACATTTAAGCGATCTTGAATTGTATGAACTGCATTATCTAAATTTTTAATATGTGAGTCTGTTTCTTTATTAATTTTCTCCTGGTTTTTATTATTTGTATTAATTTTTTCAAGTAATAGCTTGTCGTTTTGTTGCGAACCTTCTTTTATTTTGGTCAAGCTATTTATAACATGCTTTAAGCTTGATTCCATTAAAAATATTGCCTCACAAAGTTTATCATCTTTTTTATTAGTTTCGCTAACATAGGCTTCGATATAAGACTGAATTTTATTAAGGTTTTCGATTAGTTCTGGAACTCCCAGACTTTCAGGGGAGTTTTCAGTTTGATTTTTAGAAGTACTCTCTTTAACCATATAATGCCTTAAAAAATAATTAAATTAAAAGTTTATTTTAAATAAATATATTAAGTAAAATTAATTTACAATATTTATTTCTTTAATAGCGATTTAACAAAATAAAAGAAAAGATTTTAGGAAGTTATTTTACATTTCTTTATGTATATTAGATATAGTTTAAAAAAAATTTATTAACAAAAGTAAATATAGAAATTAGAAAAAGTTATTGACCATTTACTATTTATTATTGTATAGGCTTCTTAAGCTAATAATGTTTTAAATTTAAAAACGTAATTTAATTAATAATATAATAAGGATATATTTAAAATGCCTACAGGACAAACAAGTACTAATGACTTAAAAGAAGGACTCTCTTCCATAGCAAAGCTAATGGGTGAACAACTCAAAAATGGTAATGCAGTTGGTGAGAAATATGAAAAGTTAAAAAGAGCGTATAATGAGTTGAAGAGTAAATACGAAGAGTTACATGATCAACGTAAAGTATTAGCTCAGAAAAGAGATGAAAAAAACAGTAAAATAGAAACAATATCTGAAGAAAAATCTACTCTTGAAAAAGAAGTGTCTTCACTTAAAAATACAATAAATGATTTGGAAGAAAATATTTCTCAAAAGCAACAAAAGATTTCAAAAATGAAAGAAGAAGTTACAAATGAAGTAACAAAAAACATGACATTAGAGTTCGAAATTGAGGAAAGTAAAAAGTTATTAGAAACTAAAACAATAGAGTTTGAGGTAGCTAAAAAGTTTTTAGAAACTACAATTCAAGAAAAAGAAGAAAAAATTGTAAACTTTAATAATAAAATAGACAGTTTAATTTCTGAAGTTAAAACACTTGAAGAAGATATTAGTGAGAAAGAAATAACAATATTAAATCTTCAGAGAGAAAATAATATTCTACTTCAAGAAAAAAATAATCTTACTGATAAAAATGAAGACCTTACAAGTAAGGTTACAGTATTATTAGAGCAAATTCTCAAAGAGCAAGAACAGCTTGTAAATAAAAACTCTGAATCAGAAAATTTTCAAAAGCAACTAAATAGCAAAGTTAAGGATTATAATGAACTTGAGGACAAACATAAAAATTTATCAATAAATTTTGAAGAAAAGAAGGAAGAATTAGAAAAGGTTAATGAAAATTTTACACAATATCAAAAAACTACTAAAACTAAAATTACTCAGTTAGAAACTGAAATTGAAGAGAAAAAAGATGATTTAAAAGAAAAAAATTCTCAAATTGATAAGTTAATTGAGAATAAAGAGAACCTTGAAAATACGATTGAAAGTAAAAATGATAGTATTAACGAAAAAGATGAAGAGTTGAGAGATTTAAGAGATTTGCGTGATACGGTTGAAGATTTTGTAAATAGTGTTCTAAATATCTTTAAACCAGGAAAGCCTTCTAATAATATTGATGATCAAACAGTCGATATTTCTACCGAACTTGATTTAAGTGATGATCCACTATCTAAATCTCCTGATTTTAATGGTCTTAATGAAACCTTAAATTATACGCCTTTGGTTGTTGATACTCCTTCAACAAATCAGAAGAGCAATGTAAATGAACTTGCTGCAGTTGATCCTATGCTTAAACCTGTGCTTAAACCTATTACTCCTGATATAGGTGAAAGGTGGACAGATAAGGTAAGACTATCACTTACACCCGTAAGATCACCTGATTTTTCACCTGTTAAGAAAAGTGAGTCTAGAGATTTTTCTCCTCGTAGCCCTAATTAAGTACAAAAAATAAATGCCGAATTTAAGGTTCGGCATTTATTACTAATTAAAAATATATGTCTTAATGGAAATCCATATGATCTCTAACTTCTACCCATTTGATCAGCATTTTCTCTAAATTTTTCTGCTTCATAGGTTTTGCTATATAATCATCCATACCAGCTTCAAGACATTTTTCTTTATCGCCAATTAATGCATTTGCAGTCATTGCAATAATAATAACCTTTTTAGCTTTCTCTGATTTTCTGATTTCTCGAGTAGCTTCATATCCATCCATATTCGGCATTTGGCAATCCATAAATACAATGTCATAATTTTTATTTTCAAGTATTTCTAATGCTTCTTCGCCCCCATTTGCAATATCTACTTTACACCCATATTTTTCTAACATTTTTTTAGCAAGCCTTTGATTAGGAGCATAATCTTCAACGACAAGAATATTTGATTCAAACTGAGGAAATAAGCTTTCAACATTCATCGGTAAATCTGAAGCAATGCCCCCTGTAGGAGCTGTTTTATCAGCTTCTTTAAATCCTTCAAGTATGCTAAAGGCAAAAATTGGCCTTTGCAAGTAAGCATCAAATATTTTTTGTCCTGAAAAATTTAAATTAATATTTGAGCCTATTGTAGTTATAAAAATTAATTTTAAATTTTCTAATTTTAGATTACGCTTTATGCTATATCCAAACTCTTTAATATCCATTTTGTCATCTTTCAACCCTCCATCAATTATTAAATAAGTATAATTATCATATATTGAGGGTAATATATTTTCTGTATCGTCAATGCAATTGAGAGAAATATAAGGAAGTTTAAGATAATTAAAATATTCTTTTACTATATTTTGCATCATTTCATTATTACTTAAGAATAAGATTTGCTTATCTTTTAAATCTTCTGTAATTAAGCTATAATTAATTTGGTGGTGTTCAGGTGCTGGGACATTTATACTGAACCAAAATGTTGAACCAATACCTACTTCACTTTTTGCTCCAATAGTTCCCCCCATAAGTCTAACTATGTTCTTACATATCGCAAGCCCGAGTCCTGTGCCACCAAACTTTCTTGTCGTAGACTCATCTGCTTGGGTAAAATTTTTAAAAATTTTATCAAGCTTGTCATGATTTATTCCAATTCCTTTATCTTGTATTTCAAACATAAGATTTACATTATGAGTTGTTTGAGTTATAGCTGAAACTTTAATTAATACATAATTATCCCGCGAGAATTTAATTGCATTTCCTATGAGATTTATCAGGATCTGTCTTACGCGAATTGAATCTGCAATAATATATGTCGGTACTGAAGGATGATAATCAACAATAAGATCAATATTATTTTCCTGCGCTCTTGGGAAAAGTAATTGTATTATCTCCGAAATTAATTCCGGTAATATTAAAGGTCCTTTATCAAGTGTAAGTTGGCCCGCTTCGATTTTTGATAAATCAAGTATATCATTGATAATTGTAAGAAGCATGTTACCAGATGAATGTATGGTATTAAGATATTCCATCTGTTCTTCGTTTAACCTTGTATCAAGCAGAAGCTCTGTCATACCGATAATACTATTCATCGGAGTACGAATTTCATGGCTCATATTTGCTAAAAATTCACTTTTTGCCTTATTAGCTAATTCAGCTTTATTTCGTTCATTTTCAAGTTCATTAGCGTATTCAGCAAGTTTTTTCTCGGCAAGTTTTCTTTCTGTAATATCTCTTAAAATTGCAATGAACATAATTTCACCAGCAATTTTTACAGTACTTATACCTACTTCAACTTGAAAAACTGACCCATCTTGTTTTTTCGCAATTAATTCCTTTCCCTGCTCTCTAATCTTATTTTTTATTGATTTTAAAAGTTTGCGTAAATATTGATTATATTCATTAAGAAGATTATCGGGAAGTAAAAGAGAAATATTTTTATCTAATAATTCTTCTTTTGAATAACCAAACATTCTTTCGACTGCAGGATTAGTTGCTCTAATAATGCCCTTTACATCTATCGTAATAATTCCTTCTACAAGGTTATTAAATACAGCAGCAAGTCTACGCTGATTTTCCTCTAAAATTTGTTTTGCTAATTCTAATTCCTCAGTACGCTCACTAACAAGTTTGCGAATTTCTGAATTTCTACCAATTAAGTAGAACCAAAACACTCCTATAAGCAATGTTATGAACATCCCACATAAAAGAATAATCCAGGGCAGGGAATTACTTACACCAGTTTTAATATAAAATTCGGTAGGATAAAATAATATTTTCCATTCCCGGGAAGGAAGCGAAATTGATTCAATAAAAATAAATGGGATTTTAAGACTAGAAAAATAATTATCAATATCTATGTTAATATCATTAATATTCTGATGCTTTTCTGAACTGTAAATTAATTTTTTATTATCATTAATGTTTTTATCAAAAATTTTTATAGAGGAATGAGAAACATAATTTTTCCATCTAAAGGTTTCTTCAAAAAATTCTTCAAGATTTACAATACCAATAATAAAACCTTTTATAAATTTTTGATTGTAAGGTAAATTAGGATTAGAATTGCGAAAAATAGGGAAAACAAATGCTATATCATTTTGATTGGCTTGATCTCCAACTAATGAAAATAGATTAGTGGTAACAGGTTTTTTATAGATGTAAGCTAAATCGATACCATTTTTGATTACTTCATTAAGTCTAGGCTTAAAGTTTTTATACTCATTTAATTTATCGCCAGGTTCAAATGAAGCAATTTCATAGTGATTTTTTTTTAGATCGTCATCAGTGATCCATAATATTGTAGTGAATTCATTTTTTTTGACTATATCAGATAAATATGTACGGAATTCTTTTTCAGAATCATTTTTTGCAAATGTAAATAAATCTGCAAGTAATTCTAATTCTCTAATATCTTTTTGGAATTGATTTTCAAGCAGCAAGGTTTTAACTCTTGAATCAGAGCGAAAATTTTCTTCAAGCTTTTCCATGTTATTGTTTAAAGTTATTGTAAAGGCTATTATTGATATTATAGTACCAATACAAAATACTAAACTCATAGCTTGATATTTTTTAAAAGTATAAATCAAATAACTTTTATTCACGTTAAACTTGTTAATTCCATTTGAGGGATTTGAAAAATCAGGCATTAATGTAATTCCCTACATAATAGCTTAATTTAAAATACATTAATTAAGATACTTAATTAAGTAATCTTGTTTTTTGTATAATAAAGGCTAACAAATATATAATAACTAATTTTTAGTTGTCACATATATTAAAAGTGCATTTTTTTAAAAAATAAGTCAAGGAATTTAAGTTTTTATGCCAAGAATGATATGCATTTTAAACATAAAGATAATAAATAATTGATTTGGAGACATAATAAAATGAATTTTAAATTTATTTTATTGAAATAATACAATTTAGGATTTATAAAGAACAAATAATTCATTAAACTCTAGGTTTAAAAATGGCACCTAAATATGACAGTGATTTAGATTTAAGAAATCTAAATCAAATTGATAATAATGTATCTAAGATTGAACGAATAACTAGTGATATGGAGCTTTTTAGTTACATATTATCGCATGATTTAAAAAAACCTTTAAGAGTTCTAATGAATAATTCAAAAGAATTGCAAGAGATTAATAAGAGTATTAGTAATAACGTTATTGATGAATTAAGTAATGAAATAATTGATGCATCTTTAGAAATGCAGGATATTGTTCATATACTTTTAGAATATATAAGACTTGAAGTTCATTTTACAAATTTTAAAAAGATTGATTGTAATGAAATACTTGAGATAACTCTTAATGAATTGGCGGATTTAATTGAAAAAAATAATGCAATAATTGAGTATGATGTATTACCAAAAGTTTTAGGACATAAAAAACAATTAATAATTGTTTTCAAAAACTTAATTGAAAATGCAATAAAATTTAGAAGGGAAGATGAAGCTCCTAAGATTAAGATTTCTTGTAAAGAACATAACGGTATTGTGGAATTTACTGTTAGTGATAATGGTATTGGTATTGAAGAAGAGTATTTTGAAATGATATTTCTGTTATTTCAAAGACTTCATACTATTGAGGAATACCCTGGACGTGGAGGAGGCTTAGCTATTTGTAAAAAAATAGTTGAAAATCATGGTGGAAAAATATCTGTAAAATCGGTTATTAATAAGGGAAGTAGTTTTATTTTCACTTTATGTAAAGCCTAAGTAGATTTAATAATATATTTTTTATAATAAAAACTGTAAAATACACTTGAAATGATTTTTAATTATAGAAAAATTATTTCAGTTAAAAATTAAAATTAACCTTTTAATGTAGGTAATAAGATGGACAATAATTTCCAAATTGAACATATTTCAGCACTTTTGATTGAAGACTTAAATGGTGATGCAAAGGCTATTACTCAAGCATTAAACTATAGTAAAATATCTAAAACAATGGATATGACAAGAGCGTCACGGCTTAAAGAAGGTTTGAAAATACTCGCTGAGAATAAGATCGATGTAGTGTTACTTGATCTATCATTACCAGATGCTAAAGGTATAAAGGGTGTAGTAGAATTAAATAATACTTATCCCATGATCCCTATAATTGTTTTAAGTGATCAATCTGATGAGAAAATTATAGTACGAGCTCTTGAAAATGGAGCCCGCAAATTTCTTGTCAAAGGTGAGTGTAATGGAAAAGTAATAAAAAATGCAATATATGAAGTTTTATCAATTAAGTCAGTTGAAGAGGATGCATAATATTGATAATTAGTAACATTCTATGCATAATTAAAGTTAAGTTTTTCTTTGCTAACATTAACTTTAACATTGCCACCTTTAGCTAATTTTCCAAATAAAATTTCATCTGCAAGATATTTTTTAATTTGTTCATCAATAATTCTTGCTATTGGTCTAGCTCCATTATACTTATCATACCCTATATTTGATAAATAATTTTTTGCAGCATTGCTTATTGAGATGGTAACACCTTTATCAGCAAGCTGGTCTTGAAGTTGTTTAATGAATTTATCAATAATTGAAACTATTGTTTGGTCAGCAAGTTGTTTAAAGTTAATTACTGAATCAAGTCTATTTAGAAATTCTGGGCTAAACGTTTTAGTAATTTGATCTTGATTTGCTTCAGGCCTTGAATCATTATTAAATCCTAAGGGAGATTTATTAATATCAGCAGCGCCTGCATTTGTAGTCATAATTATGATGCTATTATTGAAACTAATAGCTCTACCATTATTATCAGTAAGTTTGCCGTAATCCATAACTTGTAATAACAAATTATATATATTAAAATGTGCTTTTTCAATTTCATCTAATAAGACTACTGAATAAGGAGACTTGCTCACTGCATCAGTTAATAATCCACCTTGATCAAATCCTACATATCCAGGGGGTGTCCCAATCAAACGTGAAACTGAATGTGATTCCATATATTCGGACATATCAATTCTTACTAATTCCATATCCAAATGATGAGCTAATTGTCTAGCAAGTTCTGTTTTACCTACACCTGTTGGACCAGAGAATAAATAACAACCTAATGGTTTTTTTGGGTCTCTCAAACCAGCTTTTGAAAGTTTTAATGCTAGGCATAATTCTTCAACGGCATGATCCTGTCCAAAAATATTCGATTTTAAGTTTGCTTCAAGCTTTTGTAATTTTGCTGCCTCATCAGTAGAAATCGAAACAGTAGGAATTTGGGCCATTTTAGAAATTACTATTTCAACATCTTTTACAGTAATATTCTTTTTCCCTTTACCTGTAAGGTTCTTAACTCTTTGACAAGCACCTGCTTCATCAATAACATCTATTGCTTTATCCGGTAAGCTTCTATCACCTATAAATCTTACTGATAAAGTTACTGCT
>JBKBYG010000031.1:0-18109 GCA_046313435.1 Alphaproteobacteria bacterium
TTGTACCCGCAGTTTGTAACTGAGTTTGTAATGCAGTAGCATTAGCAAATGTTCCAAATTTATAGAATACAAAATTATTAGTTCCAGCTATAGCAGTATCACCTGTTACTGTAACAGTTAAAGGGTTAAATGCTGAAGCAACTATTGAAGTACCATCACCACGCATTAAAATCTGATCTTGAGTGAAACCACTAACATCAAATACCAATTTATCAACTGGGTTGATACCAGCGCCGCCAGGGTTAAAGTCTTTAATAGTAACTTTATTATTTGCAGTGTTAGCATCATCATAAGCACCAGCTCCACCAGCACCTATTTGATACTCATCCTTACCAGCACCGCCAGTAAATGTGTCTTTACCTCTAAATGTTGCAAATAAATCGTCATCATTACCACCATAAATAATATCGTCTTTGCTACCATCAACAATAGTATTTTGACCAGTTAAGCTTCCTTTAATTGTAACATTTGCAACTCCACCTGGTTCAATAGCGACAGCAAAATCACCTACTAATTTAGAAGCATCGATTGAAGTTACAGTATTTTTGATTGTAGCATCATTACCTAAATGTTGAGCTGCAGTAAAGTCTGCGCTACCTGCACCAATTACATTTAATGTTTTGATAGCATTATCATTTAACTGAATATTTACACCAGCAACATCAGATTGAACATTAACAGTTTGTACGCTATTAGCTAATAAATAATGATCTTGTGCAGTAGTAAATACTAAGTTCAATTCATTATTAGTATTAGCAGGCTCAGCAATACCTAAAGTTAAATTCCCTGTATCATCTAGACCAATTGTACCAGCATTAAATTTAACAAAAGTACCTGTAGGAACTTTGCTAATCGTACGTGCAGTAGTATCAGATCCAGTAAGTAATAAGTTTTTAACTCCATCAAATTTAGCAAGTTCAAAATTTCCAGCTAATTGAGTAGTTAAGTTAAGAGTTTGAACATTGGTAATGCCTAATTTATTGCCAGTAGTGATTAGACCAGAAGCTGTAACAACGTCTGCAGCTGGTGCAACAAGCATATTATCACCAGCGCCTAAATCGATAACATCTGTATCTTTTAGGTTAGTACGAGTAATTAAATCATTACCTTTACCAGTTTTGATTGTTGCAGGAGCATTAGTTGAAATTTTTGCATTAATAGCGCCATTTGCAGCAGATGCATCAAAATAAGTAACTCCGGCTAAAGTAGCAGCACTCACATCTAATGGTGCATCGCCTTTAACTACAATCTTTTTGTATAGGGTACCAGCATCAGTTAGAGTGAATGTATTGATTTCACCATTTGAGCTGATAACGATATTTTCAGGGTTGTTTGTACCTGCGCTATCAGTGATAGTAACTGTACCTAAAACATTATTTAAATTCAAGAAACCGAATTTATCATTATCAATACCACCAGCTTTATATCTAAAAGTATAAGTTTTAGTAGCATCTGATGCATCAACTATACCTAATTCAGTAGCAAGTGATTTAATGTTTTGAACTGTACCGTTATAAGGGCTAAAGTTAAATGTGATATTAGCTAAATCAGTAGAATTTACAGCATTAAATACTAAACCATCGGCAACAGCATTTAAATTAACATTTTGTATATTGTTTAAAACAGGAGTAATTGTGCCAGCTGGAAGTTCAACAGCAACAACTGTATTTTGACCACCAAGACCATCAATTTTCTTATTTCTAAGTGTATGGTTTCCACCAGCACTTAGACCTGCTTGGAATAAATCATCACCTGCAGTTCCAGTATATTTATAATGGAAATTATCAAGTATATATGTTTGACCTTGTCCACCGCTTGCAGCAAATGCATTGTCAATATCCGCAATAGCCATAGCAGTGCCTGGTTTAATTGCTAGGCGATTTTCAAGTCTGCCAACATTTTGGAAATGACTTTCAACATCAAACGTAGGGTTATCAGTTACATATTGATCTAAATCTGGGTTAAGATCTAAATAGTCATCTTTATAATATACATGACTTGCTACACGCCCTTCAGATTTGCCAGCATTAATATAATGTTCTAGCCAATCTTGACCGGTCCATTTGTTTTCTAGCGCATATTTATTTAAATCTGTATTATTAGCAGCATAATCTCTTTGAATATAAGTATATATTGCTATACGGTTTGCTGGTAACCCAACATCAAAGTAATGATCAAATATTTGAGCATCATTCCATTGTTGTGCAATAAAATAAGCTTTGAAATCTGGATTATTGTCCAAATATGTTTGTTTATCATAATAACTTTTAACTTGGTCTTTTGTGAGAGCCATATTAATTACCTTCTATTTTAATAATTAAACCAAAGAGGAAGTTTATCCTCCTACCTAGGCATATGCGGTTTAACATATGTTCCTGGAATAACCTATTTAAGAAATCTAATTTTGTCAAGGGTTTATGCCTTTCTTAGTCTTGTAATGAACTATTTTTGAAGGGATTGTTACATTTTTCCCCAAGTAAACGCCCGAATTTGTTAAAAGGTTTTTCAATAAATAAATGAATTAGGTAAGAGACAATGATAATTATTATTAAAGTTATAATTAAAGCGGTATAAGCTTCTTTAAATATACGGTAAAATATATTTATTAAACTATAACCTAGTATCACATGGTTCAAATATAATGGATAACTAATTTCAGCAAAAAAATTAAGCCATTTTTTGTAAGGTAATTTATTCGAATAATAGAACGCCAGTAAAAAACTTATTACGGCTGCTGTATAAGGTATTATTATGTTACTAATCCTATATTCAAGCTCTGTAATATATAAATATAAAATAAATTTGAAAAATAATATTATTGAGAATAGAATTGCTGAATTCAAACTAATATTTTTTTTATAATAATTGTAAATTATAGTTCCTATAAACATATATGTTATCAAATGTAAATATTTTGAATATATTAAATAAATTCTATGGATTATAAGTTCAATAAAGCTCATAGGTTGGCTAGTTAAGACAAACTCATAATATATTTCAAATGAAACTTTTATTACCCAGGCAAAAATACTAATTTTTATAATTCTGTAGGAATCAGTTATTTGTGTTTTACTAAAAAATATTGCGCAAACTAAATAGAATATAATTTCCACAGCTAATGTCCAACTTGAAGGCTCAATAATTGCTAAATTCAAGATTGGAGCTAGCAAGCTAATATTTAATAGATATTGTTTGAGAGTATATTTAAACTCTATATAATAATAATTTGTATAACAAAAAGATAAAAGACATAATATAGTAATCGAACAAATAAGAACTGGATATATTCTAAATATTCTTTGTACCAAAAATTGAAGTTTGTTTGATTTTTCTAATGAAAATGGCATGACAAATCCACTAATTAAAAAAAACATTGCTACTCCAAAAGCTCCGAAATTAAATCTGTATTTGCCTATATAAAACAAGTGATAAACTTTGTAATTTTCAGTAGGAGGATAATTTAAAAAATCACCAATTATTTTAGGGGCTAGCCAATAAGTCTCGCCTAAATGAAAATACACTACTATTAAACAGCTTATCCCTCTTAAAGCTTGAATAAACCATAGACGGTGAAGAGAATCAGTTTTGATAGGATGTGAAAAATTAGTAAGTTCTTGCATAATATTAGTTTTTATATATAAATCCACTTATAAGATTCATTGTAGTAATATTAAAAATAAAATTTATAAATGATAACGGTAACGAAGCCATATTTTCCTCCAATAGAAAAATATATAAGATATATAGAGCAAATTTGGAATAATAATCAATTAACAAATGCAGGACCTTTAGTTTTAGAATTAGAAAGTAATTTAAGGGAATATTTAGAAACAACAAATTGTTATTTCTTAAATAATGGTACTATTGCACTTCAGCTTGCAATAAAAGCATTAGATTTACAAGGCGAGATTATTACAACGCCATTCTCTTACGTAGCAACTACTTCCTCAATTGTATGGGAAGGATGTATTCCTGTTTTTGTTGACATCGAAGAAGACACGCTTACAATTGATCCAGCTAAAATAGAAGAATCAATAACAGATCGAACAGTGGCAATCCTTGCTACTCATGTTTATGGCAATCCTTGTGATATAGAGAAAATAGAAACTATTGCTAAAAAATATAATTTGAAAATAATATATGATGCTGCGCATTGTTTTGGAGTAAAATATAAAAATATTCCAATAGTAAATTACGGTGATATTTCTACTCTTAGTTTCCATGCAACAAAATTATTCCATACCGGAGAAGGCGGGGCAGTCATATCAAATAACGTAGATATTGCGCACAAATTATCATATATGAGAAATTTTGGGCATAACGGCGTAGAAAATTTTTTTGGAATAGGCATTAATGGTAAAAACTCTGAGCTTCACGCTGCCATGGGATTATGTAACTTACCTGAAATCAATCGACTTATTGAAATTAGAAAGAAAATTTGTAATTTATATGACGAGTTGTTATTAAATAATGGTGAAATTATAAGGCCAAAGCTACGCGAAGGTACCGAGTATAATTATGCTTATTACCCTGTTTTATTTTCAAGTGAAAAAACATTATTAAATATTGTAAAAAAACTTAATGATGAAAATATATTTCCTAGAAGATATTTTTATCCTTCGCTAAATAAATTGAATTATGTAAAGCAGTCTAAAATGGAAATTAGTGAAGATGTTTCAACTAGAATATTATGTCTGCCATTATATCACACTTTAGAAGAAAAGGATGTTATAAGAATAAGTAAAATAATATTGGAAGGATGCGTTGGTAATAAAATGAATTTAATAAAGTCAGCGGACTGTTTATAAATAGGTTTTAAATTGAATAAATATCAGATTGAACTCAGTGTAATATTAGTATGTTACAATCAAGAAAAATATATTGCACAAGCTATCGAAAGCATATTAATGCAAAAGGTAGATTTTAAATATGATATAATCATTGCGGATGACCATTCTACGGATTCAACTTTAAATATTATTCAAGAATATGCTAATCAATATCCAGAATTAATAAAAATTATTCCGAAAGAACAAAATTTGGGAGTTACTAAAAATTACAAAAGAGCTTTTCAATCTACAAACAGTAAATATATAGCTATTTTAGAAGGCGATGATTACTGGACATCTCCATTAAAATTACAAACTCAATTTGATTTCTTAGAACTACATAGAGAATGTAGTGTTTGCTCGCATAAATTTTTACTATTCACTGAATTATATGATGATGGTCATATTAATAAATTATCTTATAATATTAAATCTAAAGCTACTAGAATTGAGTTAAAAACCGCTCAAGACTTAATTAAAGATAATTTTATTGGTAACTTTTCAACTTGCATGTATAGAAAAGATATAATTGATAAAATTCCTCAAGAATTATTTGATATGCAAGTATATGATTGGATGTATAATATTGTCACTGCGCAATACGGGCTTGTAGGATACATAAATGAAATAATGTCTGTATATAGACAACATAAGCAAGGTGTTTGGTCTGGTAAGCTTTCAAAGGAAAAACTAAAGATTACGCTTAGTCTTATTGATGAATATAATAAATTTTTAAAATACGAATATAATGCAGAATTTACTGAGTTAAAGACTAGGCTTCAAGTAGTAAATATTAAGTCTTTAAAGTCAATCAACTATAATATGTTTAAACATATATTGAAATTATGTATTCCAAAATTATTGAAAAAAATATATAGACTAGTAGTACCTCCAGTATTTATATTATTTATAAAATTTTTAAAACAAAAAAATTATTAGTATCAAATGACAGAAACTCCGTTAATTAGTGTTGTAATGAGTTCATATAATCATAGCAAGTATGTACAAGAAGCTATATATAGTGTGCTTAATCAAACTTATAAAAATTTTGAATTTATTATCAATGATGATGGCTCAAGTGATGATACCCTACAAAAGATAAAAGAAATACAAGATGATAGAATAAAATTATTTTGGTTTGAAGAAAATCAGGGTGCTTGTGCTTCAGTGAATCGCTGTATAAAACATGCCAGTGGTGATTATATAGCTTTAATTAATTCTGATGATACATGGGTAACTAATAAGCTTGAAAAGCAAATAAAGTTTTTAGAAGAAAATTCTAATATAGCAGCTGTTTTTTCCTATGCTAATTTTAAAGATGCAAATATGAATGACTTTCCTCTTGAGGAACGTCCGTATTTTCATAATATTTTTTCGCAAGCTAATAGAACAAGAGCAGAATGGGTAAGAAAATTCTTTTTTGAAGGTAATTGTTTATGTCATCCAAGTATTTTAATTCGGAAAAAATGTTATGATGAATTAGGCTTATATGAAAACAATTTCAGACAGTTGCCTGATTATGACATGTGGGTCAAATTTTTAAAAAAATACGAATTTCATATTCAGGAAGAAGGTCTAATAAATTTTAGATTCATAGGTAGTGGGAATGCTAGTAGTCCAACTTTAACTAATCATATTAGAGTAAGAAACGAACTTCATCTAATTACAAAGAATTTCTTTAAAAATATGCCTATGCAACTTTTTAAAGAGGCATTTAAAGATATTCTTATAAATAAAGATTTTACTTCTGAAGAAGAATATGAATGTGAACAGGCGTTTTTGTTTATAAATCATCAACCTATTCACAAATTAATCGGATATGAAAAACTATTTGATTTAATGCAAAAAGAGCAATGTAAAAATCTTTTAAAAGACAATTATAAATTTACTGATAAAGATTTTATGAAGCTTTCAGGGGAAGTTAGTTTTTTCATGAATCAAGAGACCTCTACTATTGCTATGATAAAAATTATATTGCAAAAGATTTCAGCCACCCCTAAGAAAAAAATAATATTATGCTGCTTTAATTATTTGAAAAATAGAATAAAAAAATTTCTATGAGTATAAAAATTTTTGAGTCTGCAAAAATTATTGGTAGAGAAAATATTGAATTCGGTACAAATATAATAATTGATGATTTTGTTTTTATTTATGCAAAGAATAAAATGAAAATTGGAAATTATGTGCATATAGCTTGCTTTTCTTCAATTGCTGGCGGAGAATATTTTGAAATGGGAGATTTCTCAGGTATTTCCCAAGGTGTAAGAATATTTACCGCATCTGATGATTTTAAGGATTGGGGGTTTGGTAACCCTACTATAAGTGAAGAATATAGAAATGTAACACGTGGGGAAGTGAAAATAGGTAAATTTTCTATAATAGGCGCAAACTCTGTTATATTGCCAAATGTTACAATTGGAGAAGGAGTAAGTGTTGGCGCTAACTCGGTAGTAAGTAAAGATTTGCTTGATTGGGGAATATATGTAGGAAATAGAAGAGTTGCAGAAAGAAATAAAGAAGGAGTATATAAAACTTATAATAAATTTTTGGAAAATAATAAGTAAAATATGAAACGAATTTTAAAAAATTATTTGATAATCAAAGCACTTTCTTTGAATGAACTTAAGGTTAAATACAAAAGAAATGTGTTAGGATTCTTTTGGTCTTTGCTTAATCCAATTCTCAATATAAGTTTAATTAGTATTGTATTTTCCAAAATTATGGAAATGTCATATAAGGATTTTGTCTTATTTTTGACCCCTGCTATTATGGCATGGAATTTATTTGTGAATATAATTAATAGCTGTTCAAATTGCCTTATTTATAATGAAAGATTAATAAGAAATACAAATATAGATAAATTTATATTCCCGCTAGTATCAACTACTACAACATTGGTAGACTTCTTTCTAGCGTTTACTTCTCTTTTGACTTTATACTTTTTGTTGTTTTTTGCAAAAATTCATATAGCAATATTCATAATTCCATTTTCTATATTATTGCTAACAATATTTGCTTTCTCAATTGGAACAATTATTAGTATTGTAAATATATATTTTAGAGATATTGGATATATTGTAAATGTTTTGCTTCAAATTTTATTTTTCTTAACGCCTATATTATATCAAAAATCTAGACTTGGAACATTTGTAAATCTTGCAAAAATTAATCCAATGTTACATTTTATTGATCTGTTCAGGGATCCGATATATTATGGAAATTTACCAAGTTCAGAAACATTTCTTATAACTGCAGCTTGGTCTTTGGGAATGTTCTTAGTAAGTTATAATTTACTCAATAAATTAAAAGATCAAATAATATTTAGACTATAAAAATGCCTTGTCATATCAAACTGGAAAATGTTACCTTAAAATTTCGAAAACTGACAAATATGGAAAATAATTTGAAGGAAAATTTTGTCAAATTTTTTCTTAATTTAGGGCAGAAAATATACAATGAAACAGTATTAGAAATACTTCAAAATATTAATTTTGAATTAGTTAAAGGAGACAGGCTTGCAATTATTGGGAGAAATGGTGCAGGTAAAAGTACTTTACTTAGAACTATATGTGGAATTTACAAACCTCAAGAAGGGAAAGTTTTAGTGAAAGGGCGGATATCTTCTTTAATAGAACTTGGTCTTGGTTTTAACCCTGAACTTACTGGACGAGAGAATATTTATTTAAATGGTCTATTATCAGGCTTTTCAGAAAATGAAATTAAAGAAAAGGAACAACAAATAATAGATTTTGCTGATATTGGAAGTTTTATTGATACGCAAACAAAATATTATTCAACCGGTATGAATATGCGTCTAAGTTTTAGTGTAGCAACAAGTATCGATCCTGACATATTAGTAATTGATGAGTTATTTGCTGGAGGTGATATAGGGTTTATTGAAAAATCTTCAAAAAAACTTGATGAGCTTCGTGATAAATCAAATATATTTATAGTAAGCCCTCACGATATGAATTACGTAAGACAATATTGTAATAAAATCCTATATCTTAAAGATAGAAGAATTGAGTATTTTGGGCAAGATATTGAGCATGGGATTAATGCCTATATTCAAGATATGATATAATTACATAGTAATTTTAGATTTAGGTGAAAAATTAGCAATTAATTTTTTACTATTTTCTGTATAAGTTGTGCAGCCTTCACAATAGTAAGTTCCACTTTCTGGAGTCTCTTTATAGAAAGGTGGAATTATATTATCTTTAAAGTTAATTTGACCATCTTTAATATTACAATAATATTTTTTATTATCAAAATTAAATTCAATAGTTGTGTCCACTGAATTTTCTAAAATATTATCATTATCAATTAATTTAGTACCTAATCTTATTCTAACCTCATACGGTTCTTTTCGGATCTCGATAATAAAGGATTTAGTTTTATCTGATTTAAAATCTTTCCCTCTTTGATTATATATAAAAACATTAGCATTATGATGAGTATTTGATTCTTCGTCAAAACATTGACTATCATTAAAACTTAAAATTCTTTCATAAGTTTGAGGTATTATAATATTCTTTGGAAATAGAGGCTGACCTCTAACTGATTCTGTCCACGAAGATTTTTGTTCTTTTTCAGTATTCTCTTCTTTAACTATTTGCGTTTTCCAATCTTCAATATTTTTTCTAAAAATATTTGCAATTTCTAGGTCACTTTGCACTAGGCAATTTTTTATTATATGAATACTTGCTCCTATAGTTTCCTTTAGGCTTTCTAAGCTTAGTGGATTTTCACCAACCGTTATAACCAAAGCGTTTGTATCATAAAATGAAAGTACTGATTCTAAAATTCTTTGAATTCTTTGTTTTTGATTTTCAGCTATATCATTAAGTAAATTACTTTTTTTAAAATCCTTTATTAGTTTTTGAGTAGCTTCATAAGTTTTAACTCCATAAATTTCTGAATTCCCGCTTTCTCTGATTATACCGCATAAACTTGTGCATCCTTGAGCAGAACTATTAAAATTTATAATATTAGAAGCGACAGATATATTACAATAAGTGGTTTTTTTCTGATTTTCGTCTACTGCGAGAAGTTCAATATAATTTCCAACCTTAGCCATAATATAAAAATTGCTAGTATGGGTAGATGTTAGAATATTGACTCTTTTACTGTTCTTATCAATTTTATAAGCAATACTATATTTTGAGCTAATTTGTTGACCAGTGTTAAGATGTTGATATGCTCTACGTCCATCACGTTGATCGTCAAAGCCAAAATAAAGATCCCCATTTTTATCATAATATGGCAAAGCTTTAGCAACATAGTTATAAGTATTATTACTTATTGCTAATTCATATATTGCTTCAAAAGCTTGATTTGCAGTAGCTGCTTCACCGTTTAAAGCCTGATCTAGCAAAGATTTAAATAAAGGTTCCTGCTCTGTAGTTATGTAAAATGGCTTTGTGATGCTGAAATCTTTTTTATGCAAGGTTTTTTCAAAACGTTGATTAGCTTCAATTCTTAAACGTTTAGCATCTAATCTTTTTGGATTGATAAATGATGTTTCAATCCCAGCATGAGTTATTTTATTATCCTGAATTGTGACAAGCTCTGTATCTTTTCCTTCTTCATTTAATATATAGGCTTTAGCTTTTGCACCTGAAGTAATAATATATTTTTTCTCATCTTTATCCAACGTGTAAGTAATTTGTTTTTCTAAATCATCAGGATTATCTGGATGACCCCAAATAATTATCCCATTTTTATTTGAAATTAGCTTATATTCCTTTTGACCGGAAATTTGCTTCAAACTCTTAGATATATCAGAAATTTCATTTATGCATTTTGATAGTTTTTCCTGTGGAGCTTTACTTGTGCAAAGAGTACGATAATTTAAAATAAGAGAACGAAGTTTTTTTAGATTTTCTTCAATATTTTCTTGGTCTATAACTTTAGGGCTATCTAGTGTGCTGTCCTCCATTTAACTTCTTCCAAGGTTGTTTTTACCATTTCTACAATCGTCACAATCAATTTCGAATTCAGCAGAAGAAACCTTATCTTGGAAAGATTTTGTATCAACATTTTGATCGGATTTTAAATTAGAGTTGCTATTTAATATATATGCATATCTATCACTAATTTTCGTTAATTTGCTGTCTTGGGGTCTTTTAATTTCTTTTAAATCTGGCATTGAAGTAATACTTTCTACTTTTGACGAGCTTGTCTTTGATTCAGCTACTTTTTTTTGGTCTTTAACTTGACTATCTTTATTATATTCACCTTTAGAGAGTTCATTTATGTTATTATTTGCCTGAAGTAACCTATTTTCACCAGCATTTCCTATCTTTTGAAATGAGAATAATTTAGTAGGCCCGATTGTATTGGTGATGATAAAAGCTATATTGCCACTTATATCCTTAAAAACATTTTTAGTTTTAGAAAAGCTAGAAATTAACATCGAACTGAGAGAGTTATTGCGCTGCGCTTGAGGTATGTTGTTTGTTCGAGCGTTTTTAAGCCTTTGTTGATTTATATTTTTTAATTGCTGTTTAAAGTTATTTTCAAATTCTTTTGCTAAATCTTTAGATTCAAATTGTTTATCCATTAACTGTTGGAGACTGCGTAAAGCTGCAAACATAGCAACATATTCTTTCATATGGCGCTTGCTTTTAATAGCAGAAATAGGGGTGATTTCCTCAAAGGCTTTTTCGTATTCGGTTGTTAATGCTTTCAATTCTTCTTCTGATGTAACATTTTGAAGCTTTTTGAAAAGATTCTTTACGCTATATTTTTGAATTTTTTGTTCTATTGCAATTTCGTGAGCGGATCTTTCTGAGTCTTCATGCTCCAATTTATCATCAAATAAATTATATACATTTATTAGATTCTGAATCTCTTTTTCAATTTGAGTTTGATCAATATGAACTTTAGCATGATAAATACTATCAGAATCATTATTATATTTACTGGTGAATTTTTCTACAAAACTAGCTAAAGCAGTTGACATTAAATTACTCTTTAATATTCAGGTTTAAGAAAAAAAGCTTTTTTTTATAATTTTATAAGATAAAAAGAATATATAATTTTATTATTTTACTTCAATAGGAAACATCATGAAAGAAAATATTTTAGATAACCGCAAACCATTATCAAATTATAAGCCACTTATTGTAATTATAACTATAATTCTTTTGGCTAGCTTTGCTTTAGAAATATCTACAATTGAAAAAAACAGTATGAATATAATGAGAAATTTTATGGGATTATTCTTTACTATATTTTCAATGTTTAAATTATTTAATATTGAAGGATTCGTAAAGGGCTTCAAGAAATATGATCTACTCTCAATAAAATTCAACAATTATGGATACGTTTATCCTTATATTGAGCTTATTCTAGGATTAGGCTATTTAAGCAATGCTAGTCCTATATTAGTTAATTCAGTTAGCTTCATCGTAATGAGTGCAAGTGCATATTCAGTAATTAAATCTATTAAGCAAGGGTTAGATTTAAGATGTGCATGTCTTGGGACAATGTTAAATGTCCCACTTAGTACGGTAAGCGTTATAGAAAATGTGGGAATGAGCGCAATGTCATTATTAATGTTATTTAATATGTAGAAATATCATTTCTCATCTAATTACTACGTTGTCGTTAGAGAGCATGATTGGATCAATATGCTCTCTATAGGATAGGATAATATTGTAATGTTGTCTAAGCCCTTTATTTAGCAATAGGTAATGTTATGAATACATAATTCCCATTCCTATTTAATTGGCATAAAATAGATTTTCTATTATCTGCTAAAGCTTTTTTTATAGCCTTATCTAAGTCTTCAATATTGTTTAAAGGTTGCTGATTAACTGTAGTGATTATATCACCCCGTTGTAATCCTCTTTTAAGCCATAATCCTGATTTAGCAAACTTAGTTATAATTAAACCTGTCTGTTTAATAGGCAAATTATAGTTTTCACGAGTTTCTGGAGTTATCTTACTAAAGTAGATACCGTAAAATTCTTTACTTTCATTACGGTTGCCTAAAGAATTATCTTCCTCGCCTAAAACTCCATCTTTAGCATAATTTTCATTAAGTTCAGCTAAATTAACATTTACTGTTTTTTCAGAGCCATTACGTAATAGTTTAATTTCAACCTTTTTGCCAATAGGGGTCTCCGCGACTAGTCGTGGAAGTTTTCTTGTAGTCGTAACGTCTTTGTTATCAAATTTCAAAATAACATCACCAGCTTGAATATGTGCTTTATCAGCAGGACTATCTTTACTAACCTCTGCAACTAATGCTCCTTTTGCCTCTTTAAGACCTAAGCTTTCACTAACTTCTTCATCAACAGGCTGGATTTTAACCCCAAGCCAACTACGTTGAACCTTACCAGTAGTTCTTAATTGCTCAATAATCGATCTAGCTAGTGAAGAGGGAGTGGCAAATCCAATACCTACGTTTCCTCCAGCTTCAGAAGGCGAAAAAATCGCAGTATTTATGCCTATAACTTCGCCTTTCATATTAAACATTGGTCCACCTGAATTGCCTTTATTAATAGCAGCATCTGTTTGAATGAAATTATCTACTATTCCACCTGCATTAATATCGCGCATGCGAGCTGATATTATACCTGCTGTAACAGTGCCACCTAGTCCAAAAGGGTTACCGATTGCTAATACCCATTCTCCGACCCTAGCACTATCTGAGTCACCAAATGTTACGGTAGGAAGATTATCACTTTCGACCTTAAGCAATGCCAAATCAGTCTTAATATCGAAGCCTATTAATTTGGCTTTTAATTGCTTATCATTATAAAGTTTAACTGTAATTTCTTCTGCTTCTGCTATTACATGATGGTTTGTTACTATATAACCAGATTGATCAATAATAAAGCCTGATCCAAGTGAGACAGCTTTCCTTGAGTTTTGGCGGTCATCCCCATCCATATTTGGAGGTATTAAACCGAATCTTTCAAAAAAATCGTAGAAATCTTCAAAAGGAGATCCTTCAGGCATGTTTGAAAATCTTTTATTAGTAAAAGAAATTTTTTGGGTTGTAGAAATATTGACAACTGCAGGAGTTAATTGTTCAACTAAATCTGCAAATCCTTCAGGGCCAATAGCAGTCGATCTTGCAACAGCTAAATCCGTCATTAACATTAAAATTATAAGTTTAAATATTAAAAACAATTTCAATTTAGACATAAATTATAATCCTATTTAAATTTTATTTATTATTATCAAAAAATTTTAAAAAATCATTTGTAGGTGAAATAACTAACTTAGTATTGCTTTTATCAAATACTTGTTTGTAAGCTTGTAAACTTCTATAGAAAGCAAAGAATTCAGGATCTTGGTTAAAAGTATCAGCAAAAATTTTACTTGAAATAGCATCGCCTTCCCCGCGAGTAATCTCTGCTTGTTTCTGTGCTTCAGCAATGAGTACTTTTCTATCCTTATCTGCTCTTGATTTAATGCGTTGTGCTTCTTCAGCGCCTTCCGCTCTAAATTCTTTGGCTTCTTTATCGCGATCAGTCTGCATTCTTTTATAGACAGCATTGCTGTTTTCTTTTGGTAGGTCTGCTCTAAGTATACGTACATCTATTACCTCTATACCAAAATTTTTCACCTGCTGATTGACTTGCTGTTCAATTTTTTTCATTATTTCAGATCTTTTATCGCTAAGCAACGCTGAAAAAGGAATTTCACCTATTATTTGTCTTAGTGAAGGATCTAAAATTGAATTAAGTCTTGTGCGTAAGCCTGACTCATCTCTAACTGTAGTATAAAATTGCCTTGGATCAATGATTCTATATTTTGCAAACGCATTAATTATTAATCTTTTACGATCTTTCGCAATAACTTCTTTTTCATCGGATACTAAATTTAAGATGCGTTTATCAAAGTAACTAATAGTTTGAATCAAAGGAAGTTTAAAATGTAATCCTGGTTCTTTTTCTGCTTTAACTACCTCACCAAATTGGAAAACTAAAGCTTGTTTTCTTTCATCTACAATATATATAGAATTTGATATAACTATTATAAAGGCTATAGTTATAAAATATAATAAAGATTTACTCATTTTTATTGTCCATTAATTTTGTTTGATAATTGTGGAAGTGGTAGATATGAAACGGTATTTTTATCTAAATTCTTATCAATGATAATTTTTTCCATATCTTTTAAAACTGATTCCATAGTTTCTAAATATAGTCTCTGTTTTGTAACCTGCTTTGAAATCTTGTACTGATCATAAATTGCATTGAATCTACTAACTTCACCAGTTGCAATTGCAACAACTTCTTGTTTATAAGCTTCCGCATCTTGAACAATTCTTGATGCCTCTCCGCGTGCTCTAGGTATAATATCATTATGATATGCTTGAGCTTGGTTAATTTCGCGTTCTTTATCTGCCCGAGCAGTTTGTACATCCCTAAATGCATCAATTACTTCAGAAGGTGGATCTACTCTTGCCATTCTCAGGTTAGTAATTGCAATTCCAGAATTATATGAATCTAAAATACTTTGCAGTAAGCCTTTGGTGGTTAGTTCAATGTTAGATTTGCCCTCTGTCAAAGGTGCTGCAATTGGATTACTACCTATTACTTCGCGCATTGCACTTTCAGCAGCACTTCTCACAGTTTCTTGAGGGTTAGCAACATTAAATATATAATCTTCAATATTACTTATTTTCCATTGTACTACAAAATTTACATCAATTATGTTCTCATCGCCTGTAAGCATTAAACTTTTTTCAGGCTGAACTTTTAGCAAGTTAGACCTTTGATTATAGTTTTTTTCAGAAGAATTCGTAAATCCTATTTCTTCACTTTCAACCCTATCCACTTTAGCTTTTAAAGATGTTTCAAAAGGCTCAGGTAGGTGGTAATTTAGACCAGCTTGACTAACTCTAGAGAATTTACCAAACCTTAAAACTACTGCTTGTTCTCCTTCTTCAACTTTATATAAGCCTGTAATGAGCCACGCACCTAAAAGCCCTAAAGCTATTAGTGCAAAAATTTTACCATTATTATCGGGAGATTTTTCTTTATTGAATAAATTTTTAAATTTTTCCCTTGAATTCTTTATAAACTCCTCAAGCTCCTTGTTAGTAGGTTTATTAGATCCCCAAGGAGATTGATTGTTTGAATTGTTATCTTTATCGTTATTATTCCAAGGCATGGTTTTTTCCAAATTTATATTTATAGTTTTATTGATTATGTGGTTTATTATTATAAATTAATAGCTATATAATAGGTTCATACTATTTTTTCTAATAATTAAAATAATTAAATTTAAAAAATTTTCAAGGAAATGTCATTAATTACTAAAGAACAAATCACAAATTTACTCAAGAGTGTAACTATTTCAAATGGAAAAACTAATATTATTGAAGCAGGTTTAGTTTCTGGCATTATTATTAGAGACCAAGCAATAGGTTTTGTTATAGAGGCGCTTCCTGAGATTGAAAACGAAATAGAACAAATAAAGGAAAAATGTTATGAAGCTCTAAATAACTTAAATTTAAAAAATATAACTATAGTTCCAACTAAAGAAAATGTTACTCCTAACGCTAATATTAAGAAAAAATATAAAATACTTAACGTTAAAAAAGTTGTTCTGGTTGCATCAGGCAAAGGTGGAGTAGGAAAATCGACTATTGCTGCAAATTTAGCATTAGCTGCAACCATGCAAAATAAAAAAATTGGGCTAATTGATGCAGATATTAATGGGCCCTCTATTCCTCACATATTTAATGTAACAGAGAAGCCTATAATTAAAGATGGCAAGCTTATTCCAATAGAAAAATATAATGTGAAGCTTTTGTCAATGGGACTTTTGATTGATCAGAATCTTGCTACTATTTGGAGATCTCCTATGTATAATAAAGCAATGAATCAAATTATTGCAGGAGCGAATTGGGGTGAATTAGATCTAATAATTATTGATATGCCCCCGGGAACAGGTGATATACATTTGAGTCTAGCAGAAAATTATGAGATAGACGGGGTTATTATTGTTTCGACTCCGCAGAATCTTGCGCTCTTAGATGTAAAAAAAGCTCTCAATATGTATGATAAATTTAATTTGCCAATAATAGGTTTAATTGAAAATATGAGCTATCTAGTGGATAATGATGGTAGTAAAAACTATATATTTGGTCAAGATGGAGTAAAAATGCTTGCGACTAAGAAGAATTTAAACTTTTTAGGTGAAATTCCTTTTGAAGAAAAGATAAGAAAAATTGGTGATAAAGCAGTAGCAAGCGAAGATATAGATTACATATATAATGTATATGGCAAATTTTTAAGATATATTATTTAACATTAGAAGAGCCATAATTATAGTCAATTAGACCAAATTTATCCTTGTATACACAGGGTTGTTTATCAAATTTGCATTTTAAAAAATCTTCCATACCAATCTATTTTTTTATAAAAAATATAATTTTAAACTCCATTGTTAATATATTGTAAATATTTAAAAGCAATATTAGAGAAAATGAAAGACTTCATAGACTTTAAAAATTGGCGTAAATAAAGCTTCGAATGGTATTTAACAATAAATTTAACTATCAACAGACGTTTTTATACAACATCGGTATATAAAAAAATAATATGATGAAAAAATATAGAAAAATCAAACACTTATAAAAAAAATGCAAAAAAAATGAAATTTTTTATTTTTATGTGTTGACTTATTTTTAAAGTGGGGATATACACATAATCCTGTTTACGACACAACGAAATAAGTAAACAGATAGCTGTTTAAAATGTGAATAAAATCTGACACCGCGATAATTATAATTTAATTATCAGCGAGTTGATACTTAATTTGCTTAATTCTATGTAGATTTAATTCTGCATACGGCAATAGTAATCTCAAAATAAATTTAAGTATATTAAGGGCATTTGGTGGATGCCTAGGCGCTAGAAGGCGATGAAGGACGTGCTACGCTGCGATAAGCCTCGGGGAGATGCGAAGAATCTTTGATCCGAGGATTTCCGAATGGGGAAACCCATCTGATTTATCAGATATTATATAATGAATAAATAGTTATATAAAGCAAACCCAGTGAATTGAAATATCTAAGTAGCTGGAGGAAAGGACATCAACCGAGACTCCGTTAGTAGTGACGAGCGAACGCGGACCAGGCCAGTGATCAAATTTTAAGAATTAGAATGATTTGGAAAAATCAGCCATAGAAGGTGATAGCCCTGTATAAGTAGAAAGAAGTTTGATACTCGAGTAGGGCGGGACACGTGAAATCCTGTCTGAACATGGGGGGACCACCCTCCAAGCCTAAGTACTCTCTAGCGACC
>JBKBYG010000032.1:0-8910 GCA_046313435.1 Alphaproteobacteria bacterium
AACAACAGTTTCTTGAACAGGCTGAGCTGACACTTGGTCATTAGGCACAAGAGCCGCTTGGATATCAGCGTTTTGCACCGGAGCCGTTTTACTAGGTTTATTTTTGTCTTTAGCCGCATAATAGCGAGCGAAGTTTGTAGTATCCTTACGAATATACGACGCTATATTAGTAAGTTTATTATTTGCTAAAGATTCAACAAAACTAATATCATTTAAATCCATATATTTTGACTGGAATGTTTCAAATTCTTTGGCTTGTTTAGAAATTAAATCTCTGAATTTAGCTTGTTTTAAAACTTGATCTTTAATTACTTTAGCATTAGGTTCATCTTCATTGTTAACAATAGGCTGTACTAAACCTTGAAGGATCGTATCAACACTAGTATCACCTGTATTGATAGTAACTTGATTGGTTGGATCTTTTTTAGCATTAATTGTTGCTTTAATATATTTATCTAAGTCTGCTTCAAGTTTCACTTCCACATGATCTAAAACAGCCATGTGAATTCTTGCTTCATTGCTAAACTTATACTTATCAACCGTAGTAAAATTATTTTTAACTTTATCAAAGAATCCAATTTTAGATTTATCTAATTCATATGCTGCTGTTTTAACAGTTTCTTTAGCATTATATTTATTTGTAGATGATAAAGGAGTACTATAGTAAACATCTAAAGCACTAAAATATGCATTTTCAAGAGAATTGTCAGAATAAACTTTGCCCTGTTGATCTTGATTAGACTCTTTTTCCAGCTTCTTGTATTTGTCATACAATGATGTATTATCTTTCTGTAAATCAATATATTGTTGATTTAATTTTGCGTTTTCAGACTCTAAGTCTTCAATTGCTTTCTTTAAAACAACGACTTCATTGCTCTGCAAAACATTTATTTTTTTCAATTCTTCATCAGCATTAGTACGTGACTCTTTTAATTGAGTTTGCAAATTTATAATTTCTTGATTTAAACGTTTCTTTTCAGCATCATATGCACTTGCAATAGTATCTCTTTCTTGAACCGCTAATTGAATTTTAGTTTCTATTTCTTGTTTTATTGCTGATTCTTTTCTTAATTCAGTTTGTAAAGTTCCTATTTGCACTTTTAAATCCTTAGTTATCTCATCATTCTGGGCGTTGATTTCCTTTACTTCTAAATCAAGTTTTGATTGATATTCATTCCTAATTACTTCTATTTCTGAGGCAAGTTTTGACTCATATTCGTTTCGAGCTACTTCTTCAGCAGTATCAACTATAGTTCCCAAAGCTTTTGTTTCTTTTTCTACATCTTTCTTTATATTCTGATTTTGATCATTTTCTTCAACAGATTCAGGATTATGCTGTGTAGTAGTAGTACCAATATCAGATTGAATTACTGCTGACGTTAGAGTTTTTCCTTCTTGTGTAACAGTTTTATTAGCTGGCTCTGCAATTACTTCTTCTAGTTTAGTAGGTTCATTAGCTGGCGCTGTAATTACTTCTTCTTGATTATTAGCTGCCTCTACAGTATTGCCTTGAGTAGTAGCCGCATGCTCTGCAGTTTTTTCTTCTTGATTAGTAGATTCATTAGATTGAGCTTCTAGTTGCACTTCAACGGCATTTATTTTGTCTAATTCACCTTTAATTGAAGCTTTCATTGTTTCGTTTAATGCTTCAATGTCTTTTTCAATTTTTTTTATAGCTTCTGCATCAGGTTGCTTGCCATCACGATACAAATCCTGTTGATTATAATGCAATTGATTCCAATTCTCAAAATCCTTTTCCATATTAGGCAAATTTTCTTTAATTGCTTCACGTATTTTTAATAAGATTCCATCTATATCCTTTTGAATCACTACATCAGCATTATCGCTATCTTGCTTTTGAATAGCTTCTAATTTCTCGTTATGCTTTTTTCCTAAGCTTACACCTAGTTCTCTTATTTCTAATATTTGTTCTTTCATTACAAGCTTCTCCGTATTAACTTGGTTTAATAATTCTTTAATACTACTTATAATATTCTCATCTTTTTGTACAGGACTATTTTGAATATTTATTAAAATATTTTCAAAATTCATTAAAACTTGAATATTTTGAGTTTCTTTTGCCTTGGCTATTAATGCTTCACCAACACTGTTTAAGTTCTTAGCGGTCAGCAAATTATTATAATCCCAGTATGATATTACATCCGATTCTATATTATCGTTAATAATTGCATTTACTAAAGAATTTATTAAAATCTTCTGAACACATCGTTGCACTTGAATATATTGAGGTTTTTCAGCAGCAGATTGCAATAGTTCAAGCATTGATGTATTAATTAATATATCGCTTTCTTCGTCTAATCTATTTTCAATCGCTCTATATGCAATTGCTAATACCTCTTCCGAATCTTTAGTCTCTTTATTTAATATGTCATTATATCCTAAACATGCTTTAGTTAATTCAATGTTATTGTTAATCACTGCATTAATTAAAAGATTTCTAAACTTATACTGCAAAGATTCTAATTTTTTATTGTTATTTAAAGGCTCCAGTCCTTTCATTTCGTGTGCAACTTGCTGAATATAATCTAGAGAATAAATTTGTTTTTCAATAGCTTTAAGGTCTTCTTCATCAATAATTACATCAATGTACGATGTGTTAACTTTAAAACATGGAAGTGTATTATATTTATTCATTTTTTGTAATTCACTGAAAAGGAAGCTTTCCTTTTCCACTCGAGTGAATTTCTTCAAGTATTCTTGAACAAGTTTTCTTTGCTCATTGTCTTGTGCATACGAAAGTATCTCTTGAAAAATTAAGCTTGAACGGTCGCCTGCTATAGTTTCATTAAATACATGTTTCAAGTATGGTTTTCTGAAAAGATTTCTAATAATGGACTCAATCTCTATTTTAGTTAGAAATACGTATTGAGTATTATTTTCATCACTCCGTACTCGAGTCTCCATTTCTTGCGAAGTTAATGCAATCTTTAAATTTTTAAATAAAATGCTATTAGATCTAACTAGTTCTAATTTTTCTCCAGATTGTTTTTGTTCACTAACAGCAGCAATATTTTCAGTATTCAGTGAATTAGAATCTTCTTGAAAAGCATTTATTATTTCTTTTTTTTCATCAATGGTGAGCAGTACAGTTTCAATTGTAGAATCTTTAAAATTAATTTTACTTTCAGAATATTTATTATATAAATATAAATTCACACAAACTAATTTAAATTCCATATGAAACGAGGAAACTATATCATTTGCGGAAGTGATTTTATCGTTTATTTCCTTGATTTGTTTATTTATTTCTTCTTTTGGCTTAGTATTTATACTCTCATAGTATTTTGTAAACAGTGTGTCAAGATCTTCCTTCTCTTTGTTAATATTACTTAATAAATTTTCAGATCCAATCTCATTTTGTACATATTCCCTTAATGCCCTATAATCTTTTGCAATTTTTTTAGAAAACGCTTCTGGGCTATTATCTTTTTTAGCTTGCTCTAATTTTTGTTTGATTGATGAAATCCATTGCGTTTTATATTTATCAAGCTGATTAGCAATTTCAAATCTTTCCTCAATTGTTAGTTCATCAAATTTTGGTTTCATAATATATTTACTCTTTTTTGTTTTGTAATTCGTAAACACGCATTATAAACAAAAGTTAACAAAAGTAAATAGCTTTTAATAAATTTTAATGTTAATTTAAAAAATTAGGGTTACCATTTTACCAGCGGAGGGAGTGACATTAATATTGCTTCGATATTTCCGCCTGTCATTAAACCAAATTTAGTTCCCCTATCATAAAGCAAATTAAATTCAACATAACGTCCTCTTTTATAAAGTTGCTTCTGACGGTCTTCTTCATTCCAAGACTTATTCATATTTCTTCGGATTAGTTTTGAATATATCTTTAGAAAAGCTAATCCAATATCTTTAGTGAATTCAAAATCATCTAGTATATTTCCAGTATTTAGATAATCGTAAAATATTCCTCCTATTCCACGAGGCTCTTGGCGGTGCTTAAGATAAAAATATTTATCACATTCTTCTTTAAATTTAGGATAATATTCCGGATTATGCTTATCACAAGCTTCTTTCAAAGCCTCATGAAAATCTTTTGTATCTATATCATTAGGGAAAATAGGAGTTAAATCAGTGCCTCCCCCAAACCACCATTTGGTAGTATGGATGAATCTTGTATTCATATGAACTGCAGGCACATGTGGCGATTGCATATGCGCTATAAGCGAAATTCCACTAGCCCAAAAATTAGGATCTTCCGCTGCACCTGGAATATGATGCCTGAATTCTTCTGAAAATTCACCATGAACAGTTGAAATATTGACGCCTACTTTTTCAAATACTCTGCCATTCATAAGCGATATTTCACCACCCCCTCCTCCTTCTCTTTGCCATTTTTTTCTCTCAAATTTGCCAGGCAAGTTATTAGGCGAATCATCACTCAGTTCCGTTTCAATTTTTTCAAACTCAGCGCATATTTTATCTCGCAAATTTTTAAACCAGCTCTCAACTTGCAGTTTATGTTGATCTAATTCCTTTTCCATAGTTTATTTTTTGTTACTAAAAAAACTGTTCATTGTAGTTTCAAAAAGTTTTAGATTATTTTTTGTAACTTCTTCAAAAAAATTAAAAGGAGAAAAATTGTTTATATATTCTTCCGCAATTTTCCGCATATTTTCTTGGTTTTTTACAAAATTTGACATCGAGATTTCTAGATAATGAGGCAATATATTTTTCAAACTATCATCATAAAATCTTATTAATTGTTTTAAAAAATTCAAAGGCAATATATTTTCACTTACACTCCCTTCTCGTTCAAATATAATTTGTATAAGAGTTTGTCTTGTTAAATCTTCTTCAGTTTTAGCATCAATAACCTTAAAATCTATGTTGTTTTTTACCAAGTCATAAAGATTATTTAAAGTTATATAATCACTCGTTTCGGTATTATATAGACGTCTATTTGCATATTTTTTTATTATAATCATTATTTTACTCTCACTTTTGGTATCATAATTCTTACATAAAATTTTGAATCTTTAAATTCACAATCTAACTTTCCTTGATGCATTTCAATAAACATTTTCACCAGTGAGATTTTTATTCCAATTTCATTCAAATTATCTATAACAACATTTGAACTTATCATTTCTTTTACATCTATTTCATTTAAAAGAAATTTATCATTTTCTATTATTATGAATAGGTTTTTGCCTTTATCATAATTTGAGTCAAGCTTTATAAAAGCTTCTTTATCACTATATTCAATTATAAATTCAAATAAGTCGATAAAAATCTGAATCACTTTAAGCGAATCAATATGAAGCTTCGGTAAATTATTAATTGAATTGCTTACAACAAAATTTAACGATTTCAGTTTAAATTTTTCTTCAAACATCCATAATGCTTTATCCAGTAACTCTTTTAAATCTACATCGGCAGCAGTTAATTCCAATTTATATCCTTCAGTATTAAAGGATTTTGCCATATCTTCAATTAGCGCTAAAAAATGTTTGGACCATGTTTTGATTTTAGCTGTATTATTTTTTTGCTCAGCATTAAGCACTCCTAAATACTCTGAATACATTATATCTGTAAATGCAATAACAGCATTTAAATATGTCTTTCCTTCATTTATAACTTTTATTGCAAGATCTGTTTTAGCTTTTCTAGCTATGATATTTAGCCTCTCTAAATTTTCAGTTTGTTCAAAATATTTTAGAATTAAAGATGCAAAAAATGAAACAACTATAATTATAATTATTGCTATGATTAAAAATAATGCCCAATTTTCAATATTTGATAACCAGTGCTTTATTAAATTCCCTTCATAGGTTACAAGAGCAATACTTATTGGCCAATTTGCTAAATGTTTAAATGAAAATACATATAAATAATTATTTATAAATTTTGGCATTGTTTCAGTTTTATGAGATTGAGTATAAAACTTTTCTGATTCCTGTTTTATTGAACTCATTACATCCATATCTTCAATTATATCAGGACTTTCAAAAAGTAATTGATTACCATCCGTTAACAAAGCCATTTCAGACTTTTGGTTCTTACTTATTGATTTGAAAAATGCACTTAAATAATCTCCTTTTATTACAATAATTAATGCCCCTCCAAATTCCTCATTCTCTCTTAACAATTTTTTTGCAACTAAAACAAAAGAGTCTTTATTAGATTTAAGCTGAAAAATTTTGAGATTGTTAGTTTGCTCCTCTTTAATTTGTTTACAAAAATTATAAATATTCGGTTCAAAATCAGATTTAATTATCTTTGCTAAAGTTTCTTCACGGTTTATCAAAGTTTTAATAGCCCCTGCCTTATCCACAAACATAACTGCTGAAGCATATCTAAGTTTTGTAAATATTGGCGCTAATTCGGATTCAGTAAAATTAATATACTTATTATCTTTCTTTTGAGCCAAATTACTTAATAATGAATCCATATATGAAAAACTCATATCAATATAATCTGCTAAAATATTAACTATAGTTTTAGCATTCGATTCACTAATTTGAATTTTTCTTTTTTGGTAAGTTTCTTCTTTATAAACTATTAATGAAGACAATATCATAATAATTACAAATGCAAGAATTAGTATTATTCTTGTTAAAGTCGATTTCTTATATGTCACTTGCTAAGCCTTTAATATTCAAACATATCCATAATTATATCTTTTATAAATATAAAATTATTGATTAATTACTTTTTAAATTATATTATTGTCAAAATTTGATAATAATATAAAATTCGCTTTCTAAATACTTAGAAAATCAATTTATTACGCTTTTATTTAAATAAATACAATTAAAAATTACTTTTACAATAAAATTATGACTACTAAAATAAATACTTTAACATTTTCTGGGATAAATATAACAAATGTTGATTTACAAATTCATATTTCGCCTGGAATACCTGCATTCGTAATAGTAGGCCTTCCTGATAAAACTATTGCTGAAGCTCGTGAAAGAGTACGTTCTGCCTTATATTCTTTAGGAATTTCTTTACCTGCTAAAAAAATTACTGTAAATCTTGCACCAGCTGATTTAATAAAGGAAGGTAGTCATTTTGATTTACCAATTGCAGTATCAATTTTAGCAGAAATGAAAATCTTACCTGAACAGGAATTAAATGAATATTTAATACTTGGGGAATTATCATTAGATGCAGATTTAATACCTATATCAGGGGTTTTACCTGCAGCAGTAGGCGCAAATTCAATGGGGATGGGCTTAATTTGTCCTTCTAAAAACGGGGCTGAGGCTGCTTGGTCAGGAAATAGTAAAATACTTGCAGCAGACAATCTTATAAATCTAATTAATCACTTTAAAGGCATACAAATACTAAGCCAACCCGTTGCCAACATTATAACAAATAGACCCTCACAATATGAAATGGCAGATGTGAGAGGCCAATATATTGCTAAGAGAGCAATTGAAATTGCTGCCTCAGGAGGACATAATTTATTAATGTGCGGACCGCCTGGTGCAGGCAAATCTATGTTAGCTCAAAGGCTCAATGGCATTTTACCTACAATGTCATCTAAAGAAATTCTTGAATCAAGTATGATTAAGAGCATAGCAAATGGTTTAAGTGAAGGAAAACTTGAAACTAACAGACCATTTAGATCACCTCATCATTCTTGCTCAATGCCTGCAATGGTTGGTGGTGGAATGGGAAGAAAAATTATGCCCGGTGAAATATCTTTAGCTCATAATGGAGTATTATTCCTTGATGAACTCCCTGAATTTCCAAGGGCAGTACTTGATTCATTGAGGCAACCTATTGAAAGAGGAGATATTTTAATTTCAAGAGCGAATTCTCATATAACTTACCCTGCAAAATTTCAGTTAATTGGCGCCATGAACCCCTGTAAGTGCGGGTATCTCGGTGATAAGGATTTAAGCTGCAGCAAAGCTCCAAAATGCGCCTTTGAATATCAAGCAAAAATATCAGGACCCTTACTTGATAGAATAGACCTTCATATAGATATTCAAGCTCTAACTATCAATGATCTTGAAAATACTGAAATTGGCGAATCTACTGAAATAATAAAGGCTAGAGTTGACAAAGTAAGGCAAATACAGTTAAAGCGCTATGAAAATTATGGCATTACCACAAATGCTGAATTAGATGGAAATCTGTTATTTGAAATTATATCACCTGATCAAGCCTGCAAAGACATTTTGAATGAAGCAGCTCAGAAAATGAAGCTTAGCATGCGTGGATATAACAGAGTATTAAAAGTTGCCCGAACAATTGCAGATATGGAAGAGGAAGACAGGGTTTCAAAAAAACATGTACTTGAGGCTTTAAGTTACAAACCTGTTTATCTACGGAAATAGATATTATGTAGTAGTTAATAGCAAATATTTTGATATTCTATGTCATCACTGATCCACTCTCCTATATTCTCCGAAGTGCGCTCTTTTAAACGGAAAATATACAGCAGATTTCTTGAGAAATTAGGTCCTATAGTTATTTCAGTAGAATTTAGTGCAAGACGTGGCATTGTTGAGTAGATCAAAATGTAGTTCAAAATATTGACTTAAAAAAAGATGCTGAAACTAGTTCAGCACGACCACAGGACTTAAGTTTAGCGTCATGCTGAACTAGTTTCAGCATCTTGCCTTATTGGTAATTAATACAAATTTGCATATATTATTTTGAATCATTATAACAAGTCCCAAAAATAAATTAAACTAAGAGAAAGAGCGTTGATGCCGAGGAGCTTATACCATTTCTGAATTATATTACTATGTCGTCGTGAGTGCCGTCTAAAGGCTAGGTCACATATTATACATGCTCACTCGCTTAGTATTAATTTTAAATGGTATGATATCTGATAAGCGCTAGGTGAGCAATTAGTGACGATGCGCAAACCTCGAATCAAACTACGATATGGTTTAATAGTTG
>JBKBYG010000032.1:8920-17435 GCA_046313435.1 Alphaproteobacteria bacterium
AAGCTACCATAACTATTAACAGTTATTCTTAAATTAATATTTATGAAGAATATTCAGTACTGAAAAGATTAGTTATAAAATTAGGGATAGTAAAATAACTATTATTACCAACAATCTCAATATCATCAGCTAAAATATGTTCTACTTTCACTTCACTATCAGCATTTATATTTTTATAATCTAAATTTTCCATTTGAACGTTTGGATTATAATTATGCCATATCTCATTTACAGGCTCCGCAATTATTTCATAAAGATTAGAAAAGCTTGGGATTTTATTCCATAAATTAGAACTTAAACTAGAAATGAAATTTTCATTAGTTATAGTAACATTTTCTTCAATAACTTCATCATCTGTTACATAATTATTATTAGATAATTCAATTGCAAAATTACTATCTTGCTCTTGTATAATATCTAAAACCTCAGGATTTTTACTCCACCATGTTTTCAAAGAATTTAAGTAATATTCTTTATTTTCTTCAACTGCTATGATAAACTTATTTACAATGTTTTTCATATTATCAATATATGAAGTTTTTCTATTTGATATCACTTCTTCAAAGCTTGGCCCTTGATATATTGCTTCTTCAGGAACATTTTTCTCATCCGGTAAATCTATAATCCATAATTTATTTATAGCCTCTTCACATTTTAATATAAATTTAAATAAATCTGATTTTATATTTGTTAAGTACCTGTTCAAATTGTCTTTACTTGGCAAGTATACAGATTCTAGATTATAATTAATCTCCCCTAAGTATTCCCATGAATTTTTGCAACCTTGACTGATTAATTCTAAAAGATTCGAGACAGAATCCTTGATTTCTTGGCCTATTTCTGTTGCATTTTCTTTGAAATACTCTGCTATATCTTTTATTGCTTCAGTTAAACTATCTTTTAGATTACTTGTATATTCTTTTAATATTTCAACCCGATATTCCAAGAATTCCTTATCAACCTCAAATACTGGCATTGAAAATTCTACAATATTTTCAAATATAAATGATCCTATATCTTTAACAAAATCAAATATATAAACTCCTCCAGAATATAAATAACTTGCTGGATATTGAATAGCTGTTTTAACCTGCAACAATATATGACCAACGCTAGATATTATATCAATTGGTACTTTAATTAAATAATCACAAAAATCTATAGCATCTTGTCCAGCAGCAAACCATTGCATACGAAGAACATGATATGCAAATTTAAAACTTGCTTCTGTAAGTAGTACCGTATCAGCTACAGTTTCAAATAATTTTTCTGCAGATTTTCCTAAATTCTCCCCTATAAATGATAAAGTATACCCTACTCCCTTCCCAGCTAAATTAATTGATTGAGAGATAGTATTAACTGTATAAAATCCAAAATTTAATACATTATCACATATATTAAATATTGCCGGCGCAGCATACATTAATGTAGTTAAGGAATTTATAGCCACCATAATTATGCTGTTAAAAAAATTAAAGCTGGTAACTGGAATTTGCATTATTTCATTTATTGCTGAAAATACATCTTGTTTCTCAGCTAGATAGTACACAAACTTTAAAGGATGCGTGATCAAAACAAATGGATAATATATTACAGAACCGATAGATTGAATTGTTTTATAAAAATTCATTGTTGCATATGTCATGTTACTTAATATTGTAACGTCTTCAAGTAACTTATGATCATAATATAATTTCTCAGCTAAACTTTTTAAATTATATTCATATATAGGGATATCTTTAAGGGTTCCATTACTGTTAAATTGGGAATAATTTACTTCTCCATAATACTTGAAACCTTCAAATTTATACTTCCATTTTAAGTAAAGATTTATGTCATATTCATCTATAAATAGGGAATTTAAATAGTTCCCACTTGATTTTAATACATCTGACCATGCTGTAAAAATTTTAAAATTCCAAAAATCATCAATGGCTTTAATTAATTTTTGTTTCGCATGCCAATACGCTGCATTACTAGCCGTATGTCTGACTTGCGCAGGTGGTATACTACTTGAACCATTTTCAGTCACATCCAGTGTATGATAAGCAACTTTGTCAGCAATAAGATTAGTTAGTTCAGCTCTATATACTTCAAATGGCTTTATAGTTCCATCAGGATAATAATGTGAAACTAAAGATCTAAAATCTAAAATAGCTCTTGAAAGTGGTGAATAAGGATCAATATACATTTTTAACCAATTTTTTATGTGTTATTTTCTTAAGAAATATTAATTCTTTTTTTACCAAATGTCAACAAGTATTTAAGGATTATTAAGATTTAAACACTATCTTAATAAATGGCTATATTAATTTATTCTTTATAACTTTTATTTTTTAACATAAATTTATAATAAATACTTGTAAATTTAAAAATTGTAATTATTTTGTTTAAACTCATTAAATATAAACAAACTAACATTGAAAATATGAATCATAATTCTAATAGCTGGCAAGGGACTACTATACTCTCAGTTAGAAAAGGTGCGGAAGTAGCAATTGCAGCTGATGGACAAGTTTCTTTGGGGCCAACAATAATTAAATCTACTGCAAAAAAACTCCGGAAACTATCTAATGGTGAGATATATGCTGGCTTTGCTGGGTCCACAGCTGATGCATTAACACTTTTTGAACGCTTAGAAGCAAAACTTGAAAAACATCCTGGGCAATTAATGAGAGCTTGTGTAGAATTAGCAAAAGATTGGCGAACTGATCGATATTTACGTAAGCTTGAAGCTATGATGATTGTAATAGATCAAAATGTTACACTAGTTTTAACTGGCAACGGTGATGTACTTGAGCCAGAAGATGGAGTCGTAGGGATTGGCTCAGGAGGAACATATGCCTCAGCTGCTGCTAAAGCATTGATTGATATTGGATCAATTACTGCTATGGAAATAGTTAAAAAAGCTATGGAAATTGCAGGAGATATATGCGTATATACAAATAAAAATATCACAGTAGAAGTTATAAAGAATGATAAAAAATAATTCGGTATTTGGAAATCTTACTTTAAACCCAAAGGAGATAGTTGCTGAACTAGATAGATATATTGTAGGACAAAAAGAAGCAAAAACGGCTGTTGCCATTGCACTGCGAAATAGATGGCGTAGAAAGCATGTTTCTGAAGAATTACGCACTGAAATTGTACCTAAAAATATATTAATGATTGGTCCTACAGGCGTTGGTAAAACCGAAATAGCTAGAAGACTGGCTAAACTAGCAAATGCGCCATTTATTAAGGTTGAAGCTACCAAATTTACTGAAGTGGGCTATGTAGGTAGAGATGTTGAGTCTATAATAAGGGATCTAATGGAAGTAGCCATTA
The DNA here is from genome assembly GCA_046313435.1 of Alphaproteobacteria bacterium. GTDB lineage: Bacteria > Pseudomonadota > Alphaproteobacteria > Rickettsiales > Arcanibacteraceae > JBKBYG01. The sequence goes on from JBKBYG010000032.1 coordinate 12,248, forward strand.
ACATGGTAAAAACATTGCTTAAAAAAGAAATATATGAGAAAGCTCAAGCCAAAGCAGAAGAAAGAATTTTAGATAGTTTGGTTGGCGAAAATTCAAGCGAAGAAACTCGAGAAAAATTTAGAGAAAAGCTTAGAAATCAAACTCTTAATGACAAGGAAATAGAACTTAAAGTTCAAGATAATTCAAATAGTGGTGTTCCTACATTTGATATTCCTGGTATGCCAGGAGGTCAGATGGGCGTTATAAATATCAGTGAAATAATAAGCAAAACATTAGGCAGCAGTAACAAAACCAAACACAAAACTTTAACTGTAGAAGAAGCTTATAAAGTACTTATTTCTGAAGAGAGCGATAAACTTCTTGATGAAGATATAATTATTTCTGAAGCTATAACTCTAGTAGAAAATGATGCTATAGTTTTCTTAGATGAAATCGATAAAATTGTTGCAAGAAGTGAATTAAAGGGTTCAGAAGTAAGCCGAGAAGGAGTTCAACGTGATCTTTTACCTTTGATTGAAGGTACAACTGTATCTACTAAATACGGTACTGTAAAAACTGATCATATTTTATTTATTGCTTCTGGAGCATTTCATCTTGCAAAACCTTCTGATCTACTACCAGAATTACAAGGCAGGCTACCAATCAGAGTGGAACTCAAAGCTTTATCTCAAGAAGATATGGTTAGAATTTTAAAGGAACCTGAGGCCAATCTTCTTATACAGTCAAAAGCTTTACTAGCAACTGAGAAAGTCACCTTAAATTTTACAGATGATGGAATATTTGAAATTGCAAGATTTGCAGCAGAAGTTAATAAGGAAGTGGAGAATATTGGGGCAAGGCGTTTACATACAATAATAGAAAAATTACTAGAAGATATTAGTTTTAATGCAAGTGATAATCCAGGAAGTACAATATCAATCGATGCTGATTATGTAAAAAAACAGATTGGTCAACTTACTAAACAAAACGATTTATCCAAATTTATTTTATAATTAAGTGGAAGAATTAAAATTAAAATTTAATATTAATTTTGAAGATTTATATAGCTATAATGGCCTAGCGCAACTTGACCATATATTCGTTAATTACCTGCTTGAAAAGAATATTACATTATATAATATTTTAGTTTCTGCTAGAAAAACTCTTTTAAGTAAATTAGAATATTCAAATTTAATTACTGGAATTGCCCCTTATCTTGAAGAATTTATAGTTGAATTATTCAATATTGATAATGATTATCACGATTTAAAAGCAAAGCATTTTAAATATAATAATTTATATGCTTGTAAAAGATTATTTGTTCAAAGGCGCGCACTTAAATCATACTCTAAAGAAGCTGTAGAACATTTTGATATAGAACTAATTGAAGAACAATTAGTCAAATTAATTGGTGAATTAAATGAACTTAATTTCGCTAATTATGTAATGAGTTGGATAGAAAAAGAAGATCATGATAAATTAGATATTGCTGCAAAATATGCTGCATGGGCTAGTTTAACTGAAGAAGGAAAAGAAAAATACAGCAAAGGTATAATATTCAATACACCTCATAAAATTGATCCAGCAAATCTCATTCCTGTTGAAACTGAAATCATTGACGGGATCACAATACTTAAAGCAAAATCTAGTATATCGAGAGATGGATTTGACTTAACTGACCAGGGAGCATCATTAAAAAAATGCCTCGATCACGCTAATTACTGTATCTATTGCCATAATCAGAATAAAGATTCATGCTCTATTGGTATGCGTGAAAAAGACGGTCAATTTAAAATAAATGCTCAAAATGATACTCTTATTGGGTGCCCTTTAGAAGAAAAAATATCTGAGATGAATTATCTTAAATCTCAAAGCTACTCAATAGGAGCTCTTGCTGCTGCTGCAATAGACAATCCAATGCTTGCTGCCACTGGCCATAGAATATGCAATGATTGCATGAAGTCATGTATTTATCAAAAGCAAGAACCAGTCAATGTGCCTCAAATTGAAACTCGTGTATTAAAAGATGTATTATCAATTCCGTGGGGATTTGAAATTTACAGTTTACTTACAAGATGGAATCCTCTTAATTTAACTCGACCAATTCCTAAAAAAACCAGCAATTATAAAATTTTAGTTGCTGGGCTCGGTCCGGCAGGTTTCACTTTGTCTCATCATTTACTTAATGAAGGCCATATCGTAGTTGGTATTGATGGGCTTAAAATTGAACCTATCAGTTCTAAATTATCAGGAGTAACAGCAGAAGGTAACAAGACTAATTTTTACCCTATAAAAGATGTTAATTCAATATACGAACCTCTTTCTTCAAGAACTCAAGCTGGATTTGGTGGAGTTGCTGAATATGGAATAACTGTTCGTTGGAATAAAAATTTCCTTAAAATAATACGTATTCTGCTTGAACGTAGAGAAAATTTTAACATGATTGGTGGCGTAAGATTAGAAAGCAATATTACTAGCGACCAAGCTTTTAATTTAGGATTTGATCATATTGCACTTGCTTTAGGAGCTGGAGCACCAACAATACTTAATATTCCTAATTCTATGAGTAGAGGCGTAAGAGCTGCTTCTGATTTTCTTATGTCTCTTCAACTTACAGGGGCAGCTAAAGAAGATTCAATTGCAAATTTGCAACTGAGGCTGCCTGTAATTGTAATAGGAGGAGGTCTAACTGCTATTGATACAGCAACAGAAGCACTTGCTTACTACCCTACGCAAGTAGAAAAATTCTTAAAAAGATATGAAAATTCACTTAAAGTTTTCGGGATTGAAAAAACACGTCAAAATTGGACTGAAGAAGATACTATAATTGCAGAAGAATTTATAAATCATGCAACACTTATTAGGGAAGAGAAGAAGAAAAACAATCCCAATGTACTAGAATTAATAAATGAATGGGGAGGAGTAAAAATTGCTTATAGACAAAACTTTAAGGACAGCCCCAGCTATAGATTTAATGCAGAAGAAGTAGAACTTGCCTTAAAGGAAGGAATTCAGTTCATACCCAATATCATCCCTTTATCAATTAAGCTTGATCAATATGGCCATGCTCAAGCAATTGAAACAAAAGATAATTTAATTTTCGCAAAAACCATTTTATTTGCAACTGGTACTAAAGCTAATACTATAATAACAAATGAAAACCCTTCAAATTATATTCTTAACGGTAATTATCTGCAAGCACTAGATATTAGTGGGAAAATTGTTAATCCAGAAAAAATTGCGAAGCCTAAAGAATCATTTGTTATTACTGCAATTAATGAAGATAATAAAGCTACAAGTTTTATTGGAGATCTTCATCCATCTTATCAAGGAAATGTTGTAAAAGCTATGGCAAGCGCAAAAGCTGCATATCCTATTATTTCAAATATACTAAATCGTCTTACACCTAATCATGAACCTAATTTTATAGATAAAATTAATAATTTACTAAGAGCTAAAGTGCATAAGGTAAATAGACTTACTGAAAATATTGTAGAGGTTATTATAAGCGCCCCACTTGCGGTAGAAAATTTTAAACCTGGACAATTTTTTAGGCTTCAAAATTTTGAATATTTTAGTAAAAACGCTCAAAATTTAAAACTTTCTATGGAAGGACTCGCATTAACTGGTGCAATAGCTTATCAAGATCAAGGTCATATATCACTAATAGTTTTAGAAATGGGAGGATCTTCAAATTTATGTGCTTATTTAAAAGAGGATGAGCCGGTAATACTTATGGGCCCTACTGGCTCACCTACAAAAATTTCAGCAAATAAAACAATTCTGCTTGCCGGAGGTGGCTTAGGAAATGCAGTATTATTTTCAATAGGAAAAGCATTCAGGGCACAAAACTCTAAAGTTATATATTTTGCAGGTTACAAAAAACTAAGTGATAGATATAAAAGCGATGAACTCGAACAAGCAGCTGATATAATAGTTTGGTGCTGTGAGGAAGGAGAATTGCAAATAAACCGCAATTCAGATAAATCATTTCATGGCAATATTGTTGAAGCTATTAATGCTTATGCTTCAGGAGCGCTAGGAGAAACACCTATATCTATTAATGACGTTGACGAAATTATTGCTATAGGATCTGATAAAATGATGGAAGCAGTAAAAGAAGCGCGCCATAATCTTTTAAAACCTTACTTAAAGCAAAACCACGAGGCTATCGCAAGCATAAATTCCCCAATGCAATGCATGATGAAAGAAATTTGCGCTCAATGTATCCAAAAACATATCGATAAAGATACTGGTTTAGAGACATATATCTATTCATGTAATAATCAAGACCAAGCTATGGATAAAGTTGATTTCAATTTTTTAAGTCAAAGGCTTAAACAAAATTCTGTACAGGAGAAACTTACATCTCAATTACTAAAAGAATATTTAAATAAAGCTTAGTTAATTCAGCACCCTAACTTCGCAATTGCTAAAAAATTATTTATAGAAATATACTATCCTAGCAAGATTGTATAGTAAAGTTAAGTTGAATGTAATACTAAGCGCAAGGAGCGAAGCCTACAAAAATAGCAGGTAAGCGACGAGCAACAATTTTAGTACTTCAACTTAAAAAAACTATATCACATGCTTATTCTGCCATTAAAAGTTAAAGTATTTAAACGGTCGGCTTCTAATTCATATTGAAAACTATTTTTGTCATCCTTAAGATTATCTTTTTTATATTGAATTTCTTTTAGCAATTTCTTCGAACGTTTTATTTCCTGTTGTAAAAATTTTGGTGTAGCAATTTCAATAGCTTCACTAGCTGCTTTAAAAGCTGCTTCATAATTACCTTGATTATATTCTACTTGGCTATATATTTGCATATAATGGACTTTAATTCTGCTTTGAGTTCCAAGTCCACTTCTATAATTGGTTATTCCAACTACAGAATAATTTTTATATCCCAGATCTAGTTCAAGTTTTATATTTCTAAGTTCAGCTTTCTTATAGTTAATATTCATGCAATCAAATTTAGAAAATATTTTCATTGCTTCATATATATATTTTTTTGCTTTTTCATAGTCTTGAGCTACTTCTTGATACACGGCACTAGCGTTATAATAAATTTTACCTATTGTATTTTCTTTTAAATTAGTAGGAATGTTACTTAATTCTAAAGATTTTTCAGTCCATTCCAATGCTTTTTTGCGAAGTTTTTCTTTTCCAAAAATATTAAACTTATTTTCATACAAACCTTTATAAG
>JBKBYG010000033.1:0-16775 GCA_046313435.1 Alphaproteobacteria bacterium
TAATAGGGTATAAATTCAAATTATCATAACCATAAATTCTTAGCACCTCTTCTACAATATCAGCTTCTATTCCAATATCATTACGCCAAGAAGGTATGGTTAAATCAAGAATATTTCCATTTTGGATAAATTTAAACCCAAGTTTTGAAAGAATATCACAAATTGTCTCATTTGGTATATTCATTCCACCCATTGATTCAATTTTATCAATATTAAATTGAATATGTTTCGGCTTAAATTCCCCAGAAACAGCTTTAATAATTTTATGAGCTTTGGCATTTAATTCTGATGTTAATATCTGGTAGAAAATATTTGCTGATGTATCAAGAAATAAAGGATCCAGCTTTCTTTCAAATTTGTATCTTGCATCAGTGTCGATTACAAATTTTCTGCCTGTTTTGGCAATTGATATGCTATCAAACAGAGCTATTTCAACAAATATATTTTTAGTATCCTCAGTACAAGCAGAATTAGCACCACCTATAATACCTGCAAGTGCTAAAACTTTTTCTTCATCTGCTATAACTAATTCATCAGTTAAATTATAATCTATATCAGCAAGGCTTTTAAATTTCTCATCCTTTTTTGCTGACCTTACAATAATATTTCCTTTTATCTTGTCAGCATCATACGCATGTGAAGGTCGACCGTAGCAGTATGAAATATAATTTGTAATATCAACAATAGGTGAATGAGATTTAACTCCGATTGCCTCTAATCTTTTTGCATACTCCTCAAGCTCTTTATTATTATCTATATCACTAAAATATAAGCCATAATATGCAGGACATAGATCTGATTTAACTTCAACATTAATAAGAGAAGCTGAATCTGCACTATATTCTTTATAATTTATCTCTTTAAGCTCACCAAGTCCTGCTGCTGCAAGCTCACGAGCAACGCCATAAACCCCTAAACAATCTCCTCTATTTGCTGTTATAACTATTTCAATAACAGCGTCATCAAGTTCTGCATATTTTACGAAATTATCTCCTGGCTTTGCATCCGTATCAAGCTCAATAATAGTACCATTATTCTCACCCTCAATCTTAAGCTCAGGTAATGAACACATCATACCTTCGCTTTCTACATCCCTGATTTTAGATTTCTTAATAATCATCCCATTTGCAGGTATTATTGCTCCTATAGGTGCAAGGACTACTTTGATCCCTGCCCTTGCATTTGGCGCTGCACAAACTATTTGTAAAATTTCTTTCCCGTTATTTACTTTACAAACTCTAAGCTTTTCTGCATTCGGATGTTGTTCTGCGCTAATAATTTCTGCAATAATAAAGTCTTTTAGCTCAAGAGACTTATCAATCACCTCTTCAACTTCAAGTCCTATCATAGTAAGTTTATTACATATTTCTTCAAGAGTAGCATTAGTATCTAAATATTCTTTAAGCCAATTTAATGTAAATTTCATCTTGATAAACCTCCAATTATGCTTGGTACAATAAAAGGAGAAAATTCATAATGCTCTATCCATCTAAGGTCACCTTCAAAGAAACTTCTTAAATCTGCAATTCCATATTTCAACATAGCTAATCTTTCTACGCCTCCACCAAATGCAAATCCTTGATATTCGTCTGGGTCAATTCCTACGTTTTTAAGTACATTCGGATGCACCATTCCACACCCAAGTATCTCCATCCAGCTTTTACCTGGTCCGATTTTAAACTCGCCATTTTCTCTATGACAGCCAATATCTACCTCTGCAGAAGGCTCAGTAAATGGGAAGAAGCTTGCTCTAAAGCGCACTGGGAGATCATCAATTTCAAAGAATTTTTTTACAAATTCGATTATACAATTTTTAAGATGCCCCATATTAACCTTTTTATCAATATATAGGCCCTCAAATTGGTGAAACATTGGTGTATGAGTCATATCAGATTCCGACCTATATGTTTTACCTATAGAAATAATTTTAAATGGCGGTTTACCTGCTTCCATCGTTCTAATTTGCACTGATGAAGTATGAGTTCTAAGCACATAATTATTAGGCAAATAGAATGTATCTTGCATAGCGCGTGCAGGATGATTTTCAGGAACATTTAATGCAGTAAAATTATGGTAATCATCTTCAATTTCAGGACCTTCAGCAAAAGAAAAGCCTAATGTTCCAAATATTGCGATTAATTCTTCAGTAACTTGCGAAATTGGATGAATTTTGCCTTGCTTTTTTTCTCTTACTGGCAAAGTAACATCTAAAGCTTCAGTGATAAGCTTTTCATTAATTGATTCAATTTCAAGTATTTCTTTTTTTGAGTGAATATTTGCTGCAATTTCTTCTTTTGCTTGATTTACTTTTGCACCAAACTGTTTTTTTTCATCTATCGTTAATGATGAGACTTGCTTAAGCAATGAAGTAACAAGACCATTTTTGCCTAAATATTTTATACGTAATTCCTCTAATTGGCTTACTGAATTAGCATCATTTATTTCGCTACTCGCTTCAGCGATAATAATTTCAATTTCTTGACTCATTATAAACCCTTTTTAAATTTAGGTTAATAATATAATCTTATGCGTCCACAAGTAAAGTAATTTGTTTAATTTAAAAAAATTAATAGATAATGGAATATAATACAAGGCTCAAGGAGTAAAGCCTACTATAGTTATTAATTGGAAAAATACATTCTTACTTACAATGAGGCTAGTATTTATTCATACCACCTGATAATATTGATATATTTTTAGCTTCTAGTATTCTTTCTACAAATGAATTATTTATAGTTTTACAAACTTGTCTTAATTTTGCAGCATCAACTGAGTCTAAATATTCAGCTAAATGAGATCCTATATTTTTCTGGCCTAATCCCGGTGTTATAGTTGCAAAACCTTCAGCTGCACTTAAAATGCCAATTCGAAGCTCCTTATCAACTCTCTTTGCTTCTTCAAATGATATTAATAACGTAATGTTGAACCCATTTACACCAAAATCAGAAACTGGTTCAAAATATTCAGAAGTATTTATTTTCAATCTATCCTTTACTTCTTGTATTTTTCTCTTTATTTCATCTAACTTTGTTGTTGCACTAAAATTAGAACCCTCAAAGTAGTCAAGCGCAAAGGAAAAATTTTGTAAGTTATGTACTTTGGTCCATGCTCTTGTGGATCCTTTAGATTTAAATCCAGCAATTCTTGTTACATATTGAATAATATTGCGATATGGATTTATTTCATTATTAGGATCGCTATTTTTCTCTCTAAGTAATTTTATTGCTTCGTCATTTAGATCATATATAGCTTTTGAAAGTGCAGTATCTCCATTTTTATCCCTAAATCCTTTATCTATATTAAGGGGTAGGAGAAGCTTAAGCATAGAAATATTTCTATTTTCAACTGCTATATGCAAAAGAGAAGAATTATTTTTTATATGATTTAATTCATCAAAAGAGTTTATAATTTGATCTAAATGATTATTTATTAATTCTTGTGCGATCTCCAATTCATTATATTTGACTGCTACAAATAGCGGATAAATATAACATTTATAACCCATATTAGGATAGCGCTTTTCTAACTCTTTTTTTATTTTTTCAAATTCATCAAGGGGCTGAGTATAAGAACAGCTGCTAATACTTGTGAAAACTTCTGGTGTTGCCCTTAAAACGTCAGCGGCAGAAGAGGCAGCTGTTGCTCTTTGTATAGCAGCTGTTCTTTTAGTATTATGAAATGCTTTTATCGCTCTTAGTACTTCGGGTATAATCACTAAGGAATTTTTAAAAAAATTCCAAATATTATATCTTTGATTATTAGCCTGCATGATATTTTCTACTTATTAATTAGTTAAATTTAATATATATGAAGATAATGTACAAGTTTTTTTAAAATGTTAATGTCTAAAAGTTTAGCTATAAGGAAGAATTATTGACATATTTTTAAACCGATATTTCCATTAGTTAGGCTTAAAAACCATTAGAAAGATATAATTACTAAGCTTATAAATGCTTGCCAGTCTAGATAAAACTATGTTCTAAATAGTCTAAAACACTTCTTAGATGATTATTCTAGCTGAGTAATGGAACTGATAATATTTAATTCAGTATTAGCCGCAGCAATGATATCTTCAATCTCTTTAATCCTTAATCATTATAAAACCTACTAAAATTTAGGCTAATAATATACTTCTGCGCAAACAAGTAAATTAATTTGTTCTAAGATAAAATATATAATTTTATCACTTAGTAACTAACTATACTTGCAATTTTTCATAAAACTGCACAACTTCTTGATTAACTTTAATAAATTTTGATTGAAAACTTTTTAAATATAATCCTTCTAGTGATTTAACTCGTGATATTGCAACATATACTTGCCCTTCTTCAAATGCAGCCTGAAGGTCACATTCAATTTCATCAAGAGTCATGCCTTGAGATTTATGTACAGTAATTGCCCAGGCAAGCATTAACGGAATCTGAGTAATTTTAGCTTTTACCTCCATTGCTAATTTTTCATTATTAAATTCTTCAATTATCCATTCCTCGGCTGCAATCTCTTTTACTTGACCCGATGCGAACTTTACTAAAGGTAATCTTTTTTCAGTAAAGCCTTTGATAACGCCGATAGAACCATTGATAATACCTTCTTTCTGATAAGTATTTTTGAGCATCATTACTTGCGCTCCTTCTTTAAGAACTAATTTTTCTGCAGCTAAACAATTTTTCTTAAGGAAGTTAAGTTTATTTTCGTTCCCCTCACCTTTTATATTATATACTACTTCACTAGTATTAAGTTTATTCAGTTCTTGCTGATTTATATTTTCAACTTGCTTGTTATGCGTTACTATAATTGTCGGCTTGATATCACTATTTCGTTTTAATTGAACTCGTGTTTTAAGTATATTTATGTCTTCTTCATTTAAGGTCCCAATCCGCATACGATGCAAGAGTTCAGCAAAATCACTGTTTTTTTGTCTAAAAATTTCTTGCAAATAAAATGTATGGAAATTTGCTTCTTCCCATGCTTTTGATTGGAAACAATATTGTCTCGTGCGTGTCTCAAAATTCTGAATAGGCGGTAATTGAAGAAAATCACCAAGTATTATTAATTGTATTCCTCCAAATGCTTTATTGTTACCTCTTATATTTTGCAACACCTCATTTAACAAATCAAAGGTTTCCGCAGAAATCATTGAAATTTCGTCAATAGCAAGCATACGAGCTTTTCTTAGCTTCCTACGCAGCAATGTAGCTTTCCCAGAATTTATGTAATTTATTATCTCACTCACTGGAGCATTCCCCAAGCCAATACCAGCCCAAGAATGAATAGTAACTCCTCCAATATGTACCGCTGCTATTCCCGTACTTGCAGTAACATGCAGTCCTAAATGATTATAATTTTCTTTAACCACTTTAAGTAAATATGATTTGCCTGTGCCTGCACTACCAGTAATAAATACATTTTCCCCTCTGGAAATGGATTGTAATACTGAGGCTTGTTCTTGGGATAAATTTGTAAGCATTTTAATTGAAAAATAAAGGATCTATTTTAAGATTGTTTGTTTCTTGAGTAATAATTCTATCTTCAGCAAATTTTTTGAAAAATTCTGAACTATGAGAAAGTTCTTCAACTGTACCTATTGCTTCAATTGTTCCCAAATTCATCACAATAATTCTATCTGCCCATTTTATTATTGATGGATTATGAGTAATTATCATACTAGTTCTATCTTGCATTAAATTTACAAAAGCTTTCTGCAACTGTTCCTCATTTTCCTTATCCAAATTACTTGTGGGCTCATCAAGAAGCAATATCTCAGCATTTTTCAAAAAAGCTCTTGCGATTGCAATTCTTTGTTTTTGGCCCCCAGATAATGCCATTCCTTTTTCTCCAACAACCGTATTTAATCCTAGCGGAAGTGTTGAAAAAAAATCGAAAATTTCAGCAGATTTTGCAGCATGCTCAATATCCTCATATGTTGCATTAAGATTTCCATATCTTATATTTTCATAAATATCAGTTGAAAATATTACAGGTTCTTGAGTTACTAATGCAAATTTCCTTCGTAAATCACTGACATTATATTTTTTTATAGAATGATTGTTAATCTCAATTGAACCATTTATCTGATCATAAAATCTTAATAACAGTTGGAAAATTGTACTCTTACCTGTCCCTGAAGGTCCAATAATTGCAATTTTTTCACCTTTTTTTATTGAAAAATTTACATCGTCTAATATTTTAATATGTGGTCTTAAAGGGTAAAAGAATGAAACATTTTTAAAATTTATTATATCGATATCCTTATCAAGGTGAGCTCCCGTATTTATATTTTCTTTTGGGGTTAAATTAAGTAGTTCATTTACCCTGGCAGTAGAAGCTTGCAATCTCGCTATATCACCTGTTACTTCTCCTAAACCTGCAATACTAGTTGCTACAATAATTGCATAGTAAATGAAAGAAGATAATTCACCAGCTTTAATATTTCCATTAATTACTTCATTACCCCCTAACCATAAAATATAACTTACCCCAGTAAATATAAGAAAAATTATACTTGAAATAAGTAAGGATTTATATTTTATTCGAGCGAAAGAATTTTTTAAATTATCATTAAGAATACTACAGAATTTTTTAAATTCATAATCTTCTTGTTGATACACTTGCACCGTTTTTATATTCACTAAAGTTTCGTCAAGTTGCGCTGCCAACAGAGCAATAGTTTTTTGATTACTTATAGAATGTTTTTTAACCTTACGACCAATTATAAATAAAGGTAAAATAATTATAGGCAAAAGAGATAACAAATAAAAAGATAATTTTAAATTACTGAATAAAAGCAAGACTATAGATCCAATTCCTGTAAGGCTATATCTTATTGCAAAAGGGATATTAGTACTAATAATTTCTATCATTAAAGAAGTATCATTTACTAAGCGAGATATGATATCTGAAACTTTATTCTTTTCATAATATTCAGGCAATAATTTCAATAATTTTTTATAAACATCTTGTCTTATATTACTAATTGCACGCTCACAAATCGAATTTAATAAATAAGATCTAACATAGCTTGAAATAGCAAGAGCAATAATAATAGCTATAAACAAAAATAATGAGTTACTGATAAGGAGAATATTTTTTTCATTAAAGCCTTTATTAATTAAATACTCAACTCCTTTGCCTAAAGTTAGTATTAGAAAACTATTAAAAATTATAGCCGAAAGCACATAAATTAAATCTTTTTTAAAAGACAAAAAATAGTTTTTAAATATATTGTTAAATTCTTCTTGTATTATTTTCATATTATAAAATACTTTCAATTTCGGTTTTAAGTACTTGAATTATATTAATATTCTTATTATTTATCCAGCAATTATTCTTATATTCAAAATAGTTTGGACCACTAAAAGGTGAAGACATCCAAATTTTCTTTGTCGGTAAATGTTTGTTTATAACATATTGTTTGCCTTGGGGTAAAGAAATTGATAAAACTCCGCTAATTAAATCAGCTTCACAAACACCTTCTTGATCTATTTCTTCAATCAAGTTTAATATTTCATTTAATTCAGTATTAACTAATTCGTTATAGTCCTTATCATTCATGAGATATCCTTTAATTTATCTAGCTAATAATTTTAGTAATAGAACCTAAAGCAAGTTTAGGATAATTACGCACCTTACTACCTGCGTTATACAGAACTTGTTTCAGCATCTTTAGTTATTCATATATTAAAATATTTTTTCTATAAGCCTAGATTAAATATTAATTCCAAAAATGCAAACAATAAATATTTTTCAGTAAAATTTTTTAAATGTAAAATTGTAATTTAATACTTCTTTAATATAAAAATTATAAGATTACTTCTTATATTATTATATTTATGATTAAAAAACATCCTCAGGCTTTTACATTAATTGAACTCACAGTTGTCCTTATAGTCATTGGACTAATTGCGGGTGGAATTGCAGCTGGAACTGAACTCATTCGCCAAGGAAAAATTAAAGGAGTGATTTCAGAAATTCAAGCTTTTCAAATAGCATTTAATACATTTAAAGAAAAATTCAATTATCTGCCTGGCGATTTTCCATATGCTACTAGTTTATTTCCTTCTAGTGGAAATGGTAATGGTAATGGCCAAATTAGTTATTCACAAACTGTAGTGGGGAATGGCCCTGAATGGCTACGAGCATGGGACCATTTAAGTCAAGCTAATCTTATTCCTAACCTAGCATACACAGGAACAAATACTCCTACCTCAGTTCCTTACTCAAAAGCTTTTAATGGTTACTGGGGTATAGGATATGAAACAACAATTTACAGTTTTAGGAGAAGAAATTATCTTCAATCCACTAGAGATTTAGGTCCTACAGACTTATACATAATGGATACTAAAATAGATGATGGGCTAGCTGGAAGAGGAAAATTTCTTGGTCTTGCACCTACACCTTACATTGCAGGTCATTGTGTAACTGCGCAATTTACATCTTCTAACGCAAACTATATTTTACCTGACATTAACAATTATAACGATTGTAGGATATTCTATATAATTGATAATTAATATATATTACTCTAATTTTAGATAAATTAACTAGCGAGAAATATGATATTTACTTATCCCTAATAAATATATAGTTTGTTAAACTGAATAAAATCAGGAAATAAAATTTTATATATGTTTAAGTTATTTTTAAAAATATTATCATTAATATTAATCACTCTTTTATTTTTAATAGGAGGATTATTATTCTGGCTAAAAGATGGTCCTAAATCATCAAAATACTTAACCAAAATAATAGAAAAACAGATTGCAAGAATCTATCCTGATTTTACTGTTAAAATTGATTCAACTGTTATTTCTTGGGATAAAAAATCAAGTAATATAATCTTTTCAGTAAATAATCTTAAAACTACTAGTGTTCATACTGATGATTTTGTAAATTTACCCAATATAAATGTAAACATAGATTTAATTGAATTAATAAAGACTAATTTATTTTCAACTCAAATTATAATTTATAACCCATTACTAAGTTTATCCAGCAAAAGGCAGAAGGAAAATACTCAGGGTGAAGAAACAACATCAAAAAAAGACCCGTTAAATAAGAGGATTTTTAAATTACCTTTTAAAAATATAAAAATTACTGATGCACAAATTACTTTAGTTGATAAGGAAGAAAAATATTTTTATAACGTTGAAAAGCTTAGTGTTAATTCAGTTAGAAATAACTCATTAGAAATTAGCTCTAGAATAAATTCAAATAATATAGTTGGGGAGATAAATATAAATGCTATAAATAAAAATGGGATTTATGAATATAAAACAAACATTTCAAATTTAGAAATTAGCCTTATTTCATATTTAATGCATAATGAATACAAAGATATAAAAGGAAATATAAATTTTATAGCAAGTTTAAAAACTAATGATAAAAATATTATTGCTGGCGAATTTGAATTTTTTGACATTAATGGAAAACTTACAGATAAAAGAGATTTTGCAGTCCACAATATTAAAGGAACCATTTCACCTAAACAAATTAATGTTGAGAAATTGAATATAATTGTAGATAACTCCAGAGAATTGAGCTTCAAGGCCGAGATTGATTTTGAAGGATTATTCGCTCGATTTTTAGGTATAAATATTACCACTAATATAAATAATTTTAAAATAGATGATATTAAATATTTTTGGCCAGGTTTTGCTGTTCCTAACATAAGAAATTGGATTGTAACCAACCTTACGAATGGTGAAATCGAAAACGCTTCTGGTAATTTTAAATTTAATTTTAGCGATGCTAGGAATTTTGCTCTTCCTCCTGAGTCAATACAAGCAAAAGTAAAATTCAATAAAGCGAATTTAAATTATTATCAAGATTTTCCAAATCTTTCAAATGTTAGCGGCGAAGCCGAATTTAGTGAAAAAATGGTCAATATAAACTTATATTCAGGTAATATTGTATCCTCGGAAATTAAGGAAGCAAAAGTTAATATACCTTTCATATATGATAGTGCAATTACAATTCAAGGGAAAGTTGCAGGGGAAGCAAATGATATTGTTGAATTTGTTCCTAGTCAAAGCATAACTAATGCTAAAGAAGCTCATATTGATCTGACGACTATCGAAGGACAAGCCTTAACTGAAGTTGACATAAAGATACCTTTAAATCCCAATTCTAGTTGGGATGAATATAAATTTCTAATTAAATCAGACTTAAAAGATATTATTTTAAATAATTTACCAAATAATTTAAGTATGTCTAAAGGGGAATTAGAGGCAGTATTTGACGGGGAAAAAGTTACAGTAAAAGGTGAAGCTTTAATTGGAAATAGCCCTTCAACAATTGAATGGTTAGGTTACGTTAAAGAAAATCCTCCATTTGATAGCAAGCTATTATTAAATATAAAATTACTTCCAAAGATCATTAAATTATCAGACGATATTGATTTTTTTGATGGTAAAATTGATATTCATGCGAAAGTAGTTACAAAGAATAAAACTAAAAACATTTCAATTGATGCAATATTTGATAATGCATCATTAAATTTTAAGCGTATAGGGTTTAAAAAAATATCAGGTGATGATGCTAAGGCTAGGATTGAAGCTACAATTAAACAAGATAAACTTATTAGAATATCTGATCTTAATATTGAAGGTAAGAATATCTCAATAGTTGGCAAAGCAGATTTAGATCAAAAGAACTTATCTTTAGTAAATCTTGATTTACCTACAATTAAATTTAATGATAATGATTTAAATATTAATTTGACAACAAAAGATAATAAAAATTCTCTTAACGTTTTAGGGAGTAATCTAAATTTAAGCAATGCAGAATTCAAGCAATTCTCCAGGTCAGATAATGATAATATAAAAGAGCAAAATATTACAATAAATATTGACAAAGTAAAACTAAAAAATAACCAAGAATTTAGCTCTCTAAAAGCAAACATTAAATGCTTTAATAACATTTGTAACCAAGCTGATATTTCTGCATTAATTGGTGATAATTATGATTTAGATATTAAATTTACATCTTTGAATAAAGACAGTTCAGAATTTAAAATTAAAACTGGCAATGCAGGAGCTATTTTAAAGGCATTTGATATTAATAAAAATATCAAATTAGGCAAATTAACTATTAAAGGTATTCAAGATATAAATAATAACAAAGCAAAATTCACTGGCAAAATAAAAGTTAAAGATTTTATTGTGGCAGAAACTCCAATATTAAGCAAGTTATTTACCTTTACCTCATTACCAAAGCTTGTTGAGATTCCTTTTGCAGTATTACCTGGGGAAAATATAGCAGGCAATGATATACCTTTTACAAATTTAATAGCGGATTTTACACTTCATAATCGAAATTTAATAATTAGCGATGGAACAGTTGAAGGGCCCCAATTAGGGTTAACAGTTGGAGGTCTTGTTAATATGAATAAGTCTGAAGTTAATTTTTCTGGTACAATTATTCCTGAATTACTGGGCATCAGCAAAGTTATCAATAATATTCCTTTACTCGGTACAATTATTCAGGGAGGAAAGAATAGAGGTCTTGTTGCAGCGTCATATACTATAAAAGGTCCTTATAATAATATTCAAACCTTTGTTAATCCACTATCAATGTTAACACCTGGCTTTCTGAGGAATATATTTTCTATATTTGAAATAAACAGGTCAAAGCAAGTCGATTTGGACTAAATTTATTATCGATGTTATCACCTATTGAAAGTTTGAATTTCCTTTTTATCTGTAATGAATTTCTTCCAATTGAAATCTTTTGGATAAAATAATTTTTGATGTTCTGGGGGAATGAGCACGTTTATAGCAAAGCCTCTTCCAGCATTACCTACTGGTAAATCATCAATTTTTTTTACAAATTTTTTAAAAGATATTCTATCAGTGTTATTTGATAATTCATACAAATCTTCAATTACAGGTATAATTTGATTACATAAATAAATTTCTTCGACCATACATAAAGCATGCGAAAGTTCTTCCTTGATTTTCCAAACATATAAATCTGCAGAATTATTTTTTAAATATTGATCAAAACAACTAACTGCTTCATCATATCTTTTTAATTTATATAGAATTACTCCTTTACTGTAATATATAGGATGATACGCTTCATCAATTTCATGAATTTTATCGCAGCATTCTAATGCTTCATTAAAAAGATTCATTTTACCTAAAATTTTTAATTTATATAAATATGCCTCCATATATTCTTTATCTATTTCAAATAATGTTTCTAAGGTTTTTAAAGCAGCTTCATTATTATTCATTTCATATAAAGCGCTCACTTTGAAAATATACAAAATTTTCAATGATGGATAATAAGATATGATTTTATTAAACGACCTAATTGCTTCTTTATAGTCTTTTACAGTTAACAAATAATCTAAACTTTCTAATAGATGAGAAAACTTTTCATCTTCCTCCAATATCTCATAAAATAATTTTCTTATTTCATTTTGGTTACGCGCTATTAAAGCTTGATGATAGGCAATAATTTTGTCAGATATAAATAACTCATATTCTTTAGTAATAGGTTTAATTTCCCGAGGCATCTTAATATTTTAATTATATTTAAAAAATTTTTTATTATAATTAAAATAATTAAAAATGCTCAGAAAATCAACTTTCAAATTTTTTTCGTGTTTATATTCTTTTTCCTGTCTTTTCAACTTTATTGGGAGGGGTATGTGGTGCAGGAACTGACATTCCTTGGCTAGGATTCTCCGGTTGTTTGTGGTTAGAAAGTTTTGGATTTTTATCTCGAGGAGATTGAGGATCATTATGCTGAGATCTTTTCTGCTCATTTTTATCATTATTACTTTTACTTATCATTTTCCCAGCTATAGCCCCAACAGCTGCACATCCGCATAATATACCTGCTGCAACTGCTGTTGTTGTAACTATTGCTCCAAGCGGTGGAAACGCCCAGCTAAGTATAATTATAGCGCCAATTCCACAAGCTACACCGAGTGTGGCTCCTCTGCGCGTTGATTTACTTTCCTTTTGCTTAGCAGCATCTCTATTCCTTTGCTCTCTTTGACCATCTGGTTTTTGTTGAGATTTTGTTTTATCCGTTTGAGCTTCTTTTTTATTTTGAAGGTTTTCCGGCTCCTGACCAACTATTTTCTGATCTTTTATTGATTCATTAAACTCTGCTTTTAGCTTATTAGCTAAATTTCCATCAGAATTTAATTTATCAAATATTTCTCCCACATCATTTAATGGTATTGCAACACTATTATTTTCTCTTGCAATATTACCTCCTTTATCTTTCAAAAATCTTTGTGCTACATCCTTATTTTTAAACTTAAAGTCAATTACTTCTTCTCCATTTGTGCTTGTATAGACCCTAAGTGTAGCCTGATCTGTTCCAACCATCTTCTTCACTTCGGCTAGTACATTTTCAATTGATGCATATTTTAATTTACCATTACTACTAGCTGAAAAATTCGACTGTTGCACTTGCTTTTGTTGTACCTGTTTCTGTGGGACAGTTGAAGCTGCTGGCGAATTTATTGCACGGTCATAATCATAAATTAACGAAGCTGCCATTGTCCATGTGTCATCTCTAACTTTAGTCTTTTCTATTCCTAAACCTTTAAACATTGCTTGAGCTGTGTTCATATCCATTACCACAGCATTTTGGTTAGGACCAATTACTTTACCTCTTCCAAAACTATGCGCTTCTTGTGGACTGTTAAATATAAGCTTAAGAACTGGTGGGTTGTTATCCTTTTCCTCAATTTTAAGACCTTTTACTCCTTCTTTCTTCAACTTATTAAGTACTGTGTCTATTGCATAACCCCCTTTATTAACATACGGATTAGAAATATTTTTTTTAGGAGATATATTAGGATTAGGAGCTTGAATGCCATGAGTACTAGCATATTTATCAATTCCAGATTTTGCAGTTACTACATTACTAGTTTTTGTTTCACTATATTCTAAAATCTTTAATTCACCACTAGCTATTTCCTTTTGGATCTGTTTCTTTTTCTCTTCAATATCTGTTTTATTTATTGTTATGTCGCCAAATTTAAAGCTAGAATTGCTGCCTAGTTTTACTACAAACTCATCAGCAAACTCATTATGAATTTTACCAAGATTATTTTGCCCTGTTCCACCTTGTTCAATAGGATTATTCTCTGTTTTAATTCCCCAACCATCATCCTTACGACTGCTTTCAATAATATTCAAATCTAATTGTTTTAATGCTATTAAAGTAACAATATAATCTTTAGATTCTTTTCTATCAGGATTTAATTCAATAAACTCAGATTGGACCTTTCTCATTATTTCTATCTTGAGTGCTTCTTGTCCTGTCCTTTTATGCCAACCATTTGGATTAAATTGCTGTAATTTTGATTCCCTTGTAAAGTCTGAAGCTTTCTGTCCTTTCAAACCTTTGATATAGTCAGCTACTTGTTGTGCATCTGTAAATTTAGTTGGTAAATTTTCGTATTTTTTTTCAGCTGCTTCTGGAGTTTTTATATACGCATTAGCTAAATCTACTACTCTTTGAGGATCTTCCTGTAATGCTAAAGAAGTTTTTATATATTGAAATTTAGATTCTCTATTATACTTAGCATACGCTACAGGATTCTTCTCCTCTTTTTGTCTAGTATTTACAAATAATCCTGATATTGCACTGTCTGGATCTCTACAAGCTATTGCAAAAGGCATAATTTCCCTATTCATTATATTTTTTAATTATATATTTAGACTATAGTTAAAAATTTAATATTTAGTTAAACTGAGAAATTTGCGCAAGCGTAACATATAAAAATTATTCTCCAAGTAATTTGAGTTTTTTAACTTTTTGATAATATATTCCCCTTATAATCCATAAAATAAGAAAACAACACAGCATTAATTAAGCTGACATGGAAATTAAGAAATTTAAACTACTAAGAAATATGGATAAGCAGCAGAATTTTATTGGATGGGATGAAACAGTTAAAAAATGGGTTTCGAAAAAGAATCTTGTTACTGAAATCAAAAGCTCTTATCCCGAAACAAAATCTGAACCTTCAATGTATAAAATTTGGATAATCTATGATGAAGAAATACCAAATACCCTCTATTTAAATATCTTTTCAAAAATCTTTAATGCCCCTGTACGTAAACTAATATCATTAATCAAAACCCTTAAAACTAAAAAGCAAGCTTTCTGGGGAGAATATACTTATGAAGCTTGTGAATGTAAAATGTCTGCATTTACTAAATATACTAACAAAACTGGTTTTACTGTCAAATTTATAATGTCTAAGGATAATGAATATGTTATCAAAAAATCTTGAGAATACTTTACATAGAGCTTTAAATTTTGCTCGTAATTATAAACATGAATATGCTACACTCGAGCATTTGTTACTTTCACTTCTAGAAGATGACGAGGCAAAAATCGCTCTACAAGCATATTTAGTAGATTTTGAATTCTTAAGCAAAAGACTTAAAGATTTTTTAAATACCAAATTATCTTCTTTAGTTAATTTAAATTTAAAAGAAACTAAACCTACTGCGGGCTTTCAAAGAGTAGTTCATAGAGCCGCTATACACGTGCATGCATCAGGCAAAAAAGAAGTTACCGGAGCAAATGTACTTGCAGAAATTTTTTCTGAACAAGAATCATATGCGGTATTTTTCTTAAGTGAATGCCACATTAATAGACAAGACATAATTAATTATATAGCTCATAATAATACCAATAACGTGAGCACAAGTAGTAATAATGGAAATATTACTTCAAAGGCAGAATCAACTTCTAATACTGCAGAATTTGAAGAGGACACTAATAGTATTTCTTCAAATAAAGATAGTAAAGAAGTATCAAGTGCTATTACAAATTACTGCGTAAATTTAAATAAGCGTGCAGAAGATGGTAAAATTGATATTTTAATTGGTAGAGAACAAGAAATAGAGCGCACAATTGAAGTACTTTGCAGAAGATCAAAAAACAACCCTCTGTATGTTGGAGAGCCTGGAGTAGGTAAAACAGCGATTGCAGAAGGACTCGCCTTAAGGATAATAAAACGTAATGTACCTCAAATCCTTAAAAACGCTATTATTTTTTCATTAGATATGGGTGCACTTGTTGCAGGAACCAGATATAGAGGTGATTTTGAGGACAGAATTAAATCTGTTATTAAAGAAATCGAAAAACTACCTAACGCAATATTATTTATTGACGAAATTCACACTATAATAGGCGCAGGCGCAACTAGTGGTGGATCTCTTGATGCCGGTAATTTATTAAAGCCAGCACTTGCAAGAGGAAGTTTTAAATGTATTGGCTCTACTACTTTTAAAGAATATCAAAGTCATTTTGCAAGCGTGAACGACATACATCGTCAGAATTATTTGAACGACCCCTATGACTCATTTATTTCCTGTTGGTCGGAGACGAATGCCGACAGCAATCAGCACGACAACTTGACTATGTGGCGGAGCTACGCTGCTGATGGAAATGGCGTCGCTATTGTTCTTGACCTGAATCCCATGCAACTCGGCTCTATTGACCTTGGCGATATTGCTTTTTGGCCCGTATTTTACGAATCTGACGAAGGCCTCATCACTAGATGCGAAACTGCTTTCAATCAGCTTGCGGATGTTTTGGACTCATTAAGCCCAGAGGAACGCAACGCGAGTCCTCATATTTTTTCTCATGCGTTCAATGAGTTGATATACTTTTTGGCTGCGAGCCATAAGCATTTAGCTTTTGCACCCGAGCGTGAATGGCGTTTCATTTGGAGGCGCGAAAAGGTTCCCACAAAGTTTTCGCAGTTTCTAAAGCCCCAGATTAGCCGA
>JBKBYG010000034.1:0-16531 GCA_046313435.1 Alphaproteobacteria bacterium
AAAAATAATGTTCCTTAAATATTGTTATCTGTTAACAATAATAAAATTAAATATTGTATATTAAGAAAAGATTAAAAATTAACAAAATCAAAAATAAAACATCTTTGTAATAATTATTTATAAAAAAAATAAAAACTACTGGCATTATATTTTATTTTAATGTATTAAGATGTAATTAAAAACTTAGAGGACGAAATGAATTTAGTTGAAAAATTTGAACAAGCTCAAATTGAAAAGCTTGCTGAAGGTAAAAAAATCCCTGATTTTGCACCAGGAGACACAGTTAAAATTAATTACAGAATCGTTGAAGGAGCTAATGAGCGTATTCAAGCCTTTGAAGGTGTATGTATCGCTAGAAAGAACCGAGGCTTACATTCTTCATTTAGAGTGCGTAAAATTAGTCACGGCGAAGGTGTAGAGCGTATTTTTCCACTTTATTCTCCACGCGTTGAAAGCATTGAAGTTGTAAGACGAGGCGTTGTTCGTAGAGCAAAATTATATTATATGCGTGAACTTCGTGGTAAAGCTGCAAGAATTAAAGAAAAACGTTATGTTGCAACTAAGACAGAGAATAATTAATAACATTTAAAGAAATATTTATATAAAAAATTATATAAATATTTCTTTGTTCTCTTTGCAATTTAAAGTCGCAGTAGTTGCTTAAACAAATAGAAAAATTATTTAAAAGCGCATTTATTAACTGCTTATAATAAACTATTACATTTTTCAATCGCCATAATTTCGAATTCAGTCTGTAATAAGCTCTTATTATGCATTTCAATCATTTCATCATAAGAAAACCAATCTATTTTAAGAATTTCGTTTGAAACAATACTAGGATCATTTAGCGCTAAAGCAGACATTACCATATATATACGGCTCTTTTGCTTATATTCAAATATTCCTATCTCTCTTTCTATTTTAAGATGCAAATTTAATTCCTCAATAAGCTCTCTCTGAAGCGTATCTTCATAAGACTGATCAGTTTCTTCAATTCTACCGCCCAAAAAAGTCCATTTTCCTTTATTTTCTATACTTGTATTATTATGCATTGCTAGTAAATATTTATCCGGATTATTGGATGATTTAATAATGCCTTTAACACCTTTGATTTCGCTATTATAATCCATATCGTTTAATAAAATTTATTTGATTATCTCGCATTGAAAATTTTTTAGGCATATTTCTTTTACCATATTTATATATTGTTCTTTTTTAATTTTGTTTTTTGAAAATATTTTGAACTGATCAAATAATACTGCATTTAAGCTTGTGTGTATATATAGAGCTATGAGATCTGCGCTATATTGATTTTTAACTTTATCTTCTTGCTGAAATTTTTTTATAATTTTTATCCATTCAACTGGAGTTATTTGATTTTCTCCAATTAGTTCGTTATCTTCATCTTCTAACATTTGCCATTGAATAATTCGTAAGATTCTAGGGTCTTCCTCATATGCTTTCAGTCTTTGTTGTATAATTAAATCTAAAAATTTTTTAAAACCATCACATATTGAATCATTTATATTCTCTTCTAACACGTGGGTTAAAAGCTGCCTCTTTACTTCTTGCCATAAATCCTTTTTATTCCCTATATGGTGGTAAATTAAGCTTTGGTTTATATTTGCAGTTTTTGCAATATCACTTATTGAAGAACCAGAAAATCCTTTTTCAACAAATACATGAGTTGCCGCATCTAATATCTTTTTTTTTGTTTTATCCATAATATTTCTAAAATATTGATTGAATGATCATTAAATTTATGATACTCATTGAATGATCGTTCAATTAATTATAGGAGAAATATTATGAATAATCAAGAAATTTTAAACTTAGTAACTGATATTTATTTATGGTTTAATAAGATATCCGACCCAAAAAATAGCTTTGTAGAACAAGATTTAAATAAATATTTTACTTCTGATTTTATTATGCAATTAAATGATAAAATTATTTGCTCAGGGCAGGAATCTTTATATCAACATTTTGAAGAATTTAGAAAAGGCGGTGCTATTCTTAAAGTTCAAATACCTTTTGAAGAAATTATTATATCTGAAGATCAGAAAAAATGCATTGTAAGATATAATATAAATATAGAAAACTTATCATCCGAAGTTATTAAACAAATTAAAGTTATAGCTATTTGGCATATTTCAAATAATCAAAAACTTCAACGCATGAATGAAGTAGTACATTATGGATAATAAAAAAGCCCTAAATCTAGGGCTTTTTTAAAAATGACTTAAGAACATTATTTTGCTCTTAATGGCTCATTAAATCTATCTTTGTAGAAATACAGACTTGCTAATGATAAACTAGCAAATAAAATAATATAGAATGCTAAAGCATCTTCACGTTCAGTATTTTCAATTAACCAAATGGCTACAGCTGGAGTAGTACCTCCAAACACTGCTGCACTAATATTATATGATAAAGCAACCCCTGTAAATCTTACACTTGTAGGAAATAGTTCAACTAATATTGCTGGCACTGGAGCAATGTAAAATGCCAGTATTGTAGCAAATAATATCTGACCCAAAAGAGGCGCAATAAATCCATTAGTCATAAGCAATTGAAATATTGGATAAGTCATTAAGATAAACGCAACAGAACTAAATATTAATACAGGCTTGCGTCCGATACGATCAGATAAAGACGATGCATAAGGCAAAATACACATTAATATTACAATGCTAATTGAATTCATAAGTAATGCGTCCCTGATAGGTTGCCCTATTATTTTCGACATGAAACTATTCATAAATATCATTAAAGTATAAAATGGCACAGTTACCGTAAAATATATACCAATAGCCACCATTAATTCTGGTAAGTAGAATTTTGTAACTTCCCTAAGAGGAGTTTTAGATAAAGTACCTTCATTTTTTGCTTTAATATATTCTGGACTTTCATTTAGATTTTTCATATATAATCCAATCAATCCTATAAAAATACTAATAATGAAAGGAACTCTCCAGCCCCAAGATTCATATTTTTCTATAGGTAAAATATGTGAAAATAATGTCGCTACTCCGAGTCCAAGAAGTATTCCTGCACACATACTAAAAACAGAAGCACTTCCTGCAAATCCCCTTCGATTTTCTGGAGCATGCTCAATTGTAAAAGCTATACATCCACTGAAACCACCTCCCAACGATAAACCTTGAAGTAATCTTATCAAAGTTAAGAGTAGAGGAGCAAAAATCCCTATTTGGTCATAAGTAGGAAGAATTCCTATACATGCTGTAGGAATTGCCATAAGTAATATAGATAATATTAGAGAAGCTTTTCTACCAAATTTATCTCCAATATATCCAAACAACACTCCACCAATTGGCCTCATGAGGAATCCTGCTGCAAAAACACTAAATGCTGCAATTAATGACAATGAAGGATTATCCGTTGGAAAATATAATTTACTGATGATTGTAGCAAAATGTCCATAAAGAGCGAAGTCATACCATTCAAGAGTATTCCCTATCATGCCAGAAATTATTATTTTACGCATAAAATAAACCTTATAATACTTTTTTAAAAATTAAATTAAATTATATGCTAATTAAAATACAAGAGCTTGGTTAAATTATTATTAAAAAACCCCTACTAAAATTTTTTTCACTTCCATAAAACATAGTTTGAAAATAGAATTAATAATAAGTTAACCTTTTTAATATTATCTATTTTTTAACTATTAATAAAAATTTAATTCATATGCAAACAATAGCTTTTATTTCTCTTGATCAGGTAGCTGGCGCAGAACTATATTATGATTTTGTGAATTATTTTACTGCCCAAGGTTCAAAAGAGGATCAGGAACACGCTCCAACAAGCCTTTTTTCAATACCTATTAGAAGTTCTGAAGAATTCAAAAATGCTCTTTTATTAAATTGGAGCATGGGAGCAGACATTTTTGTATTTCCTAGAAAACTTACTCAGGAAGAAAAAAAAATATGGGAAGAATTTGTAAAAACACGTCCTTTAGAAACTTCTCCTGAAAAATTATCATTTTATGATTTTTCTACGTTTTCTCCTTATCAAAAAGAACAATCAGAAAACGAAAAGTTAGAATATTTCCATGATATTTATACAAAGTGCAAAGAATCTTTGCCTAAAAAATTCAGCTTTAATAATAATTATTTAAGAGTCAAAATTGATGATATTATTTATAAAGGAAAAGATTATTACAGCGAAGTTTATAATTATATATATCAAGACTTAAAGTCTAAATGGGGGGAAAGATTAGAAAATCTTAAAAAAGATTTATTACAAAAACAAAAAAAACTTGAAAATGATCAAGCTAATAATGAGTCTCCTAAAGAACTATTTATTAAATTAAATAACATTGAAACTATTAACTCTGCAATAAAAGAAACTGAAGAAAATTTAAAAGATATTGAAACAGAAGTTAGCAAGAAGCTAAAAGAAATAAAATCTGTTATTGAATCAACAGCGGAAACCAACTCTGCAAGAAATTTAAAAAAGCGCGAATATTCAAAAATTTTAAAATATTTGTCTTCTATTTCTACAGAACTTTCCAAAATCATAGGCGTTATTGGAGGAGCCGGGCCTCTTGCTTCAGCAACTTACTATCGATTGCTTGCCGAAAAACATGTTTTTTTTATAGGACTGGATGATACTTTAGCACCATATAAAAGCAAATGTATTATGGAAGGAAGACATATTGCAGACTCTGAGGATTTTAGAATACATTACCTAAATTGCATCTTAATGTTAAATGGTTTAATAAATTTTCTTACACTGCCTTGTAATACTGCCCACATATTTACAGATTGCTATAAATTATTTTTAAAAGAAAATATAGAAATTTTAGATATAAGAGACGCTGTAATTTCAGGTCTTGAAGCCAAATTCTTAAAAAGATCTCAAGACAGATCGCAAAATAATAATTTACACAAAGAAGTATTTATACTTGGAACGCCCGCTACAGTTCAAAAAGATCTATATAATGATAAATTAATAAGCGCTAAATATACAAAAATAATTAAACCCGATAAAATTTTACTAGATAAAATATATGATATTATTTTTATGGTTAAAAAGGACACCGATCTTGCTATAGCGCGTGAAGATTTTTATCAAATTATAACAGAAATTGAACGTGAGCATCCTAAAGCGGATATATTATTTGTATGCACAGAATTAAGCGTATTTTATATTGAAAATGACCAGAGAATTAAGCTCCAAGGTAGAAATATAGCAAGCAGTACCCATGCTTTATCTACTTATGCCAGCATAAAGGCTAATGCAGAAAAAACACCAGTAAATCATGAAGATGTGGTAATTGAGCACGAACCTACTAAGCCATGGCCTCTTTTACGATCTAAAGCAAGAAGTATAGGACAAGAATCTTCAGTAGTAGGATTTCACACTCCTCAACCAGTAAAAAAACCTCCAGCCAAATCTTTAAGTTGTGAAGAAATCAATATTTCTGGTAGTAATTATGAAACAGATTATTTAATTGAATCCTCAATTTCCAATGCTAGTAGTAACAGTACGGAAGCCTCTAGTAGTAGTCTCGGTGAATTCACAATTAATCATGCAAAAAAAGAAAGCTCTGATGATAACCAAGAAAATATAAAAAAAAATATTTTTCAAGATATAGTTAAAGAATTTAATATAATAGCTAATATGCCCTCAGAACAAAAAATTATAATTTTGATTGAGAAACATAAAAATACTACCTCATCTATGAACAATAAGTCTTCTAATTCATTATTAAAGTTTTTTAATTTTAACAAGTTTAATACTGTTGGCAAAGATATTATTGATATAAAAAATTATTTAGATAAAATAAAAGAATATTATACAGATTTTGGTGCTACTATCTTAATTAGCACAAATAAATCTAATATTGAAATTTGTGCAACTAAAGATATTATTAGTAAAGTACAAAGTGATTTAAAAATTGCTGGAATTGAAACTGGAAATCATCAAACTGTCAATATGCATAGATAAATTATGATAAGAAGATCATCTTTATACAGAGATTTCGTTTTAATCTCTATAAGTTTAACATTAATAACAGTTGTAATTTCATTTTGGTTTACTTGGCAGGTTTACTCAGATCAATCGGAAGATATTAAAAATTTGTTAGATTCTGTATCACAAAGAATTGAACGTGTATTGATTGACGATCTCGATTACACTTCGTACCAAATGGAGTATATTTCTAATCAGATTAAAAATAAACCTACTTCAAAAGATGAGATTTATAAAATCTTAGCAAGTTTTAGAGGCAACCATAAAGTTAATGTAGCATTTTCTTGGAATATGTTCTCTTGGGTAAATAAGGATGGTTTTTTAACAGTTGATGGAAATGTTGGTATAATTTCGAAACCTCCAAATATGCTAAATAGAGATTACTTGCCTTGCACTATTAAACATCCTGGAAAGCTTTGTTTAGGAAGCCAACCCGTTTACGGAGCAGCAAGCAAGCAGTGGATAATACCTGCAGGTATGGGAGTAGCAGACAATAATGGACAATATTTAGGCTCAATTATCTTTGGCTTTGATATGAATAGCCTAATTTTTAAAATTGAACAGACTATTGCAAATGAAAATATTAGCTTTATCCTAATTAACAATAACAATATTATTGCTGAATCCGCAAATAATAAAGATATAAATTCTAATTTAGATATTCTTTCCTTGTTCAAACAACGCTATGATAGCACTAAACCTACAGCATTTTTACAAACGCAGCCTTTATTTAACAAAAACAAGAATTATGTTTATTACAATGTCTTAGAAAGATATATGGAATTGGAAAAATATCCTTTTCATGCCATTATTGTTTCTTATGATAAAAATCTTAGCTATAAACAATTTTGGCAAATTTGGAGCATAAGAATGCTTGAATTTATGATTTTCTTTATAGGTTCACTGTTAATTTTAGGCTTGATTTACAAACGTATAGTTAATCCGATTCTTAACCTTGCTAGTATTGCAAATGAAATTTCTAATGGAAATGAAAATATATCTTTTCATGGAAATTATGCTCAAGAAATATTGATTTTAGAAACGCAATTAAAAAAAGTTTTAAATTATATTTCAGCAGAAAAAAAAATCCAGCAAGAATTGGCCACTAAAACTTTTCAACTTGAAGAAGTTAATAAACAGGTGAATATACTGAACCATAATCTTGAACAAAATGTCAACGAAAGAACATTTCAGCTTCAAGCGGCACTGGCAGCTAAATCCGACTTTTTAAATAAAATGAGTATTGAGATTCGTTCTCCAGTTCATACTGTTATCAATTTTGCTAAATCCCTTGTTTACGATTGGTCGAAAATCAGCGAAGAAAAACGCTATCAGTATGCTGAAAATATATATAGAAATTGCTCCCGCTTGCTTGGCTTAATGAATAATTTATTAGATTTATCAAAATTAGAATCTGGAAAAATGTCCTTTTCTATGCTTGAAAATGATTTAATTTCTATAACGGTACACATTATTGAAGAAATCAAAAATTCTAATAAAAATTCACAAATTACATTTCAAGTAGACTGTGAAGAGGCAAAATGCTATTGCGATAAAGAGCTAATTACCCAAGTTATACGCAACTTATTAGTGAACTCTATTAAATTTAGTAATAATGATATTATAATTGTTAAAATTAAAAAAGAAAACTTATTGAACGAAAAAAATGAAACTATTAAAGGAATTAAGTTTTCTGTTGAAGATAAAGGAATTGGGATACCTAAAGGAGAAGAAACTGAAATATTTTCTAAATTTACTCAGAGTAGTAAGACTAAAACATATGAAAATGGCAGCGGCCTAGGTTTAGCAATTTGTTTAGAAATTATCACAGCTCACCATGGTAAAATTTGGGCTGAGAATAACAATGATATTGGCTCAACAGTGAGTTTTATAATTCCAGCATTATAACAAATTACAACTTAAATATATAATGGTAAAAAAACTTTAATAAAATTTTTACTATAATGAAAACTTTACAGACAGTATATCTTTACAAACAGCATTAAATTATATAATTTAAGCATAATAGAGTAAAATTTGTTTTAAACTATAATTTATGACAGAATATTACCGAATTTCAAATATAAGATAATCTAAGTTTTTAATTTTATGAAATGTTTAGCCTTTTGCACTGCAGAATCTTATTTAATTCCTGATTTAATCAAAGATTTTGAGAAGAAATCATTACAATATAATATGTTTGAAGACGTCATACACTTATATGATGGAGACGAAAAAAATATATTTTTTTTTCCTTATGGGTGTACAATCATGTGGGGAATTACAGAGACAGAGAAAGTTCAAATATTGCAAGATATAAAACCTTTTGAAATCAAACCTACTGATAAAGTATATGATGATGATTCTACCTATTTTTATAATAATGATGAGAAAACCTTTATCAAAGAAGAAACAGATGAAATTTTTTTAGAATCAAATGATGTACTAATTAAATTATCTATTTCGCATGCACTTTCTCAATCTGTTAAATTAAGCAGTTTCGAAGATACTGTAAGTAATACTATTAAGAATAATAGGCACTTGACAGATGAATTTGCTGCACATGGTTCTACCTCCCTTTCAAGAAAAAGATTAGCAAAAAAAATTGGCGCATTATTTAATGAGCGTATATCAATTAACTTGCATAGTGATTTATTAGATACGCCAGAATTTTTTTGGCGGAAACCAAGATACGAGCCCTATTACCATATGACTGTAGAATTTCTTGATATCGCTCAACGTTTGGAAATTTTACATACAAGATTAAATGTATTAGATGAAGTATATAAAATTTTATCTGAGGAGCTCAAGCATCTTCACTCTTCAAGGTTAGAGCTTATTGTAATATATCTAATTTTTATAGAAGTTATGCTCGTAATTTTAAAAGATTTTTTAAAACTAGTATGATTGATTTTTATCATTTTTACAAAAATGCAGTTTCTGGCAACCATTTATTTGAATGGTTAGTTATTATAGCGTGTTTTATAGCAACATTAGCTGTAGAAATTTTTTTTAGAAAGTTTAAGCCTTTAATAGAGTCATTAATTGCTAAATATAGAGAAAAATATAATTTTCAATATATTGATATTAGATCTCTTTCTTTATTGATTTCGATCGTGTTCTTTTTATGTGGAACTATAGTTTCTTATTATATATCTGGTAATTATGAAAACTTGCTAAGAATATTAAAAGTTACTTTTTTATTGTTAGTCTATACAATTAGTAATGAAAAATTTATTAAAAATAACTTTCACCTAAAGATAATATCTCTTCTAGTTATAAGTCCCATCATATTAAATATTTTAGGTTTACTTGATTTAATAATAAGCGATTTAGATTTAATAGGTTTTGATATTGGTAAAAATCGATTTTCTATTCTACTACTTGTTAAAGCAGTATATATAGCATCAATATTATTTTGGATAGGGAAATATCTATCTAAGGCTGGCGAAAATTCTATTAAAAAACAATCTGAATGGAATATTAATACTAAAATTATTTTATTGAAATTTTTTAATATTTTTCTTTATATTGCCTTAGCTATAATAGGATTAAATCTACTAGGATTTGATTTCACAACATTAACTTTATTTAGTGGAGCCTTTGTTTTTGCTCTAACTTTATCCTTGCAAAAAATAGCTTCAAATTTCCTCAGTGGTATTATTTTATTATTTGAAAAAGCTATTAAAGTTGATGATTTAATTGAGCTCCAAACAGGCGTTAGAGGAAAAGTTAAATATTTAGGCGCTAGAACGACTATAATTGACGCTCAAGACGGCAGCGAAATTACTGTTCCAAACGAAGATATAATAAATTCTAAAATTATCAGTTATATTGAGAAAAAAACGCATCCTGTACAACTTCAAATTAAGCTGAATCTAGATTTGGATAATGATCCTGAAAAGATATGTGAGCTACTAATTAAAGCTACCAAATACCATTCTAAAGTTTTACCTTCGCACGAAATAACTTGTAAAATTGAAGGTTTTTATAAACATAATCTTATATATGATCTAACTTGTTGGACTTTAAATGAACATAAAGATCAAGTTAAAACTGAAGTAATTTCCGATATATGGAAAATTTTTACTGAAAATAATATGAAATTTAGCAGCGAATAAATTATTTAGATAAAATGGAAGAAGATAGATTTAACCCAGAAGAACCCTTAACTAACTCAAAAAGTCTTTTAAAAGAACTTGAGCAAAATGAAAAATTATTTTTTGCAAAAAATACTCCTACGATTATTGCTATTATCATAGTAACTATAGGGTTTACTTCACTATTATGGTATAGTTTTAAAAATAATGACATACATAATTCGAAAGATATTCCTTTAATTAAAGCAGATAATGAACCGGTGAAAATTAAACCTCTCGACCCCGGCGGTATGGTTGTGCCAAATATGGATAAAACTGTATATAATAATCTTATTACTAAAAAAAATGACAACTTACCTAAAGTAGAAAGAATATTGCCATCACCAGAGGAACCTATAGATAAATCTAATATAATTAATAATACTGAAGAAGATAAACCTGACGAAGTAGCTAAAGCACCTCAAGAGAACCCCGATTCAACTAATAATCAAAAACCTTCAAGTGAGATTCTAGCTAACTCAAGCATTAATGAAAACGCAGAAGACACTAATCATTTTATAAAAAAAGAAGCCGAGTCTATAAATAATTCTAATGAAATCAAAGAAGAACAGACTTATATCAAACCTTTCCCTTCAAATCAAAAAAATAAATTATCGAACATAAAAAATGATAGCAAAAAAAATAAAATTCCACCTTATAGGGTTCAATTAGCTTCGTTTAAAACCGAAAAAGAGGCTTTAACTGAATGGAAGAAAATTAAGGTTTCTTATTCTAGTTTATTATCAAAATTAGAGCCCTATATTGCACAAAAAAAAATAGCTTCAAAAGGTGTTTATTATAGACTCCAAGCAGGCCCTATCTCCGGTGAATCTGATGCAAGATTATTATGCAAGAAACTTTCTAAATTAAACCAAGCTTGTATTGTAGTAAAAGAATAATCATGATAAGTTTCCAGTATATATTTTTCTTTCTACTGCTCCTATGTTTTAGTAATTGTACCAAATATACTAATTCTAATGATAATATTCATAATATGGATCAAATTTTAAAGCCTATAAAACAAGCTGTGAATGTTGGAATTATAGTTAAAAATGATGATAAACTAATCTATGAGTATAACTCTAAACATCTTTTTACTCCAGCTAGCCTTATTAAATTATATACTGCATATTCTAGCTTAAAATATTTGGGTTCTGAATATAAATATACTACTAGAATTTATATTGATAAATCTTCTAAAGATATTTCTAACCTTTATATAAAATTTAGTGGCGACCCAACATTTAAAAGCACAGATTTAGAAAATTTGTTAAATAAATTAAATCAGTTAGGTATAAATAATATTAACAATGTTATTATTGATGATAGTCAATTTGATAACATATTACATACAGAAGGAAATACGCTTGGTGATGAAGCGTATTGTTTTGCTGCCCCGATTAGTGCAATTATTATTGATAAAAACTGCTTTAAAGTAAAGATTGAAGATCAAGGTAATAGCATTAAATTAAAGCTTGAAGATAAAACAGGCTCCATACATATTAGAAATTCTTTAATTATTTCAAATGAATATATAGATTGGACTTCAACCATTTTAGATGATGTTTATAATTTACAAGGCAGCTTTAAAAAATCTCAACTTCCTAAAACTATAAAACTAGCTTATCAAAATCCAAGATTATTAGCTAAAAATTTGATTACCTCATATTTAAATGAGAATAAAATATCAGTGAAAGGAAAAATTGATTTTGGTATTACGCCTAATATTCTTATTCCAGCTTTTGTCCATGAATCACCTACTTTAAAAGAAATAGTAAGGGAATTACTTAAAAATTCGGATAATTTAATAGCGGAAAGTTTAGTTCGAACTATTTCGTATAATTACTATAAATTGCCTGGAAGCAATAATTTAGGTATTAAAGCAATATTAGAGATATTAAGTAAAGAAAATATAGATACTGAAAAATTTAGATTAGCTGATGGTGTTGGGTCTTATTATAGTTTAATTTCTCCTGAATCAATAGTGGAATTACTTTATATTATTAGAAAAGATTCTGAAATTTATCCTTATATTTTTTCAAGTCTTCCTATTATGGGTGTTGATGGCACTTTAGAAAATTATCAATATTCTAAATTAAAAGGAAAAATATTCGCAAAAACTGGCACATTAAAATCCGCAGCAAATCTTGCTGGTTATGCCGTCACTGATAAAGGTAATAAAATTAATTTTGCTATTATGTTTAACGATTTTATTATTCCTAAGAAAGAACTCCTAAATGTATATGAGCAATTATTAGACTATATTGTGACCAATTTCTGATTTTTGAGCTCGTGTTAACTCAACAAAACTAATATTTGAAGGGTTATTAGGACTATGCTGAACTATATATTCTGATCTTAGCCTAATTAACTCTTGTTTTAAATTTTTTCCAGGATTTTTAGATTCTAATTTATTTATCTGCTCTTCATTAATATTCAAACCTTTAGTTATAAGAAATTTAATAGTAGAAGTTATCAGTAATTCTTTTCCTCGCATTTCAATTAAATTATCCAATCCTAATTTATTAATATCTGCACCCAATTCCAAGAATTTTTCAATTATTCTTTTATGTCCTGATCTGACGGCGACAGATAAAGGCGTCATTACAAAATTATCAATAAAATTTGCTTCTAAGTTAACTTTTGCTCCAGCTTTAGTTATTGCTTCAATTATTTTGATTGTTTTTTCTGTATCTTCACTATTAGGGTTCCAATTATCAAAATTTATATATTGCGAAGCATATTTCGATAATAAATAATGTTCTACTGCTTCATGACCAAATAACTTATTTAATTCGTCAAGTGCCATTAATTGGCGATTATCTTTCGAAATCGTATCATTAAATAATTGTTCGAAATATTCACTTATATTAGCATTAAAATCCAAGCCTTTTATATGCAAAAAATAATTTCTTATCTCATTATTAAACGTTATATCCGCTCTCAGAGCTGCATAATGGAGGGCAGATCCTTTGCTTCCTAAATTAAAAGCAGCTTCCGGATGATCTTTTAAAACCTTATTTACTAATTCTAAATCATTTGCCAATACAGCATCGAATATCCCTAGTCTTATCAGACGATACTTAATATTACTTACTATGCTCCTACTAAAACTATAGAGATAACTTGCTTGTTTCGAAATATATTCCCACAACATGTTACTACCCCTTATTCAATGAAAGAATTTATTACTTCTTTTATACTCTTATCTTTATAAAGATCCTGTATGTTTTGATAAATAGCTTTGTAAGAATTTGATAATTGATTATTAAACCACGTAAATTGTCTTTTTGCATATTGTCTTGTTAGAGTTTTTCCTTCTTCAATTGCATTATTTAATTCAATTTCGCCTTTTAGATATTTGATGATCTGATTTACGCCTATTGCCTTAGTAATATGATTTGAAAAATTTTTGTTTAAGAGATTTTTTACTTCTTCAATTGCACCAAATTCAATCATTTGTTGAAATCTTAAATTACATTTTTCATAAAGCATTGAACGTTCCGGCATAAGTACTAAAGTAAATATTTTTGCATTTTCGAATGGTTTCTTTATTGGTAAGTTATGCCAATAATCAAGCGATTTACCTGTTGCCTGAATCACCTCCATAGCACGGATTAAACGATGACTATCTCCTATGTTTAATTTACTTGCCATTACAGGATCTTTTTCTGTTAAAATTTTGTAGAATTCTTCATTACCTATATTTGCAAATAAATCTCTTATTTTAGAACGTGTGTCATTATCAATCTCAGGAATATTTGATAAACCTTCTATTATACTTTTAATGTAAAGGCCAGTACCGCCAACTATTATAGGAATTTTCTCTTGGTTATGTATTTCATTTATAACTTGAACCGCTTGCATTTGATAACCACCTACAGAAGTGGCTTCATATGATTCTAAAACAGAATAGAGCCTATGAGGAATTTTACTTAACATAGATTTTGAGGGTTGCGCAGACAATATAGGGATGTCTTTATATAGTTGTACTGAATCAGCATTAATAATCACGCCTCCTATTCTAGTTGCAATTTCAATTGCAAAATCAGACTTTCCACTAGCAGTTGGACCTGCAACAATAATTATTTTTTTATTTTTTCCCATTAGATCTCTTGCATAAGTATAATTATAATAATAAACTATTTGCTAAATTTTGGATGCAATTATAATGAATAAATATAAGAAAACCATTAAATGTTTATATGACGCAGCTGTAAATACTATTGAGCATGATGGTATTGAACATGCTGGTTATATGGCATTTTTATCAATTGTATCATTATTTCCTTTTATGGTTTTTATAGTAGCCTTGACAGGAGCTATAGGTGAGACAGCAATTGGAACTAAATTTATACATTTTATACAAGAAAGTTTACCTAAAAATATTTCCTATGCTTTGGAGCCCCGAATTCATGAAATAATATCCGGCCCTCCCGAAGGATTACTAACACTTGCAATTTTTGGAGCGATCTGGACAGCCTCTTCTTCCGTTGAAGGGTTGCGTACAATATTAAATAGAGTATATTTAGATACTACACCTCCACCGTATATATTAAGAAGACTATTAAGTATATTTCAGTTTCTTCTACTTACTGTTATAATAATAATAGCAACCTTAATACTTATTCTTGTCCCTATAATATATGAAAAAATATTTGGTTTAAATTTTTTTGATAATCAATTTTTTATATTAAGGGATTTTCTAACTAATTTAGCCCCTGCTTGGTATTATATAAGGTATTTCTTATTAGAAATAATTTTATTTTTTGTAGTATGCACAATTTATTTTATAGTACCTAATACTAAGCTCAAACTTAATTCAGTAATGGCTGGCGCATTTATTGTAGTAGTATTATGGTCAATAGCTGGAAGTTTATTATCAAATTATTTAAAAAACTTTAAGCAAGTAAATTTTATTTATGGAAGTTTAGGAGGAATAATTGCTAGTCTTATATTTTTTTATATAATGAATATGATACTTATATATGGTGCGGAGTTTAACTATTTATTTGATAAGCATGTACTTAAAGAAAAGGCTTAAGCACTTATTCCTCCTACTCCTCCAACAGCACCTGCGGCACCTCCACCTGAACCACCGTCAAAAGCAGGACCTCCACTTAAAGCACCTGAACTCATCATAGATTGTAAAGCAGCAGAAACAGCATAAATCTCAAGAGCTAATTTTAAACCCGAATCATCTTTTTTTTCATTATCTCCTGATGAAAGGGCTAATGTCGCAAGCAAATCTTGTGTTGCACTAAAAAGCAAAGCTTGGTTTCTTACTTCACTTACACTTGAATCAGATCCACCAGCATAGGCTCCAGCTTGAGTAGAGATTGAATTAGCACTAACTGAAGCAAAGCTTATTGCACCACCACCTCCTATTGCACCTACCTGCATACTAACCTCTTCCTTTTATTGATTTTGGCAGATGATTAGTTTTGCCAGTTTCCTGTGCTTCTTTATCACTTTTGTGCTTATTTATAGTATTTTTTATATTATTTACTTCTGTATTTAAATCATTGTGAGAAAATTCTTGTTCCTTTCTCTCAGTGTTTGAAGAGTTAATGCCGTTAAGATTATGCGTAATAATTTCAATGTCTTTATCCAAATGTGCAAATTTATTTTGCTTAGAAAACTTCATTGTATTTTCGTTTAAAATTTGATTTCCTATTACAGAATTAAATTTTTCAATATCAATTTTTACTATAAATTTAGGTTGAGCTAAAAAATTATTTTCCATCATTTACCTCTATAATTTCATAACTAGAATTTTTATATTTTTGTTCAAATCTTTTACAAATAATTTCTGCTTTTTCATAAGATTCTGAAGTTAAAAAATATGATTTACCATCTTCAGAAATCGCAAAATTGTTTTGCAGTTTATTTTCTATAATAAATTCTGAAATTTTTAGTGAAGTAATGATATTTTTATCTATTCCACATATTTCAAAAGTTAGCCAATCTTTTAGAGCATCTTTATGAGTTTGAGATAATGAATTATAAAAATTATTCAAATCTTTTAAAATTATATTTTTTATTTGAGGCAAAACTGTATTTTTACTATTAATTTGATTTCTACTATTATAGTATTTCTTTAATAAGCTATTTTGTAATTTATTAAGATTAGATAGCTTAAAGCCAAATATTTTTTCAAGATCATACATTAATCTTACCTTAGTATTCTTTTAATAATAACCTTATTATAAAGTTACAAAATTAACAAAAAGTAAAATTTTTAAACATTAATCAAAAATCACTAACTCTACCGTTCTTTTCCCAATCACCATATCTTGTTGGCTCGGGTCCTTTAGGTCCACCGATTTCCTCCTTTTTATTTTGACTATTATCTAATTCTTTCTGCTTGTTTTTTTCATTTTTTATTTTAA
>JBKBYG010000035.1:0-16238 GCA_046313435.1 Alphaproteobacteria bacterium
ATACAATTGATATAATTACTCTAGAAAAAATTTATCTAAAACTATTAGAAAACTTAAAGATCAAACAAAATCTTTAATTAAATAATTACATTAAAGAGATTAATTATTAATTATTAATTATATTTAAATATTTATTGACAAAACCTTTTAGATAATTAACTATATTTTATTTAAAGTATAAATATAGGCAGTTAAAATGAGTAATCCATATATAGCAAAATTTGTGAATTCAGTAATGGTTCATTTTAATTCGGCATTGTACGATCTTACTCTTGATCAGTTAAGAGAAGTTTTTTTTGAGGTCGAAGTTACAAAACCTTTGTCTATTTGTATCGATATAAAACCTTACAGACTTATAAAAAATGCACCTTCATTTATTTCCCATGTATTTGAAGGGAACTTGAATGAATACGAATCATTCCTTAAAACAAGCGAAACAAAGAATAAAATTGAATATATTTATAATAGTATCAATAATTCTATTATCAAAGCGCGTAAAGTTACAAAAATAGAAATTATAGAAATTGATGACTTTGCAATTAAGGGTCTTATCAAAGCTTTAGAACAGAATAAATATTTTACAAAATTAAAAATTGATGGTTCAAATATTAGTTTTGAATCTTATAAGAATTTATATAACTTTACATATTCAAAAAACGGGCAATTAAAAGAAATTAGTTTAAAGCTTTTAAGTAATATAAATGATGACAGAGAGATTCAGAAGAATATTATAAATATCATTCATTCTAATGCTAGTTTAGAGAATCTATCCTTAATTTTTAAGTCACCTCCTGAATTAAAATTTGCTAAAAAAATAGCACGAGCAATAACACAAAACAACTCTATAAAGCATTATACACTTAATAATTTTTTTGACACAATAACTATAGATAATAATAAAATTTTAAAGATTTTAAATTCTTCCATTTACAAAGGCGAAATTAGTGAAATTAGCATTTGTGAAGATCTAAATGAAAAAAATGAAAAACAGCTACAATATTTATCTAATATAATTAA
Organism: Alphaproteobacteria bacterium; assembly: GCA_046313435.1. Taxonomy (GTDB): domain Bacteria; phylum Pseudomonadota; class Alphaproteobacteria; order Rickettsiales; family Arcanibacteraceae; genus JBKBYG01. The sequence goes on from JBKBYG010000035.1 coordinate 1,018, forward strand.
ACATACTAAAAGAATAGAATTAAGTCCTGATTCTGATGATAATGTTACAGAAGCAGTTCTTCATGCTATTGGCGAAAGTAAAACTATAGTTGAATTAATTCGACCAAAGGATCATGATATTAGTGATGTTACATTGTTTGCTGAAGCTTTTGAACGCAATGATTCAATTAAAATACTTAAACTTAAGGGTTTTGCGTACGTTGAAGAAGGCGTTGAAGAATTAGTTGAGACTATTAAGGATAATACAAATCTTTTTTTTGATATATTAGATTTAAGTGAATTAGGAACAGAGGGAGAAAACTTCAGCACTACAAGCCCTAAAATCCTTGAATTGATAAATAAATCATCAAATGTAAAATTAAATGGTTTAAGTTACGATAGCTCAGAAGTGGATATAATTATTGAACAAATACTTATTTCTCCAAAACTTTTAACTTTAAATTTATTTAATAGTTCATTAACCAATGAAGATGATTTAAAGATTGCTAAAGCCATTGAAGAAAACTGTACCCTTATAGAGATAAATACTTCATCAGAAGATGATCCCTGTAAAGAAACTGATGAGTCTTTAATTAGAATTACTCAAAGAAATAAAAAAAACTTATATGCAATTTTGAATACACTTATAGAAATTGTTAGCGAAAGTAAGCCACTAAGCTCATTCCCTCTGAAAATGGTTCAAGCTTTAGAAAAACGATATGAAGCAATTAAGTATTTATTTGAAAAAGAATTAGAAAATAACCCTATTTTAAAAGCAGCAGTTGATAGTTTATATATTGATACCAATGATCCTGTATATAGTTTTGAAAGATTATTTACTGATATACGTAGAGAAGTTGAAAATTGTTGGATAAGAAAATCTAGAATTTATAACAAAGATGAACGTATTGAAGGTAATCTTCTATTAGGTTTGTCTAAAGAATTACAATATAAAATAGGGAAAATGGTTAATAATGAAATAGATTTAACTAATAAAACAAATGAAACTAATAATAATTCAGGCTGGGCTGATAAAATTATAACTTATGCAAAAGATGATAAAAAACGCTCTTGGGATAGAATGTAAGTTAATTTTATTGCTTATGAAACTAATTCTTCATTATATTTATTTGCCAGGATTTCTATAAAACGGTTTCTGATTACTGGCAAATTTTTACCTTTAGGGAAAAAACAGAATTTTTTTAGGAAGTGACCAGTTATTTTTAAGGCATAAATTATGTCATGTGGAGAAGGGTTAATATTATTATCTATAAAAAATTCGGGCAACTTGAATAATTTATCTCTATAAGGAAATCCAGCATCACTTGATACTGCTTTACCTGATTTTGGAGATATATAAGTCAAGTCATGAATTTGTTCTGTAGCTGCACATTCTGATAAATCTAAACCATATCCCAAAGCTGATAAAAGATCTAATTCAAAGAAAATATATTCTTTTTGCCATAAATAATTATCTTCTTTAAGTAATAACAAAAATTTTTCTAAATTATAAAATATATCTTTCTCTTGAAGTCTTTCACTAAGAGCAATATTAATAATATTACAAATAGAATTAAGTGCAGCAAGCGAAAGTTGATTAAACATCAGGAATGAAGAGACCGGATCAATAATTTCAGATGAAAAATTTCCTAAATGTTCACTAAGTCTTGCTTTCCAAGTGGTTTCAACTATATTTCCAAGTTGATATAATGCCCTTTTGTTTGCTGAATCAATACCATTTATAATTCCAGCGTGGAGACCATGATGTTCAGTTAACATAGTAATTATAGCTGAATTTTCACCATATTTTTTTATTGATACAATTATTGCTTTATCGGTCCATTGCATAAAAATAAGTTATAGATATGTTTAATATTAATATAGAGGAAATTATAAATATTGCAATTGAAGCAGGCGAAAAACTGTTGCAATATTATAAATTACCGATTCAAGTAGAGTTTAAATCAGATAATTCACCTGTTACAATAGCAGATATGGAAGCGCATTATATAATCTTTAATGCTCTTGCAAAGTTAACTCCAAATATAAAAATCGTATCAGAAGAAAATGATGAGGTTGAAAATAGTAAGATAAGGAATGATGAAACATTCTGGATTATTGATCCACTCGACGGTACAAGAAGTTTTATTAGTCATGCTGGATATTTTACAGTAAATATTGCATTAATTAAATATAACAAACCTATACTGGGTGTAATATATGCCCCTTTAACTCAAGAATTATATTATTGTAATGGTAGGAATTCATTTAAAAGAACTATAAAGGAGGATATAATTCTTTCAGTTTCTTCATATGCAAATGATTTCAAAATAATTTCTGGTTCTGCTAAAACTAAGCCACAAATACTTAATAAGTTTAAAAAATATCGTATTCAATCAATACGATATTTACCCAGTTCAATAAAATTTTGCTATATTGCTGATGGTAGTGCAGATATTTATCCACGCTTTGACAATATTATGGAATGGGATACCGCTGCAGGACAAGCAATTGTAGAACAAGCAGGGGGAAGGGTCCTTACAGAGAACATGACTCGTTTGGAATATGGAAAACTAAATTTCCTTAATCCAAGATTTACTGTAACGAATGGTATGATTTAAATGAAGAAAAAAAATAAAATATCTTCTAATGAATTAGAATTCCTGTTTCAAAATATTGACAAACTTAACAACTTAACTTTAGACAATTATCATATTACTAAAAATGTTGCTTTACAGATTGCTAATAGTTTAAAGGATAATAATTCAATAAAATCAATCAATATTGTTAATTGTTATCTTAAAGATATAACAGCTTTTATAGAAGTACTTACCATAAAAAGTAAGATTATAAGTATAAGCTTTGAAAACACAACTGGTATAAGTCAAGGTTGGTATAGATTTAGAGAAATTTTAGAAACAAGACACTATATAGAAGAATTGAATATCAGTAACTGCAATATAAAATCACGAAGATTAGAGCAGATTATAAGATCTATTAAACTCAATCATTCAATGGTTAAATTAAATATAAGTGGAAATAAAGTTAAAGATAATATCTATCCCTTACTTTTACAGAGTTTATTATATAATGAGACCCTTATGGTACTCAATTTAAAAAAAATTCCAATAAATGAAAAATTTGAGCATGATTTAATTAATGTATTAGAGACTAATAAGATCCTTGCTGAAATATATTTTGATAATTCTCATATATTATCAGAGACTCTTAAGAATAAGCTTTTTTCAAGTAAGCAAATGCTACAAACATTATTGCAAATGCTATTGAATACTTATAGGAATCACAATAATAACACTGTAAATATGCAATCTTTAGTCAATATTGAAAAACGTAAACAAGCCTTGAAATTTTTATTTAAACAAGCAGTAACTAATTATTATGGAGATAAAGTTTATAAAAAGAGTGCATTTAATGAAACGCTAAAAAAACTATATGAAAAACTATATATATTATAAAACGGAAACAAGTTAGGAATTAATATTTGTCAAATAGTTCTAAGAAATGATTTGAGCGAGATAGGAATTAGGAATATCAATATTATATGTAATAAATAATTGATATGGAAGTAAAACCTTATATCAAATAATATAACTAATTTATGAAAATTCACCTTTCATTTTCCATAATATATATTATACGACAGTTATGTGTTTGCATCCTTTATTAAAATTAGCTAGAAAATAAAAATTTTAAAATGAAAGCTTTTACGAATTAAACTATTTCCCCTATTATTACTATAAATATATAAATTTAAACTTTATTATTAAATTGATGATTTTTAGATGATATCTTTAAAATATATTTCCTAAATTATCTATTAGATAATAAAATTCACTTTTATTCTTTAACTATAACCTGCTTAGAATTTTTTACATCAAATTATTATATTTCAAGAGTTGAATCTGAGGAAGATAATATATCCCTATCTGATAGATTATTTTATTTTTTCGGAGGTTTTATTATGACTTCTGGTTTATATATTTTAAGACAAACTATTAATCAATATTTGAGCTATTCTTTAGAAAATGCTATAAAAGAACAGTTAATAAAAGATTGGTTAAGTAATAAAACATTTATTGGAATTGAACATTTTAAACCTATCATAGATTCTAAAAACAATAAAATGAATGAGCATCCCTCCTTCGATAAAATAGCTGATCAATATGTTAGCAAATTTTCGCAAGCTTATATTTCTACGACTTTGGGTTCAATTGGTAATTTTTTTTCTTTCATCTCAAGTCTTTATCATGTGAAAAATATATCTCATAGTATTAACACCTCAATTTTTGTTTCAATTTATGCATTTATAACTGGAGCAATAGGATTTAAATTAAGCCAATCAAAAGCCACTATAAATAAACAAAATATGTTAATTGATCAAGATTGTTTAACTAATCTTGTTCACATAGAGCATAATAAAGATTCGATATCTTCAATTGGTTACGAACCATATGAATTTAATAAAATCAAAAAACAATTAAATACCAAAAAAAAATCTTTTAACAAAATTTTCAAAAGCGAACTAACTACTATTTTTTAGAAATACCATTATAGTTCTTTTCATTGAGCTTGTGTAAATAAAGAATTAGAATCAATTAAATTTTTTCTAGGGTTATGAAGGGCTTAAAAGTCTTATAATTTATGATAAATTACGGATTGATTCTAGACGCTGCTTCAACATTAATTAAGCGTAAATTACCTTTATTTGGAGTATTCAAGATATGGATTTTTGGAAAGTTTGAGCTTACAGCTAGCATTGCCCCTTCACTATAAATTTTGTAAGAATCACTTGATATATTTTCAGAAACTGCAAAACCATCATAGTTTTTATATTTTCCATCTCGTTGATCTTTAAAATCAAAGCATTTTTCTTTAATATTATAAGCAACACTTGTTGAAAGCTCTGATTGTCCAACAATTAAATCAGAATAGTAAGTATTATTTGCATTATGGTCCCCTATTCTAATTTTAAGTTCATTATTATCAATTTTCATTAAATTCATAACTTGATCAGCATATTCTTTTTGCTTAGTTTGGTCTGGCTTATATAATGCATGAATGTTAATAAACTCAATATCTTGATGTGCTAATTTAAATTTAAGGGATTGTGCATGTCCGTCTAAAATTAAGGATGAGTTTAAACATTCTCCTAAAATTTGTTTATTATAAATAAACATTAATGCTTGTTCATCAGTGTCAGCTGTATCATTAATTACATATCCTAAATTATCTTTACCGCTGAGCTCTTTTATTTGCGTAAAAAATTTATCTGCAATAGGCTTTCTAGGAGCTTCTTGTAAAGCAATTACAGAAGCGCCTTTCTTTATATCTAAAGCGTACTCTGCAGCAAGTAGATTTAAGCGCGCCTGGTACTGATCATCATTTTCTTCTATATTCCATGCATTATCTGGCCATTCTCCGTGAGTGCATTTATTCAACACGTTATGGGTAACAATTATAAGTTCTGTTGAACCAATATTAAATTCCCCGATCTGCTTTAAATGATCAGATAAAGGATTAAAATTAAAATTTTCATGAAGCTCAAGTTCCATACTATATGATCCTTATAAAATAATTATAAACTTATTTTTATTTAGTGCATTATAGTTAATATTTGATTAATTATTTTAATTTTCAAATATTTATAGTTATAAAACTAACTGATCTCCATAGATTTTTCGCTTGTTGCAGTAACTACCTCTTGCCAAGTTCGATCTTTTTGAACGATCTTTCCGTTAATAAAAAAGCCAATTTTAGATTTTAGTTCCTGAGTAAAATCGAGCAAAAAGTTAGTTCTGGTAGAATTTTGAGTAGTTATCCCGGCTTTCTCATTCCAATTATCACTAACATGTTGTTGTAAATTATTAATTAATCTACTAAAACCTTTAGCATTATCATTACTATAATCAGGATATAAAGTTTCAACAACTATCTTTAAATCTTGGTTTTTAAATAACTTTTCATTGAATAAGTATTGAAGTGAAGAATAACGCTCCTCTAAAGCTGTAAGCATATAATACGGGAATTGAGTCAAATCTCCTTGATGAATCATAAATTTATCCACCAATTTATTTAATATTTTCTCTATATTTCTTCTGTTAATAAAAGGTTTTTTGAGTATGTCTGTTTCTATTGATTTTGAAGTGTCGATATATATAATACTATTACCTTTTATAGATTTAACAAGTGTTTGGCAAAACTCCTCAGAATTAATTAAATCATTATTATTTAGATATAATTTTAAAAGTCTTTTAGCCTTTGGTAAAAACTCTGATATTTTATTTAAAATTTCTTCATATTGAACATCTCGATTTAAATCTTCTACCTCCGTAAAACACTCATTAAAATATAAATTACGAGCTTTATCATATTTTATAAGATTTAAAAGCTTAGGAGAATATTCACTATTGAATCCATCTAAATTTAAATTGTCAAATATAAGCTCAGAATTTAATTCTATTGCAGATAAAAATTCATCTATCCCTTCTTCTACGTTATAAAACCCTTGCAAGTTTAGGTTTTTGATAGATGTATTTTCCGTTAAAGCTAAAGCTAGAGGCGTTAAATCAGTAATTTTTTGATTATGAAAAAAATCAATATTTTTAATAGATTTACTTGTTCTAATACCATTACATATTATCTTAAAAGCCTTATCATCAATACCACAATCACTCAGATTCAAATCTTCTATATAATTGACAATGTCGGAAAATTTTTCTAACGTTTCTTCACTAAAAATTTTAAAATAATATCCTTTATTTTGGAAATCCAGATTTTTTATTAATTTACTGTTTTTTATAGAGCCTATAAGAATATTTATTAGTTCTTCATTATCAAAACCATTTATTGCCAAAGCCGTTAAAGAAGGATGGATTGAAATGGCATCTGCTAATTTTAAAGCAAATAAGTTGTCTAATTCATGTCGGAAAATATTTTTAATTCAACGAATGTGGAATTATTCTCAAGAAATTTAATTAAATTATTTTTAAGCTTTTCAGAATTTTCAGTAGCAGAAAAATTTGTTCTTAGTTTTTTAAGAAAGTTTTTCTAGCTAATGTTTCAAGCCATTCTTCAAATTTTGATTGGAATCCTTCTTGAAGATAAGTTAAGTCTTCAATAGAATCATTTTAATTTATTGCTGAAATTAAATTATTTGTAATATCCTGAAAATTAGGTAAGGTTAAACTCTTTATGCTAGTATTTTGACTAATAAAACTAGAAAGAGTGTCTAATACTTTTTCTTCTAATTTTTTCTGAAACAATTCAAATTTTAAGGAAGTTATTGAAGAATTAAGTTTTAAACTATCCAATAAATTTTGCAGGCTAACGTGATCAATTACTATTTGCATAACCGAAGATATAATTTTAAGACTCGACGTATTTTTGCTTAATGCTATAAAATCGCTTACTAAACGATAGAAATATTTATGGTCAGGTTGAAAATCTTTATCAACGTAAATAGTAATTGTGTTAATATTATGGTCTATTTCAGAATTAGGTAATATTTCTTTTAAAATATTTGCAGCAATTGAAGAATATAATGTTAAATTAGTAATTGATTTATTAGTTTGTAAAATTCTTTTTAGAATCTGATAAGATTTAGGATCTTTAAATTCTAAATCACTTCTAATTGAAAGCAACTCAATATTTTCATTTAGGTTTAATAATTTGGAAAAATATTGTTCTTCTTGTTCTTGCAATAAATCGTTAAGTTTATTACTGATCTCTACATCGATATCATAAAGACTATTTAGTAATATTTTAAATTCTTCCTGATCACTTAATTCTTCTTCATTCATTATATTCTCATTTTTTAAATTATAGAGTATAATTATTAATTACTTTATATTGAACTCAATTTAAATTAAGAAATTATTTTTTAGAAAATTATTAAGGAGAAGTCGAGGATTTAGGATACTAGATTGTTACTAGTATCCTTTTAAAGAAAATTAAATAGCATCTAACACTGCTATGCTTGAAAAATCATACCAGTTTTGCTCGCCAAGTGTTGGCACTTCAGCATCAATATATGCATGATCAAGAAAATCACCCATCACATTCTGATAATGTGTTTTATAATCAAACATGAAACCAAGAATTGGTTTATCATAATACTCATTTAAAAATTTTGTTACTTCTCTTCCAGTATAGCTACCTTGATTTAGATCAGTAATTTTAAATTTAGTATCATTATAGTTATTAGTAGTATTATTTATTATAAATGTATCACCATCACCACCTATATAGTTTATTAAAGGAGTATTTTGTATTACATATTTAATCCCTAAAGCATAAGCTATAGACCATGCAACTGATAGCGCAGAACTTACCGCCCATTTTGCTACACCAAAAGTGCAATTTTTTAGTGGCTCTAAATTTTCAAAAAGAGCTGCCCAAGTAGTGTTTTGTTGACCTGCTAAAATATAATGCTTATATGGTTCATCATTAATTAAGCTTAATACTTCACCCTTCTTATATACTCTATCCTCAACACTATATTGTATCCAATTTGTTCTCATTTTTTATCCTATTCAAGAATTATAAAATTATTAATTTTCTTTAATATAAATTAATTATTTTAAATTGCAACTTTTTTTATTATCATAATTTGATAATACCACACCAAATTTTATTTTACAATTCTTATTTCTTATATATAAATGTAATTTGTTAAATAATAATTTAAATTTATATGAAAAAATTTTTTAAAACAATTAGTTATCTTCTTTTAGCTTCTATAATATTAGTTGTGCTAGAATATGCAAGGCAAGGATTTGTTGAAGATTTGTCGATGCAGCCATATGTATTTAATCAAGATGAAAGAGTTTCGCCTATATATTTAGTTTCATATGTTGATGGCCCAGAATATTTTTACCGCAATCAAAATGCGATGACCCATTATGCGATAAATAAAGGTATTGATTTTATTTTGAATTATAAAAAGCATCATATAAATTTAGAATTTTATGAGAAAAATAAAGAAATATTTAGTGTAAAAACGGGTGGAGGCATGTGGCTATGGAAGCCTTATATAATATATGAAACTTTAAAAAATTCTCCTGAAAATTCTGTTATATTATATTTGGATGCAGCCTTCAAAATTAAAAAACATTTAAACCAATTCTTCAAACTTCTAGACTCTAATGACATTATTTTAGCTCATGATCATGATAGAAAAAATGGTTCTTTTGTCAAAGGTGATAGTTTTGCATTGCTTGACTGCGAAGATGAAGCATGCAGGAATGCTTCCCATATAATGAGCGGTGCAATTTTAGTCAAAAACACACCTTATTCAAGAGAATTTATTAAAAAATGGCTTGATGCTATGCAGGATATAAGAATATTGTCAAATGAACAATATGGTATTAAAGAGAATTATCCTGAATATAAATGGCATCATTTTGATCAATCTGTTTTGAGCTTAATTTATCATAAGAATCCAAGCAAAATAAAAATGATTGAGTTTGACGAATTATCAGAATATTTTTCTTTGTTCCATAGGAAGCCTAGCAAAAGCTCACCTAATAAGGCTTGGTATAGCGTATATGGAATAGATCCTTTAATTAACTTCAATAAATACGGCAAAACTCTTCCCTCAACTAGTTTATTGAATATAGCGCCAGTAGTTTATATACGGAAAAAAATTATAGAATATTTCTTTCATGGATAACTATAATTATTTTAGTTGAATTTTGAGCATGGAGGCTAATTGCTGCGTAGATCTATATATTTGCATAATATATATAAATTAATGTTAGTTATGATACATGAAGAGATGCTGAAACAAGTTCAGCATGACACTAGCTGCTGGACTTGCAATTATCATCCTTGACTTGTTTCAGCGTGACACTCGCCGGTAGACTTGTAATCATCATTTGAGCATGACACTAGCTGCTGGACTTGCAATCATCATTTAAGCGTAACATTGATTTTAACGCCTGGGGTCCAGGTCATTCATCCTGCACCATTTATACATGACACTAACCTCAACGCCTGCGGTCATCCTGAACTTGTTTCAGGATCTTTTTTTAGGTCAATGTTTTTAATTACATATTGATCTACACAACAAGGATACGAGTAGCGAGGGCTACGAATAGCTAATGAGCGACAACCTTAGAAATTCAACTTAAAAAATATATAGAATGAATATTTAATTTTCATTCTATATATTATTATATAAGTTAGGTATTTAGAAATCCTCTGAGTTTTCTTGAGCGACTTGGGTGTTTTAACTTTCTTAATGCTTTTGCTTCAATTTGTCTAATACGTTCACGTGTTACAGAAAATTGCTGACCTACTTCCTCTAAAGTGTGATCAGTATTCATCCCAATACCAAATCTCATTCTTAAAACCCTTTCCTCTCTTGGCGTTAAGCTTGAAAGTATTCGGGTAGTAGTTTCTCTAAGATTTGATAAAATAGCTGCATCGACAGGAAGAACAGCATTTTTATCCTCAATAAAGTCTCCAAGGAAACTACCATCATCATCATTACCTACAGGGCTTTCAAGACTAACTGGCTCTTTAGCAATCTTCATTACCTTTCTTACTTTTTCTACAGGCATAGAAAGTTTTTCGGCAATTTCATTAGGTGTAGGTTCGTAACCAAGTTCATGAACCATTTGTCTTGATGTGCGAATAATTTTATTGATTGTTTCAATCATATGAACCGGTATACGGATGGTTTTTGCTTGGTCAGCAATAGCACGTGTAATCGCTTGTCTTATCCACCATGTTGCATATGTTGAAAATTTATACCCCTTCCTATATTCAAATTTATCAACGGCTTTCATTAATCCAATGTTTCCTTCTTGAATCAAATCTAAAAATTGAAGGCCGCGATTAGAATATTTCTTTGCAATAGATATAACAAGTCTTAAATTAGCTTCAATCATCTCTTTCTTAGCTTTAGAAGCTGATCTTTCACCTTTTTGAACTGCATGCACTAATTGCTTAAATTCTTTAATAGGTATGCCCATTTCAATTGCAATATTTTTAACTTCGTCTCTTACATTGTTAATTTTTTGCAAGTTGTTTTCTACAAAATCTTTCCATCCTTTTTCCTTAAGATTTTTAACTTTTTCAATCCAATCATTATCAATTTCATGAGTTAAATAGTTATTGAGAAAACTTTTTCTATCAATTTTACATGATTCGGCGGCTTTTAAAAGACTACCTTCAATGCTTATAAGCTTTTTGTTAACAGAATATAGGCGCTCAAGCATTAACTCAATTGCCTTTTCATTTATATATATACTTTTAACTATTGAAGCTAGCTCCTTACTAAGCTTTTTAAATTTAGCATTATCAATTTTATTATCAGTTTTATTTAAAACATTTGCTAAACGTTCTTCATGAATTGCAAGTAATTCTTCACCGAGTGGCACAATTTTACTAAGTGTATCAAGTATACCAGGTAATAAATTACTTTCCAAAGCTATTAAAGAAGGATTAGCTTCTTCATTATATGACTCATCATATTCTTTTTCTTCAGATCCCTCTTCATTTTCAGAGTCTTCTACTTCTTCTTCATCTTGTTCGAATTCATTTATTACAACACCAGTAGGGTTTTCCTCATTGAATTCTCCTTCAAAATTTGCACTTTGAGTTGCATCAATATCAATTACCTCTCTAAGCAAAATTTTCTCATTTATTAGATCCTCGTACCACGAAATGAATTGTTTCATAGCAAGGGGGCTCTCGCAAAGAGCCTCAATCATTATTTCTTTTCCCTCTTCGATTCTTTTAGCAATCTCAATCTCACCTTCACGCGACAATAATTCTACACTTCCCATGTCACGCAAATACATTCTTACAGGATCGTCTGTTTTCCCAAATTCTTCTTCTGCCTCTTCATCATCGAAAACATCTTCTTCGCTTTCCATAGAAAACTCTTTTTCTTCATTCAATTCATCTTCACTTTCGATTATTTGAATTCCTGATTCATTGATAATTACCATTGCTGTATCAATTTGTTCAGAAGTAAGTTGTTCATGAGGAAGCAAATTATTTATTTCATCATAAGTTAAAAAACCTTTTACTTTTCCATGATTAAGTAATTTTTTAATAGATGCAAGCACAGTACTCGGCAATGCATTATTTGATTCTGTTGTTTTATTTTCAGAAGATTCTGCTTGTTCAGCATTATTCGTTTTATTTGCCATAATTTCCTTAAGCCTAAAATTTCTAAAAAGTTTGAAAGAACTTTATTTTATTTGTATTAATTTATCGTTTAAAAACAAAAGCAATCAAATAAATTCTTCCGTAGTCTTAATTATATATTGTTCTAGATCCATAATTTGTACTTCTAAAGCAAGTGCTTTCTCTAAAGATTCATATGTTAGTAAGTTCAACGCTTTCTGTCTCTCTTTATGAAGTAAAGCTATATGGTATTTACTAATACTACAAATCCAAAGTGATTTAATTTCTTTATAATCCCCTTTTATGGTAAATAAATTTGAACTTACATTATATAAGTAATTAAGATCGTATGTAAATTCCATTTTTTCAAGAGAGATCTCTAAATTTTTTCTAAATTCTTCTTTGTTTGTTTCTTCGATATTGATAAAATTTTTAGTTTGTAGAATAGCAATGCGCAATTTGTCAAGAGAAGAATTTTCTAATTCTAGTAAAGTAAATTCTTCTTCAATATAATGATCATCTAATAATGTCGGATAATTTAGTATTAATGTAAATAAATTAAGTTCGCAACGTTCAATATTATCCATTTGAATATTAATTGATTTGAGCAATTCGTTTTTAGAAGTTTTTAAAGAATTGGTTTTCTTAAAATTATTTTTTCTTTTTAAATTTTCCCATATTTTTTCTAAAAAATAACTACGATAATTTGATTTTACTTTTGAATCATTTATTTTTTCTGTAATTGCTAGCAGATTATTTTCACATAAAGCTTTTTGTTCAGGTGTTGGAGGAAGCTTCAATTGACTATATTCCTGCTTCCACAAAACTTCAGATAATGGTTCTGCCTCATTAAGTAGCTTTTCCATAAAGTTTTTTCCATGATGTTTGATGATTTCATCAGGATCTTGATTATCTGGTAATGTTACAAAACGCAATGAACATCCTGCCTTTAAAACCGGTAGCACAATATCTGAAACTCTTTTCATAGCATTTTGTCCTGCACGATCTCCATCTAAACATATAATAGGCTCAGGAGCCATTTTCCATAGGTTTTTTATATGAAATTCCGTAATAGCCGTGCCTAAACTTGCAACTGTTTCAGTAAATCCGGCCATATGCATTGCAATAACATCCATATATCCTTCAACTATAATTATTCTTTTATTTTTGAAAGCAGTTTCTTTAGCAAAATTTTCTCCATAAAGAATTTCACCTTTTTTAAATAATATTGTTTCAGGAGAATTTAAATATTTTGGTTGTTCATCACCTAATGATCTTCCTCCAAATCCTAACACCTTATTATATTTATTAAAAATTGGGAAAATTATGCGAGATCTAAATCTATCATAAGAATTTTTATTCTCTGGTAATATTGTTAGTCCGCACTCAATCATCTGCCGTTCGGAAACACCATTTTTTAATAAATGATTCTTTAATCCATTGCCTGCTGGGGCATATCCAATAGAGAATTTTTTTATAGCTTCATCGCTAATATTTCGTTTTTTTAAATAATCTTTTGCAGCATACCCATTTGAACTTGATAATTGTTCGATATACCATTTAGTAGCAATTTCTAAAAGATGCTCTAAATTCTTTATTTCCTTTCTTTGATCTTGATTGATATTATTTTCTTTTGGAAGCTCAATACCTGCTTCCTCTGCTAATGACTTAACCGCTTCAATAAAGCTTAATCCTTTAGTATCAGTAAGGAATTTTACTATGTCTCCATGAGCATTACATCCAAAGCAGTGATAAAATTGTTTTTCATCATTTACTGTAAAAGAAGGTGTTTTTTCATTATGGAATGGACAAAGTCCTAAATATTCTCTCCCCTTACGAATAAGCTTTGTTTTCCTTGCGACTATTTCTGAAATAGAAATATTATTGCGTAATTTTTCAATAAATTCAGAAGATATATGCATTTTAAAATTTATAAAAATATTGTTAAAGTTAGCGCAATTAAAAAAGGAATCAAAAAATTGTCATTTATACCGATTTTTTTTGAAAATAATTCAACAATTGCAGATATTAATATAATAAAAAATGTTATTATATAATATTTAATTCCTTTTGAAGAATAAAAACCTATAGTAAATAATACTAATAATCCTGAACATATAAAAGCTAAAAATCCTTCTAAAGTTTTATTATCAGAAATTATAATTTTACCAAATTTTTTTCCAAATAAGGCTGCAATCGGATCTGATACTATTAACACAGAAATTGCTAAAATTGCATTAAATTTAGAAAAAAATAATATTGTCATAAAACATGCTAAAAGTAAATAACTTCCATCACTAATTATCCTTGTTTTTTCTTCTTCACGTAAAATATTTTTAAAAAACTTATTATATAAAGATTTTAATATAGGATTATATCTTTTTAATATTTCTAATATTATAGCTAATGAAGTTATTATAAACATAATGATAATCATTAGTTTTTTATCTAAGTAAGAATATATTATCGGTATCCAAATAAAAGATAAATGTATTGTTTTACGTAATAATTCGTTTTTTAAAGGCAAGTTCATTTACCCTAATATGTATAAAATAAAATCTATTTTTTTATGTATTATAATTCATAAATTACTGAAAAAATACCCTTATAAAGAAAAAAAATCTTAAATTTATAAATATAGTTCTAGACATTCTTCAAGATTTATTTTATAAGCGATAAATCTTTGGCTGGATAGCTCAGTTGGTAGAGCAATGGACTGAAAATCCATGTGTCCCTGGTTCGATTCCTGGTCCAGCCACCATTCTTCCTTTATTTTTTCTTTGCAACTAGCCTATTTGTCCCTTCTACAAACAATTTACATTTTAATAAATATTAATTAAATCTTTAGTAGTTTACCTTGACAAAATTGTTTATATGGTTTAAAATTAGTTAATATCTTAAGCTTCTTTTAACATTAAATTAAACTATTATATGATTTTTAATTTGAGACAAAAGACAAATGATCTTTCTGATAAGCCTTCTAATAATGAAGGCACTTCAAGCTTGGCTCAATTTGATTATAAAATTTCAAAGAGAAAGATCAAACTTCGACTTATCGATGTATCTAAAAAAGCGCTTAAACT
>JBKBYG010000036.1:0-15529 GCA_046313435.1 Alphaproteobacteria bacterium
ATTTAGAGGTATAGTAAATGATAGAAATGTAAGTGTAAAAATAGAACATTTTGCTGGTGGCTATCATTTAACTCACGCTGGGAGAACGGTTGAAGTTACTATCAGATCACCAAGGGTAGCTGAACTTGAAAAATTTATGCCTAAAAAGGAAAATAATAAAAAAACTAAGTTTTTGAATGCTCCTATTGCTGGTATGGTTGTTGCTGTTAAAGTTCAAGAAGGTGAAGAAGTGAAAATTGGTCAAGAAATAATCATAATTGAAGCAATGAAAATGGAAAATGTTATTTACGCTGAACATGAATCTAAAATTGCTTCTATTTCTGTTAAACAAGGAGATAATGTTTCTCATGGTCAAGTTATTATTGAATTTGAATAACAGCAAACTTTTAAAATTAAAAGATGCGCAAAAAAAGTTCAGCATGAAATAAAGATACGCCTGTAGCCATCCTAAGCTTGTTTGGAGATCTTTTTGTGTTAATTCAGAAATTGTAACTTTATAAGACGTTTATGAGCTCATCAAAAGAAATACTAATAAAAAAATTATACTGGAAAAGCTGTAATCGTGGACTTAGAGAAAATGATATTTTCCTTGGAAGATTTGCTAAGTTAAATCTAGAAAAACTGGACAAAATAGAATTAGAAAATTATGGGAGTTTTTTAAATGAAACTGACCCTGATATATTTGATTGGGTAACTAGAAAAAAAGAGCTTCCGCTAAAATACAAGAATACAATTATTGAAAAAATACTTGAATGTAATATAAGTAATTCGTAAAGCCAATCATAGAAAACTCATTAATTTAGATATAATATGAAAAAAGAAATAGTACATATTAAAAACGAAATTAAACTAGTTGGACTTAAAACGCGTACAAGCAATAGTTTAGAAATTGATTTTTTAACTGCAAAAATTAGCAATTTAATTGCAAAAGAATATTATGGCGCAGCTATTCCAGAAAAAATTCTTAATCGTATAAATCCGGGATTGAGTTTTGGTGCTTATAGTGAGTATGAAAGTGATCATACTGGTGAGTATGATTATTTTATAGGAGAAGAAGTTTCTTCTTTTGGCAATATTTCAAACGCTCTATCTACCCTTGTAATTCATCCTGGGTCCTATTTGAAATTTACAAGTAACAATGGAGAAATTCCTCACATAATAATTGATTCTTGGAATAAAATTTGGAAAATGAATAACAATGATTTTGGTGGCATGAGAAAGTATAAAACTGATTTTGAGATATATAATCAAAACAGAGCTGAGATTTACATTGGTATTGAGTTGGAAGCATAAGTGTTGGATTTTAAAAAGTTATTAAAAGATAATAATATAGATATTTGCAGTATTCCTGATGGCGGAGTCAGTCTTGTTCTGTCACAAGTAATAAAGAATTCTGAGAATAATATTTTATATATAGCACTTAATGATGAAGAATTGCATAATATTGCAAATACAATCAAATTTTTTGAAAATAATATTGATTTAGTTATATTACCTTCTTGGGATTGTCTGCCTTATGACAGAGTTTCTCCAAAATCTAGTATTATAAATGAAAGAATAAACTCACTAAATCAATTGATTAATTCTAGTAACAAAAAAATTGTTTTAGTAACTGTTAATAGCATTCTTCAAAAAACTATTCCAAAAGAAATCCTAAAAATGCAAATTTTTAAGATTTTGAAAGGGGATAAAATTAACAGGGATGTGCTGATCACAAAGTTATTCAATCTAGGGTTTAACAGGTCTGTTACTGCTACTGAACCAGGAGATTTTGCAATTAGAGGAAGTATTGTTGATATTTTTTCAAATCAGAATTCAGAGGGATGGCGAATTGATTTTTTTGGAGATAATGTAGAATCAATAAAACTATATGATCCAATAACCCAAATTAGCAGAGCTTCACTTGAGTCTATTGAGCTTAAACCAGCGAATGAAGTTATATTGCAAAAAGATAATATTGAAAATTTTAAAAATTCATTTTTACAAAAATTTGGGGTTAATGCCATTAAAGAACCAATATATGAATCAGTTAGTAATAATCGAAATTATCCTGGCATTGAACATTGGCTACCATTATTTTATCAAAATCTAGATGATATTTTCAGTTATATTGAAGCGCCTATTATAGTTTTTAATCATCTAATTTTAAATGCTGTAGAAGAAAGATTAAAAACAATTGAAGATTATTACCATTCACGTTTAGATAGTTTAAAAAACAAATCTTTAGCAATAGCAAACTATTATCCTATTGAACCTAAAAATTTGTGGCTTACAGCGAAAGAGTTTGAAAATAAATTAAATACACATAAAAATATAATTTTCAGTTCATTTGATAAAGAAGATAATAAATCTGTTTATTCAGGTTTAAAGAACTTACCTAATTTTATTGCAGAAAGCCAAGCCCAAAACATATCAGTATTTAAAATATTGCGAGAGTTTTCAGAAGCAAATTTAAAAAATTCAAAAGGTTTGCACAAGCGTTTAAAAATTCTTATCACTTGTTTTTCTGAGTCTTCGCGAAATAGGATAGTAAATATTATTGAAGCTTCCGATTTTCATTATCAGTTAATTGATAACTGGGAAATGGTTAATAAAATTTCCCCAAAATCCTTAGGTATTGCAATCCTTCCTCTTGAGACGGGTTTTATTAGTGAGGATATTATAGTCGTTACAGAGCAGGATCTGCTTGGTCAAAAAATATATAAAAAAGTAAAATCAAGAAAGAGGCTTGAAAATTATCTAAGTGAAGCATCTAGTTTAACTGAAGGTGAGCTTGTCGTACATAAAGAACATGGAATAGGAAGATTTGAGGGTTTAGAAACTCTTAAAGTAGGAGAAATTTCTCATGATTGTATAAAGATCTTATATGCTGGAGGTGATAAACTTTATATTCCAGTAGAAAATATTGATTCAATAACGAGATATGGTACGGATGAGGGTGGGGCTTTAGATAAATTAGGTGGAGTTGCATGGCAAACACGTAAAGCAAAACTTAAAGATAGAATAAAGCTTGCTGCCGAAGAACTTTTAAAAATAGCAGCTGAAAGGAGCTTAAAAAAAGCGCCAATATTATATCCTGTTAAAGGCTTATATAATGAGTTTTGTGCCAAATTTCCTTATATGGAAACCGAAGATCAGTTGCTTTCAATAGAAGAAATAGAGAAGGATTTAGCTTCTGGCGTAGCTATGGATAGATTAATTTGTGGAGATGTAGGTTTCGGTAAGACTGAGATTGCGCTTAGAGCTGCATTCATCGCAGTAAAATCAGAAGAATCTTTAACTAGCGGGAATAAAGTTCAAGTGGCGGTAATTGTTCCAACTACTTTGCTTTCAAGACAGCATTACAAAGCTGTTAAGGAAAGATTTGCAGGATTCGAGGTAAATATTGCGCAATTATCTCGTCTTACACCAAGAGGAGAAGTATTAAAAATTAAAAATGGCATTAAAGAGGGCACAGTCGATATAGTTGTAGGTACTCATGCTCTGTTTGCGAAAAATATTGAATTTAAGAATTTAGGTTTACTTATAATTGATGAAGAACAACATTTTGGTGTAGCGCAAAAGGAAAAATTAAAACAACTTAAATCAGATGTACATATTCTAACTCTTTCTGCTACTCCAATTCCTAGAACTTTACAAATGTCACTTTCCGGAATAAAGGAACTTAGCCTTATTGCAACACCTCCAATCGATAGGCTTGCAGTAAGAACTTATGTTATGCAATATGATCCTCTTATAATTAGAGAGGCGATATTAAGAGAATTTTATAGAGGAGGGAAAATATTTTATGTTTCTCCACGAATTAAAGATCTAGTTGATTTAGAAAAAAGATTAAAAGAACTAGTCCCTGAAGTAAAAATTATAATTGCGCATGGACAAATGCCGCCTTCTAAGCTTGATGAAATTATGAATGATTTTTATGATGGAAAATATGATTTGCTTTTATGTACTACAATAGTTGAATCAGGATTAGACGTTCCTTCTGCAAATACTATAATAATTCATAGAGCAGATATACTTGGTCTGTCTCAATTATATCAGCTCAGAGGAAGGGTAGGGCGAGGCAAAATACGGGCTTTTGCATATTTGACTATTCCAAGTAATAAAATTCTTAATGGGCAAGCAGATAAAAGATTAAAAGTAATGCAGACTCTTGATTCGCTTGGTGCTGGTTTTTCGCTTGCGAGTCATGATATGGATATTAGAGGATTTGGTAATCTAGTTGGGGAAGAACAATCTGGGCATATAAAAGAAGTAGGTATCGAACTTTATCAGGAAATGCTAAAAGAAGCAGTAGAAAATCTTAAAGAAACTGATAAACATAATATTGTTGTGGAAAAAGAAGATTTTTCAATACAAATTAACATTGGTTTTGCAGTATTAATTCCTGAAGAATATATTACAGATTTATCTTTAAGGCTTGGTTTATATAGGAGAGTAGCATCATTATCCTCAAATATTGAAATTGAAGAATTCGGAGAAGAAATGATTGACCGTTTTGGTCCATTACCTGAAGAATTCAAAAATCTATTACTTACGGTGAAATTGAAAAATATATGTAAAGAATTAGCAATAGAAAAAATTGATGCAGGACCAAAAGGGGTAGTATTAAGCTTTTATAAAAACAATTTTAAAAATCCTGAAGCTTTGCTTAATTACGTGCTAAAATATCCACATAAATTGAAATTGAGGTCTGATCATAAGCTTGTATTGCTTATTGAATCAGACCAGCCTTTAGAAAGATTTAATCTAATAACAAAGGCACTAAATAATATAAAAGAAATTACATAGATATAATTTCTTCTTTATTTGAGTCTTTTTTGACGCTCGGTGATAGTTGATTGACATATTTATCAGTAGTTCGATTAGGAACCCTAACTTTCCAATTTCTGAAATTTTCAGAATTTCTTTTTTCTTGTGAGCCAAAATAATAAGCATGTTCATCAAATTTCTGTCGATGATAATCTTTCTCTATATCAATCTCATGAGTTTTTAAAAAAGTTCCACCAATTGCAAAGTTATAAATAGTATTACCATCCTTATCTCGTATTATTTTAGGCATTATCTGCAGTCTTGGTTTGTATTCTTGTCCAGTTTTCGTATTAGAAATCGTCGGTTGTGCTATGTAAACATATTTTTCGCCTTCTGAATTAACAAAAGCATTTTGAGAATAACCATAAATTAAGTGACCTATAATCCCTACGGATTCTTTATTAAAGCAATTCTCATTATCCTGAAGCTTTTTACTCGGATCAAATCTACCCATGCCGCTACAATTCAATATTACCCTGATATTTTGTTTCTTGAGTTCTTCAAAATCATTAATTGTTCTGAGCTCGTCAGAGGTAGTAGGTGCTTTAATGCCTCTTCTTATTATTTCTTGATTATAGCCTTTCATTATAGCATCAATATCTAAAAAGCGTGCCTTGGAATATTTTTTTACATTTTTATGGATAACTCCATTAATTTCAACATCAACAATTTCAGGAGGATCTATTTTTCCAGCTTCAACATAATATTGCATTCCTTGATCTGTATCTTCTTCAAAATAAGCAACTATTTCATTGACAACTTCTGATGAAAAATGAAATACATCATCTTCACCTCTTTTTATTTTATCCCAAAATTCAAGAGTTTTAATAGCAGCATCTCTTGATTCTTCACTATCTTTAATTGCAGTAACTGAGACTAGACCTCCAGCATAATGTGAGGCTAGATCATCTATTTGATTAGCAAATATTTCTATACCCTTATTTTGATAGTCTTTACTGAATTCAGGATTGTTTTTAAGTATTTCATCAACTAAAATTGAAGCTGTACATCCAATAGTTCCTTTTCCAATAACAGCAATTCCATTTTTTAAACATCCTTTAAGTTCGGGTTTTTTACGTAGTAATTCTAAAAATTTCCCTTCAATAAATTCTTTAATTAAACCTTGAGCAGAAGTATAACCTGATCCTGAAAAATATAAAAAGTCAACAATAAGCACATTATCTTCTATTCTATAATCTACTTTAAATTTACCATCTTTACTGCTTGGTCTATAGCCTACTACTTTGTCAGAATTTTCGTAATCGATCACAGGTATTGTAATATGATCTAATTTATTTTTTTCTATAACATATGTGTTTTCCAACTTAGTCTTTATACTTAAATCGGATATTTCAGGGGCGGAACTTAGTAACCTTTGGCGAGAAGTTTTTTCAAATTTTCTTTTTTTATTCATATTAAAACAATCTGTATCTTTAGAGTTAATTTCTCTTTCTATAACAGAGTCTGATCTAAATAGAGCTTTTCGTTTTGATTTTTTCTCGGAAATATACTTAGTCCAAGAATTACTGTCTCCTGAAAGATCAAATTCATTTCTTTTAACTAAGTTATTAGAAGCATTAGTTTCAGTTACAGGTAACGGATTGTTTTGAATAGCCCCTCCTGGGGCATTGAAAATTTGGTTCAAAAAGATTTGGCTATTTTCAGTCATACTAATCATACCTAATAGTTAATTAAAAAATACATATAATATTGATTAAATTATTTAATTTAATTTTTTTAGCAATATATTTTTTAACTTATGATTATATTTTGAATATATATTTTATAAGTGTGTACAACTAAGGGATGTTTTTCAAGCTTTTAATTAAGATAAAGTTATTTCAAGGTATTCTAAAAATTTAAATCAATTAATTAGAAAAAACATATGACTCTTAACTTATAACCTTATCAGAAGCACATGAAATTCTATTTTCTAAATTAATTTTATCAACAAAAGATTTATCCTGGCAGATTTCAGTCCCGGAAAGCTTAACTTTATAATCTTTGAACTCTAGATATTCTTCGGAGCTTGCTTCTTTCGAGCGTCCTATGTAATGAAGATATACCCAATACATAAATTTAAAATTATCAAAATTATTAATCTTGTCTTGTTGTACCTCCCTTTGGTTTTTAGTGGTTCCTCCAATCATGAGATTATATAATATATTACCATCCTCGTCTTTAATATTTTTTGGAAAAACCTGAAGTCTATGTATAAAAGTTTTACCATTATATTCAATTTCTACATTATCAGCAAAAGCATATTCAATAGTTTTACCTGTTTTTGCTAATAAAATATTACCTGCTATAGGGTCAGACTTAGGATTTAAATATTTCTCATCAACCTTAATTTCATCTTTATAACCATTTATTCGGCCTGATCCCGAAGAGTCAAATACTGCTTTTTGTTCTAAATCTGCGAAATTGGTTACTGTTTTTTCTATTAATTCAATACCCCTTTCAACAGCTTTCGCCCATAATTTATCCATTGCATTATTAGAATGAATAAATAGAACTTCTTCATACATTACCCCTTCTATGACTCTTTTGCCATTAATTACAATATTTTTTTCACTAGACTTTACTCGACCGGTTGCTTTAGATAGTTCCATTATTTTATCAGTGTCTTTTCCATAAAAGGATTTAACATGTATAATTTCTTCTTTTGTCCAACCGTAAATGTTTTTTTGATTCTCTGGACCTTTAACTACTTCATCATATATATCACATGAATCTATAAATACTGTTTTTAAGTCTTTGTTATTTTCTGTAAGACCAGAAATACCTATTATTGCACCAGCATAATTAGAAGGTATTCTCTTCTTTTCATTGTAATAAACTGTTATTTTAATTCTTTGATTAAGAATTTTTTTAATATCATTATTATTGTTACTTTGAACATTTAATTCTTCGTCTAGTAAATTAGCAGTCATCATCCCTATAATACCTGCGCCGACAACAGCAATTCCAGTGTTTAATATTTTATCTCTAAGTTTTTCATCGGAACGTAATCGGTCAATGAATTCATTAACTAAATATTTAACAGTACCAGGACCTACCGTATAACCTGATCCGCCATGTCCCAAATTTTTACTAAGGTAAAAATGATTTGGTTCATGTTCATCATTTAAATTCTCCCAGCCAGCTTCCATATGTAATTTTCCAGTCGTTATGGCGGGCCGATAAGAAAGAACTTTTTTACAATCAGAGTAATTAAGAAGTGGAAAATTAATTTCAGTTTGAGCAATAGAATTAATAGTTGAATCTAAATTAGTCTGAAAATAATCCAAATTTTCCTTATTTGTTAAGGGTATAGGCTTGGTAAATTGTTGAAATCGATTATTTCGTGTCCTATAAGTTATAGAAGGATTTTCAACAATTGTTGGATTCCAGCTTACTTGTTTTCTAGTTTCATCAAAAGTTGTTCTAGAAGTTTTAGAGGGATTTGGCGAAGAATTATGCATAATTTTTTCTTTCCAGCCAACATTTCCGCTAGTACCATCAAAACTTGTTTTTCTAAAGTTCTTAGTATGCGAATAGCTACTAGGTAATGCATCTTGATCGGTAAAAGCTATTTTTAAAGTTTTACGCGAGGAAGATATTTCTGGAGCACTTTGTCTTCGACTAGAATATAGATCGCTAGTCATAGAGCTGAAATCAGATTTTGGAGATCCTGTAGGATCAGAATAGCTTTGAGGAATTAGGTTTTTTAGAGATTCTTCACAGGGTTGAAGATCAGGATTATAGTTATTAGGGCCAATTTCTTTTTTCATATTATCCTCCTAAATTTTAACTACAGGTAATATAAATACTTGTATCTTAAACAATTAATTTGATATATAAAAAATCCAAATATTGTATTATTTTACAGTATTTCTATTAATTTGCTATAAATTATATTGAATTTGTTAACAATTGTTTAATTTTTGAATTTAATTAGTAAAGTTTTACAATTATTAATTTTATTTTAAGAAAATTTTTTAAAGATATTTTTAATTTTTATGTCATTTGTGAAAATTGATCCTAATGAAATTGCAAAGGCCAATCATCGAATTGAACGGTTTATAAAAAAGACGCCTGTAATATATTCGGAAGTTTTAAACGAATCATTGGGGCATGAAATTTTTTTTAAGGTTGAAGCATTTCAGATAACAGGCGCATATAAAATTAGAGGAGTATTTAATGCGCTTTTATCTCTAAAAGAAAAAAATAGCTTGCCTCCCCATATTGTTGCATATAGCTCCGGAAATCACGCGCAAGCATTAGCATATGCTGCAAAAATCTTTGGTATTAAAGCCACTATTTTTATGCCAAATTACACATCTTCAATAAAGCAAAAATCTGCAAAACAATTTGGTGCAGAAGTGATTTTGACCAATTCAAGGAAAGAAGCAGAGGAAAAAGTTTTGGAAGCAGAAAATAGGGGTTTATATAATTTACATCCTGCAAGTAACGATATGGTAATTGCGGGGCATGGAACTATATGTTACGAAGCTTTAAAAAATATGGATACATTACCTGATGCAATTTTTGCTGCTTGCGGAGGTGGGGGATTATTATCAGGTACAATGTTAGCAAGCAAACTATTCTCAGATCAAATAGAAATTTATGGAGGCGAACCTCAATTAGCAAATGATGCAGCTAAATCACTTAGCGAAGGCAAGATATTTGCATTTGAAACTTCTCCTGATACTATTGCTGATGGAGCAAGAACATTGGCAATTACTCCAAAAATATTCAACTATTTAAAAGAGCTTAATGGAATTTATGAAATAAATGAAGAGGAAATAATTTATTGGACTGCGTGGCTTATGCATTTGCTTAAAGTAACATGTGAGCCTACTGCAGCTCTTGCAATGGCTGCTGGTGCAAGATGGCTGTCTTCACAAAAAGAGAAGAAAACCATATTAGTTATTTTATCTGGAGGAAATATAGATCAAAAAGCATATAATAAAATCTGGACTACAGATCAATTAGAAGAATTCCCAACAATGAATATAATTGAAAAATATAAGAATAAAAATGAATATACTTAGTAAAATCAAACGTTTGCTTCATGCTGATATTGAATCTATGAATAGTCACATTAAAGAACTTACTCAGGGTAGAGATGAATTAATTAGAGAAGTTTCTAAGCATTTAATTAACTCAGGTGGAAAAAGATTACGTCCGATTTTAACCTTAATATGTGCTAAATTTTGCGAGTATAAAGGAACAAGACATATACTTCTTGCAGCAAGTGTAGAGTTTATTCATACAGCAACTTTACTTCATGATGATGTAGTTGACGAAAGCATGCTTAGAAGAGGAGTTGAAACTGCAAATAATAAATGGGGAAATAAAGCTAGCATTCTTGTAGGAGATTTTTTGCTTAGTCAAGCATTTAAAATTATGGTTAAGGATGGTTCCTTGAAAGTTTTAGATATATTGTCTTCTGCCTCTGCAATAATAGCTGAAGGTGAAGTTATGCAGCTTTCTTCAATTAACAATTTGACCTTAAATTTAGATCAGTATATCGAAATAGTCAAATCTAAAACAGCAGAATTATTTGCTGCCGCTTGTCAAATTGGAGCCGTTGTAGCTAATAGTGAGGATAAAGAAGGGCCCTTACGAGACTTTGGAATGAATTTAGGAATTGCCTTTCAGATTATTGACGATGGGTTAGATTATTTTTCAAATGATAAGGATATAGGAAAATCAGTAGGCGATGATTTTAGAGAAGGCAAAATAACATTACCGGTAATTGTTGCGTATGATAAGTCTGATAAAGAAGAGAAAGAATTTTGGCGAAATAAAATGAATAATAGTGAAAGAACCGCTGAAGACCTTATTGTTGCAATAAATATAATGAATAAATACTCGGTTAGTAAGATAATTAATGAATATGCTAGTAGATATATTAATCTCGCAAAACAATCTTTAGATATTTTTCCTCAAAGCGAAATCAAAACCTTGTTACTTGAAATACTTGCATTTTCATTAAAAAGACTTTACTAATTAAATTATTAACTGTTCTTCTTAAATTTTATAAATTTTACAATAATGAATTTTCTTCATATTAACAAAAATATTAAAGATACTAAAATAGTTGTAGCTATGTCAGGCGGGGTTGATAGTTCAACCGTTGCAGCAATGCTACATGAGCAGGGTTATCAAGTGATTGGGGTAACTCTTCAGTTATATGATTTAGGTGTGACTCTTGAAAAGAAAGGCGCATGCTGTGCAGGCCAAGATATTTATGATGCGAAGACTGTTGCAGATAAATTGAATATTCCTCATTATGTTCTCAACTATGAATCTATTTTTAAGCAATCTGTAATTGAAGATTTTGCAGATAGTTATTTAAGAGGTGAAACTCCAATCCCCTGCGTAAGATGTAATCAATCAGTCAAATTTAAGGATTTGTTTAAGGTTGCAAAAGATTTGGGAGCTGACGCTCTAGTGACGGGACATTATGTTAGAAAAATAAATAAACCTACAGGTTTTGAACTTCATCGAGCAGTAGATCAGAATAAGGACCAAAGTTACTTTCTATTTGCTACAACTAAAGAGCAACTTGAGTATATTGACTTCCCACTTGGTGTTTATAAAAAGGACGAAATCAGGAATTTAGCAACAAAATATGGCCTTAAAGTTGCAGATAAGCCCGATAGTCAAGATATATGCTTTGTTGCCGGTGGTTCCTATTCTAATATAATTGAAAAAATAAGACCTGGCGCTCTTGACGAAGGTGAAATTATAAATATTGAAGGGAAGATATTAGGCAAGCATAAAGGCATTATAAATTATACGATCGGCCAAAGAAGAGGGTTAAATATATCTTCATCAGAGCCATTATATGTAGTCAAAATTAATGCAACAAAAAATCAAATTGTAGTTGGGAGTGAGCAAGATTTATATAATAGTAATTTCCTTATCAAAGACATTAACTGGTTAGCTAATGAAGAAATTCCTGAGGAAGGAATTACAGCACATGTTAAGCTACGTTCCGCTCATAAACCTGTGAAGGCAACTATTTATAAATTTTCTTCAGACTATAGAAGAGTTTTACTTGATATACCAGAAAAAGCAATTACTCCTGGACAAGCATGTGTAGTATATGATGAGGAAAGAGTATTAGGAGGAGGCTGGATAACTGAAATTATTAATTGAAATTATAATTTTTATCGCTATAACCGTATATTGAATTAAAATGATTTAATAATAATTTTTAGTAACTAGGGAAAAAATTAATGAACTCATTAAGAATAAAAGATATAAGTTTAGTAAAAGAGTCTTCGAATTCAGGGCTTAAAAAGACTCTTGGTGCTATGGATTTGATATTACTTGGAATCGGTGCAGTAGTTGGAACAGGTGTGTTTGTTTTAACTGGAGCAGCTTCGCAATATGCTGGTCCTGCTCTCGTATTATCTTTTTTACTTAGCGGTTTTGCATGTTTATTTGTAGCATTAGTATACACAGAAATTGCTTCGATGATTCCAACATCAGGCAGTGTCTATTCATATTCTTATGTAGCTCTTGGTGAGTTTGCTGCGTGGATGACTTCATG
Source organism: Alphaproteobacteria bacterium (assembly GCA_046313435.1). Classification (GTDB taxonomy): domain Bacteria; phylum Pseudomonadota; class Alphaproteobacteria; order Rickettsiales; family Arcanibacteraceae; genus JBKBYG01. The sequence continues at coordinate 12,362 of JBKBYG010000036.1, forward strand.
GTTTATTATCTTAGAGTTTGCTGTAGGTTCAACAACGGTTGCAGCTGGATGGTCTGGTTATTTTGTAGATATATTAAAACAGACAGGCATAATGCTCCCGCATTCTCTAACTTCTACTCCATCTGAAGGTGGAATTATAAATCTTCCTGCAGTATTTATTGCATTGTTTGTGACTTCAATATTAGTAAGAGGCACAAAAGAAAGTGCAATGCTAAATAATATATTAGTTGCAGTAAAAATTGGTGCGATATTTCTCTTTTTAGCAGTAGCAGCTCCAAACTTTGAATTACGTCACTGGGAGAATTTTGCGCCAAATGGTTTTGCTGGTATATCTACAGGCGCTGCAGTAGTTTTTCTAGCTTTTATTGGTTTTGATTCACTTGCAACTGCTGCAGAAGAATGTAAAAATCCAAAAAGAGATATAACTATAGGTATAATTGCTTCACTTGTAATTTGTACAATACTTTATGCCTTAATTGCTGCAGGATTAACAGGCATAGTTGATTATAAAGAATTAAATAATGCTAAACCACTTGCTTATGCGCTTGGTGCTATTGGTAAAGGTAAAATCGCAGCTATAGTTGCAGCAAGTGCTGTCGCAGGAATGACAACAGTAATACTTGTTCAAATTTATGCTCAATCAAGAATATTTTTAGCAATGGCTAGAGATGGATTACTTCCAAAAGCATTTGGTAAATTACATCCTAAGTTTGGTACGCCTTATATAAGCACTATTGTAATTGGGTCACTTGTTGCTATTGTTTCAGGCCTCGTTCCAATAAGCATATTGGGTAATATGGCGAATATGGGAACTTTGTCTGTATTTATAATTGCTTCAATTGTAGTAATGGTCCTTAGAAAAACAGCTCCAGATATGGAAAGGCCATTCAAATGCCCTCTTATTCATTTAGTTGGAGCTATAGCTATCATTTCGTGTGGATATTTATTTTTACAATTAATGCCACTTGTTGGAAAATATTATTTGATCTGGTCTTGTCTTGGAGTAGTTATATATTTCATTTATGGATATAGGGCTAGTAATATGAATAAAGCAAATCTAAATTCGTTGTAATTATGAACTTATTTAGAGTTAAAAATCTTAATTCTATAAATGAGGTTGCTTCAAATAGTAGCCTCAAGAGAAGTCTTACTGCTGCAGATATTTTGTTACTTGGAATTGGTGCCGTAATAGGTACTGGTGTTTTTGTGATGACAGGAGTGGCGGCAGCAAACTATGCTGGTCCAGCAATAGTATTTTCATATTTGCTTGCAGGCGTGTCTGCAATATTTGTAGCACTTGCTTATATTGAAATAGCTTCTATGGTTCCAGCTGCGGGAAGTATATATACTTATACTTATATATCTTTAGGGGAATTAGCTGCATGGCTTGTTGGATGGCTGATTTTACTTGAGTATACTGTATCTGCCTCTACTATTGCAGTCGGTTGGTCAGGTTATATGGTTGGAGTATTAAAATCGGGAGGGATTAACCTTCCATTAAGTTTAACTCTTGCCCCTTCCCAAGGGGGAATAATAAATTTACCTGCAACTTTGATTTCACTGTTTATATGCGCTTTACTTGTAAAGGGTACTAAAGAAAGCGTTAAGCTTAACAATATTTTAGTTGCGTTAAAGCTGGGAGCAATATTTGTATTTATATTAGTAGCAGCTCCAAAAGTTAAAATCTCAAATTGGACAGATAATTTTGCACCATATGGACTCGGTGGGATAGCAGCAGGAGCTGCAACTATATTTTTTGGTTATACAGGATTTGATTTATTGTCAACTACTACTGAAGAATGCAAAAACCCTAGAAGAGACATTATCATTGGGTTAATAGGCTCATTAATTATATGTACAATTATTTACATGTTAGTTGCAGCAATACTTACGGGTATAGTGCCATTCTCAAATTTAAATAATAGTGAACCGCTTACATATGCTATGAGACAAAACGGTAGTAATTTAGGTTCAGCATTAGTTGCAACAGGTGCAATCGCTGGAATGACTACCGTCCTTATCGTACAAATGTATGCTCAATCAAGGCTATTATTTTTTATGGCAAGAGACGGTATGTTGCCACGAATATTTTCTAATATTCATACGAAATATCAAACCCCATATCAAAGCACTAAAATTATTGGTATTATTATTTCGTTAATATCAGGCTTTACCCCGATTGATTTAGCAGCAAATTTAGCTAGTACAGCAATGTTATTTGAATATATAATAGTAGCAATTATAGTATTATACTTAAGAAAAAAGATGCCGACTATAGTTCGTCCATTTAAATGTCCTATAGTATATATAATTGCACCACTTGCTTTGATTTTATGCAGCTTTCTGATTTACAATTTACTTTCAATATCAAGTCTAGTGTTTGTAGTTTGGACTGTAATAGGCTTAGCAATATATTTCATGTATAGCTATAAAAATAGTAGACTTACTAATAATATTGAAAATGAAAGTAATTTCCTGCAGCAGTAACTTACCATTAGCACAACAAATAGTAAAACATCTCAATATTGATTTAACGCAGACGTTGTTTAAACGCTTTAAAGATATGGAAATATTTGTAGAAATTATGGAAAGTGTTAGAGGAGAAAATGTATTTGTTATTCAGTCAACTTCCTATCCTGCAAATGATAATCTTATGGAGTTGCTTATAACAATTGATGCCGCAAGAAGAGCATCAGCGAGAAAAATAATAGCAGTAATACCGTATTTTGGTTACGCAAGGCAAGATAGAAAAGCTAATTTACGAACGCCTATTTCTGCTAAATTAGTTGCAAATATGATAACAGCTGCCGGAGCGAACCAGGTTTTAACTTTGGATTTGCATACTGATCAAATTCAAGGTTTTTTTGATATACCGGTAGATAATTTATATGCAGCACCTGTCATTATAAAGGATATTAAAGAAAAATATACTGATAGAAAATTATCAATAGTTTCTCCTGATATTGGTGGAGTCATCAGAGCGAGATATATTGCAAAAAAGATTGGAAGTGAATTAATTGTAATTGATAAAAGGAGAGACAATCCAGGTAATATTGAAACTTTAAATATTATTGGTGAAGTTAAAGGAAAAGATTGCATTATTATCGATGATATAGTAGATTCAGCAGGAACAATTTGCAAGGCAACTAATGCTTTAAAAGATAAAGA
>JBKBYG010000037.1:0-15486 GCA_046313435.1 Alphaproteobacteria bacterium
GCTTTAATTTTTGAAGATCCAGCAATTAGACTTAATTTTCCTGAAGTTGAAAAACTGCCTTCACCAATAATTTCATATGATAAGTTAAATATTGGCTATGATAATATTCCAGTTTTAAAGCATGTGGGTGGAAGCATAATGAGCGATGATAGAATTGCCTTGCTTGGAGCAAATGGTAATGGTAAATCAACTTTTGCCAAACTTCTCGCTAAGGAACTTAAGCCACAATCTGGTGAGTTTACCATGTATGAAAAGCTTAGAATAGGTTATTTTAATCAGCATCAATATGAAAATCTTGAACTTGATAGGACACCTATCGATCATTTAACAAAAATAATGGTAGGTCAAAGTGAAATGAATGTTAGAACCCATCTTGGTTCATTTGGTTTTCAAAGAGAAAAGGCAACGACTTTGGTAGGCAAGCTTTCAGGAGGTGAAAAAGCAAGGTTAGTTTTTTCAATGATAACTTGCTTAAAGCCTCATATTCTAATCCTTGATGAACCTACTAACCATTTAGATATTGATATGAGAGAATCACTTATTTTTGCAATAAATGATTTTAATGGAGCAGTTATTTTAATAAGCCATGATCTACATTTAATTGAAAATACGATCGATAAATTATGGATTGTAAAAGATCAAAAAATAGGGCCATTTAACGGATCAATCGAAGAATATAGAGACTCATTATTGAAGTAATGTGCCTTACCATTTATGATTTATATTACTACACTGTCATAAGTAGGGTCTAAAGGCTCGGTCACATATTAGTGTGCTCACTCGCTTTCGCCTACCACTCCTATTATTAGAAATGGTATTACAATAAGATCCATTTTGTAAGCGCATTAAAAAAGTCTAATGACTAATGTCTTGATTGAGAATTCCCTTTGCTTTTAGAATTTATTTAAAGAATCATAATAGGTTTATGCTTGCTAATTAATAAATTTATTGTTATACAGCGAATAAAATTTTAAATATTAAAGGTAAAAATGCCAAAACGTAAAAAACACCAAACAACTAAAGTTATATTTGAAGAAAAAGAAAAAAAGAATAAGATTCTAAGCTTAAGTGCTGAAAATGGAACCTCTAGTCAAGAAATATTAAGCGAAGCGGAAGATGCTGTAACTGATCAGTTCACTATGGAGGAAGATTTTAATATTGACAAAGAGAACAAAAAATTAAATTCAAACGAACAGTGGATAGAATCTTATAAAGACATCAATAAAAATAATATTCTTCCACCTATTCGTGTAAAAAAACTAATGAATTTGGCAAGAGAAATATTGACAAATAATACTCTTATTCTAGATGAAGAGTTAAAAAATCATGCGAAAGGTGCTTGTGAACAGATTAGAAATTTTTATTCTAATAAAAATGATCATGCATCAAAAATAACTTTACAAGTACTTGAAACAATTGAGAGTAAGTTAAATAACGAACCTCGTCAAAGATAAATAATACATTAAATATATAATTTAAAACCTACCTTCAAAGTTATAATCATATAAATTTAACGTACGATAAGTAATAGAAATTCTAAGATTTTTAACATTAGATACGCCATGATAATATGGGGCGTATCTAAGTTTATTATTAAGTAGAAATCCGAGACCAGGTACTTCATTAAATTCTAAGATAAGGTTTTAACCCGTCTTTAGATTCTCTTATATAAAACTTACCTTCATAGTCTGATTGAAGTATAACACCAAGACGTCTTCACCAAAATAAAATTTATAAGGTTTTTCGCCTTCACTGATATGTAAGGGGCTAATATCAATATGAGGCTCAAGTTGATAATTAGATCGGTAAATTGAAATAATTACATTTGAAAATGTATCATAATTAGGTAAGTTATAATTTTTATCGAATTTTTCTATACAATTTTTAAATATTTCAACTTAAATTGTTGGAATATTAGTAAACGAATTATTGCCCTCAGTGAGTTTAAAATAATCATACCCAAAAGAAATAGTTTCGCGATTAGTAAATTCTGTTTTTTGAGATTCTATATTCGGATTGTAACCCAAATATGATTCAAGCCATTTATTACATTCCAATACAATATTTGAATCAACTTGAACAGTTGGTATTGTTAACATGTATCATAACTCCTAATTAATTCCAAATATTACTAAGATTCAATTAAATCTAATTCTTCATTAGATAAAAATTCTATACGAATTAGCATATTTTTTCTAGTTATTCTGTCTAATCCAGCCCTAATTACTCCTGCATTAAATGCAGCAAATATTTTAGCACCGTATAAATTAATTTTTGTTTTATCATCAAATTCTAAGTTCTCTTGCTCAAAATTTACAAAATCATATTTGATATCAGTGTTAGGATTGATAAATATATCTAAAATAAAATTTTGTTTTATTTCATTAGTGGCATTAATTTCTATATATATAGGAGTTTGAAAATTTTGACTATAATAAGCCTCAATTGCTTCTACTGCATAGACAAAGCTGATTTCAAAAGCTTTTTTGCGCATTTGTAAGTTATTTATATCACCTTTTATATTGCATTCAAAATGAGGTTTTCCTGGAAAACTATATTTTTTAAGCAAATCTTCAATAATAGTTTGAATATTACAAGTAGAAATTGCTTCAAGTCTTGAAAAATAATCTTTATTAAGAAGGTAAGGGCTAAATCGAACTTTTTCCTTATAGTATTTAACTAAAGAATTATTAAAATCTAAGAATTTTTTTGAAAAGTTATTTGTCAAATTAAATTCTGGATTATCAATAATTTCTGATAATTCATCCATATTATTAAATAATTCCCAAGCAATTATATCCTCAGCAGCATTAAAATTATCGTAAAAATTTTCTATTGAATAACATAAGTTTTTAAGCAAGTCTTGTGGAGGTGTTTCATTCTCATTATTAGCTGTTTTATTATTTATATAATTATTTACAGCTTTGATTTTACTGAATAAATCAAGCCCTTTTGCATCATATTTTTCGATCTCATTTATTTTTTCGTGAGACAAAAATTTCACGATTGACTTAACTTTCTTTAATTCATCATCAGTATTAATTAGTTTTTTAATTATAGCTTCGATCCTCTGAATCTCAATTGGTTCATTAGATGTGCTAGAAGGTAAGCTATAGGTTGGAGAAAATTTTTCTAATTGATTAAGTTTATTTTGAATACTGGTCATAGGGCAAATAATTTTTTTGTAAAAATACTTAACCGTAAGAACTACAAAAATAATAATTATAGATAAAATCAAAGTAATGTTTGAAACTAATTTATAAATTTTATTAATATAATAAGGTCTATCAAAACTAATCTCAATAAATTCAGGTACTGAAACTAGTTTATGATGAATTATGAGCTTAGGTAAAAGTATTATATCTTTGAAAAGACTAAGTTTACTATAATTAGTAATTGATTTAGATGTAGGGAGAGTATGTGCAAAAGAAATCTTTAAAACTGATTCTTTTGATAAATCTTTAATAAAATCTTCAATTACTAGACCTGTTAATAAGGTTCCTAAGTATTTTTTATTTTTATCCTCAAAGCCATATCCCATAGGGATTGATAATTTTTTTGTTTGAACCCCAATAACTATTTCACCAACATGTAATTTAAGAGGTGAATTTTTACTTTCTTGGATATATTTTCTTGTCGGTAATTCTTTATTGTAACTTTCAACGTTTGAGGGAGTAGAATATTTACTTGAAGCTTTAAATTTTAGATTTTTGTCAGTAATAATTAAAGTGCTCCAATATGTTTTGCTTAAATTTCTCGGTTCAAGAGAAGCTAAGAATTTTTCAATTTCTTCGTTAGAGCTGTTATTTTCAAACAAGTAAGATATATGTTCTGAAGCCCTATTTAAAATTTCTGATCCGAGACTAATCTGATTTTCTAATTCATCTTCAATTATGTGAATATATTGGTTAATCTCATTATATAATTCTTCACTATAAGTATATGTAATGAAAGCTATTAAGCTTGAGATAGATAAAACAATAACAAATAACCCTGTTAGAAATATTTTTTTAATTGAAAATATTAAGCTTGTATCTGGAATTTTATTATTTGGCTGAAATAAGTATTTAAATATATTTAAGCTTAAATTTCTTATACTATTATCAGTGTTACGCATTTTTAACCTATTATTACTTGCAATTATTTACAACCATCGAGAGTAATATAATTTCTATTAAGATCTGTCAAGAAATTTAAAATTTATTGTAAAAAAATTTAATTTTAAATAATCTCTGTTTGAGTTAATATTTTATTAGTTCAGAGGAATTCTTCTCATTAATTTTATTTTGCCAAAAATTATTTTTAAATTTACTTAAAACTTGAGATTTTGATATTAAAATATCTTTATGAACAGAAGAGGGTATAAAGTCTTGTATTGCATAAATATAGTTAGGTAGCGCATGACCTTTTTCATTAGGTTTTTTACCATTTAAATATTTTGGAATGGTATTTTTTCCTAAAACAATTAAAAATTCATTCTCTTTTTGATTTCCTAAATCATTTGAAAAAATTGTATAAGGCTCTGAAGATATTATATTAATATATTTATCTAAGTAATTAACTGTAAGAAATTGAGGCAATAATACCCCTGAATCTTCAATTGCATATATAATTATTTTTCTGAATTTAGGATTAGTATTATAAGTAAACTTACAGGCATAACCTATACTTACAACGTTAATCTTTGAGAATATTCTTTCAATTTCCTCTTCATTTAAGTTATATTCATTTGTTTTAAATATTTTATATAAAGCATTTTCAATCATCATGATTTCACGACCACCTGCACTAAATGAGAAAAGAGTGAGAATATGGTCAGGATTTTTAAAATTTATTTTATCATTTATGATTGGAAGAATATGGTTTTCAACAAATTTTAATATATATTCGGGAGTATAGTTAGGATTTAAACTATAATTCAATAAATGCTTATATCTTTCACTCCTACTAACAAAAGGTTGAAATGTAATAGTTTTTAAAGGATCATGTGAAGCTCCTAATAAGGTTTCAATATTTTTAAGCAAAGCTGAATGCGCAGGGAGATCATCAAATTCAATTCCTCCAAATGCAATAATTTCAGCATTAATTATATCATCATTTGAGCATTTCATTAAAACAGAGTTTTGATTTACTATTGAGCGCTTATATGCATTTCCTTTGCGATCTTCCCAACCATCCGCATCTTTCAAAGAAATCAATGATAAATTATCTATATTTTTTTCTAAAATAAGTTTTTTATATAATATAAATAGCTCATCATACTCTAAATAATTATGGTAAAAATTTATTGGATTATTAGATACATTATATAAGGTATTGAATTTTATATAATTATATTTCGTTGTATAAATAAGTTTTTTATTGAACTTACTCAGTATATTTAAATATTTAATCATAATTTTCATGCTTCCATCAATTTACATTTATCTTTTTAAAAAATCTTTTTTTATTTTCATATGCAGGAAGGCTTCAGGTGTTAAACCAGGGTTTTTATCTAAATCTATTTTTTTGATAAAATTTTCAGGTTTGATTGAGTTATTAATTAAGTTTGAATTTAACTTTTTAGAATTTCCATTAATAATAAAATTATTTTTAATTATGTTTTTTAAAAATTTAAGCATTTTTCCCTATTAATTAATGTTAATATTATTATACTTTATAAATATTGTTTAATTTAAGGAAGTATCAAAGTTAATAATGTGAAATATATTAACATTGACTTATGATATTATTTAATTTATATTAACTAATATTAATTATAACGGAAATAAGATGTATAAATTAGACAAGTGTGAAGACAATAATGGAATCATTTTAACAAGTCAGGAAGTTGAAAAAATTTCTAGTATATTTGAAAAAAGAAGTTTTGATCAACAGGATCTTACTAATATAAAATCTATATATGTAAAATTTCCAAGTTTAAAAGCGAAAAAAGAATTTCTTTTGCAGAATAAATCTCAAGTTTTATGCAATGCTTTTTTTTCCGGTAATACTGAACTTTTTAAGTTTTTATTGAACGATTTTACTTACGAGATGCAGAAGGAAATTGTAAAATCAAATATAGATCTACATATCACAAAAAAAATTTCTGAGTATTTCCGTCCAAATATGTTAGGTATAATAGAATATATACTTGTTAATATAATCAAAAGCCAGAGTGAGATAGAAGAAATTTTAATAAAAAAGGATGAAAAATTTTCATTTTTTGAATTGATATTATGTTCTGAATTAAAGAACAAATATTATCTTAAATCAAGTATGCTATCTTCAACTTTAAGAAAATATATTTTAAATGAGAACTATATAAATTCAATGTATCTATTTAATCCTCAGCAAATACAAAATTCATTAGATAGCAAAGGTGAGGTATATAAAGAATTCTATAAAAACTTTTTACACGATTTTGATTTTGCCATAAGTATGGAACTGCCTATTGTATCTTATCAAATTAACAATAAAACTTTTGATTTTGTATATCATAGGGAAATTAATCTCCTTAACCTTATTGCATTACACGATAATAAAAAAACTTTTTCTAAGCTTTTTAATTTTTATATGGATAACTCGCCCATATTTAAAAAGCAACTAAAGAAGAATCCTAAAATATTGGTTAAATTCGATAATATATACCCTTCATACAAATGTGATATAAAAAATATTCCTAATATAGTAACTAAGGATTCTAAGCAATATTATTATGAAGCAATTTGTAGATATATAGTAAGGATTGGAGATAGAGAAAATTTTAAAAAACTATTTGTTATTATTCCACCAGAAACTGTCGAGAATCATAACAATAATAGTTTTTATAGAAATATATTATTATATATAATGTATGAGGGCAAAACGGAATTCATTTACGAATTAGAAAATTTAGTAGGAAGAGATAAAGTAATTGAAACTATTAAACAAAATCTAAATTCTATTTTTGAATATATGCTTATAGATTATAAGCTTACTCTTCAAATAAATGCAAATATACCTTCACGTATTTCCAAGATTTTAAATAATTATATTTCTGAAGATTTAGTGACAGAAATGTTAGTGGATAAGATTAATAATACTGAAATATTTGTTCAACAAAGTGGTAGTGAGGTTGGTCAACCTGAAAAGAAAAATTTTATACGTAAAATAATTTATGTGATATACGAAAATTTCAATAGTAATAACAAAGAAATCATTAATCGCTCTATAATTGAAAAAATAAAACTTTCAACACAGCTTGAAAATTTTATCAAAGATCAAATTTACTTCCAATCAATAAATGATTTAAAAATCTTGGAAAGCATGCCTGATATAGATTTAAAAGGAATTATTTCTTCCTTTGATTTAAGATTATTTCAAGAAACTATACTTAATAATAGAAGTTCTCAAAATCAACAAATTGAAATAGTTAGATTTTTAAACAAAATTGATCCTGAATTAGTTAAAAAAATATTTAATGATGATTTTGTAGTACAATTTTTTTCTACAAAAAATATATTTTGTATTGAGGAAATATCTCAAATAGTTAATTTTGATTTTAATAAAATATTTTTTTCTAAAAAGTATTATTCTTCACTTGTTAATCCTAATGAAAAAGAAAAATATCAAAAATTTATATTTAGTTTAATGTTTTTACCTTCTAAACAGTTATTTGATGTAATAAATTATTTAAAAAATCATAATCATGTTATTAAACATATACAAGAATTTACAAATTGTGAGATTGGATCTATTGTCGAGACTATTAATGTATACAAAAAGCTAACCTTACACAATTGGACAATTTCAAAAATTTCAAGAGTTTTTGAAAGTTTAAAGAAGTTTAATAATCAAAAAAATTCAGAGTTATTTGGAAAATTAGAATTAATTTCTAATTATGCGCCTATTGAAATCATATCTAATCATATTCTGCCTTATTTCGTAGACCAAGGTCTATTACAAGATGAACTGCAAATTTTATATAAACTAATATTACGTTTTAATTCAATTTCTCATAACTTTGAATTGGATAATATTTACAAATTAAATTTATTAAAGTTCATGCTTGATGAAGTTTCTAAAAATAAACAAATTGAAGAAAAAAAAGTAACTTATAACTATCAATTTGATAAAGTACAGAATAAATTTCGTTCAACATCAGAAATTGAAAATGACAAAGATATATTTAAGGAATTTTACTTTTTTATGGTATTTAAAGGATATAAACATATTTATATGCTTTCTTTAGAAGATAGAATAGAATTAAGCAAAGTCATTTTGCAAATTTATAATAATTATTCTAATGTCTGGAATTTTGTAACCATGCCTGATAATAGCGTAAAGTTTATGCGTGTGAATTCCAATTATTCCAATCCTTTTTTTATGGATTATAAAAACAAATTTTTTAAAATTTTAAAATGCGATGATTCTTTATTGGATGAATATTTTCAGTTTGTGCATTATTGTGTTGATAATGAAGGAATTAGAATAGCTCCATTAATCTATAAGTGTAAGGAAGCTAGTATCAATAACAATATTGAAGAATATTCCAACATAAAAGAACAGTTGATTGAAATTTTAAAATGTGATGGTACAGTTATTGATAATTATATTGCTTCTACAATAGCTCGAACAAATAGCAACTTAAATAACAATAATAACACTGAAAATCAGCAACCTAGTTTTGTAAAAGAAATAATTTCCAAGCGTAAAGCTCCTGATGATATTCCAGAAGGCAAAAGAGAATCAGATGATGAAAAGGGATCGGTAATTAAAAAAGCCAAAGATTTAAGTTGGGAACGATAAATATAAATTGAAAAGGATATAAAAATACCCTTTTCAATTTAATTTTTTAAAGCCTTACCTGTGTTGATCATATGTTCAATTCTTTCTTGTGTTTTTGTATTTTCAATAAGCTCCATAAATACAGATAATTCTTTTTTCATGATTTCATATTCGTCACGCTTGCAACTAAATACTTCAATTAATTTTCTAACTATAATTTTACTATAAGGAGATAATTTTGCTTCCACTTCGTTATAAATATTCTCTAGCATCGTTATATCAAATGAAGCTTTATTATATATATTAACTTCTTTAAAATTTAAAATTTGATTTTTTGCATCAGCTAATAATCGATCAATATTCATTGTTATATTTTTGTTTTTTAATATTTGCATATCTCTTGCATATATTGCTGATTTTGAAGTGTTAGCAAACATTATATTTTTAAAAGAATCTGCTAAGTCTTGTGCAGTTGAAGATCTCAAAATCATTTCCTTACATCCTCCCCAGGCTGGTATTAAACCAACATTTACTTCCACAAGTCCGGTTTGAATTTCAATATAATTTTGGCTACTTGCAGAATGCATTATCAGTTCACATCCGCCTCCAAGAGCAAGATTTTTTACCGCAGAAATGATTGGTTTAGCTGAGTTTTTAACTCCTAGCATTATATTTTGACCAAATTTTATAAATCCTTCAATTTCGGAAAATTTTTTATCTTTAGCCAGTTCCAGTATAAATTTTAAATTTGCCCCCGCAGAAAATAAATTACTATTATTATAAATTATCATTCCTTTATAATCTTTAAGAATATTTTTATATGCATTTTCTAAGGACTCGAATATATATTGGTCTAAAGCTCCCATTTTAGAAGTAAGTTCAAAGCAAGCAATTTCATCGCCTATATCCCATATAGATGATGATTTGTTTTGAAATATAGGTTTATTATTTTGTTTAATATCCTCTAAAGATAATTTATCTTTATTTTTTAAAATAGGTGAATAACTAGCTAGGTTAAAGAAAAGATCTTTGTTGTTATCTTTTTTATAAAATTGTTGAATTCCAATTTCCTTAAACAAATTTGGAATTTCTTTATTCTCTGATTCAAGTTTCTTTGTAAGCCATAATGCGCCAGAAATTTCATTATTAGCAAATTGATCTATTAATTCAAATATCCCATATTTCCAATTAAATCCTAGTTTCATAGCAGTATCTATATCAGAAATATTATTAGTTACTGAAGGAATTAATTTAGCAGCATAAGTTAGTGTTTTAGACATAACATTCCATGCATATATAGAATTTTTATCATTTGTAGAAATTAAGTCATAGATATTTGTTGCATCAAAGCATGAAAGATTAGGTTTTTCTTCATTTTTATAATTTCCAGTTGCTAAATCTAAAATCTCTTTTTTCTTCTCCCCATTTTCAATATTTATTTTATAAAATCCACCTTTTCCTTTGCGACCAATATATCCGTTATTAATCATATTGTTAACTAAAGGAACCTCACTATAATTACGGCTGAAATCATCATTATTAGGCAAGCTCGACAATAATGATTTTGCAATAAGATTCATTACATCAATGCCGATTAAATCGAATAAACCAAATATTCCTGTTTTAGGAATACCAAAAAATTTGCTCATAATTAAATCAGCTTCGTTCACATTTATACCTAGCTTTATGGCCTCACGTAGCCCTATTTCAAGCCAGTAACAACCGATACGATTTGCAATAAAACCAGGAGTATCATTACATTTGACTATTTGCTTACCTAATGAAATATCTGCATAAATCTCAATTTTTTTAAGTAATTCTGGTCTAAGTTCTTGACTTGCTACAATTTCAAGTAATCTCATTTGTCTAGGAGGATTAAAAAAATGTGTGATTAAAAATCTGCTTTCTAAGTCGTAATCAAAATTCTTTGTCAGATCACAAAGTTGAATAGTTGAAGTGTTAGAGGAAATAATTGTATCTTTGTTACAGTGCGCCAGTAATTTAGAATATAAAGATTGCTTGACCTCTAATTTTTCAACAATTGCTTCTATTACCCAGTCAACTTCATTTAACTTTATTAGGTCATCCTCTAAATTACACGCAGTAATAAATTTCTCATTTGTGTAATGAGTAAGGGGCGAGGGATCTAAAAGGATTTTCTTTATTGCTGTTCTTGAGATTATGCTTTTATCTAAATCTTTTGTCGCTATATCAAATAATAATACCTCAGTTCCAGCATTTGCAATATGGGCTGCAATACCTGCACCCATAACCCCTGATCCTATCACAGCAATTTTTTTCATATTTGTCCCCAGATTTTAATACTCAAACATTGTAATTAAATTGTCTAAACAATATATTAAGAAGATTTAATTTTAAAAAATATTTTCAAATCAAATATAATTAACTTTTTTTTAAAAAAAATTTATTATTATAAATATATTAAGAATTACTAATGCAAAATTTAAATGGTGTAAAAAGTGAAAACAGCAGTATATAAAGATTTAGACGAGAATGAACTACAGGAACTTATAAGAAAATATTACTCTGCAGTAAAGCAAGGAAGTAGCGAAGAACAAAAAATATATGAATCTATAACTGATGGAAATTTAAATCCTAAATATATTTATTTATTCCAAGGTATAAGGTCAATGTTTGAAAAGGAAATGGAAAAAGCTATTAAGAAATTTGACAAAGCTTTAGAAGAAGATCCTTCTTTTACTGCTGCTATAACATATAAAGGTGAAGCTTTGGCAAATCTTAATCAAAATGATTTAGCTCTTAAGTGTTTTGATAAGCTTATTGAAATAAACCCTTATAATCAATATTACTGGTACTATAAAGAAAAATTAGTTAACTTCGATATGAAGAAGATTTGTAATGAAGCACAGGATGTTCTTGAGATAATTGAAAAACATAAAAAACCATTTAGTTTGAAAGAACAAGAAATATTCAAAATAACAGAAAAATATCCTAATACACATCCTGCAAAATACCTGGCTTATGAGTATTTGTATAATCAAAAACCTGATTCAATAAATAACTTTAAGAACTATGGATTGGTTTTAGAAGCAAAAGATATAAATAAAGCAAGAAACTTATATCAATCTACTGGCCTCTCACATGAAATGAAGATATATTCTGAAAAAAAATTGCAAGAACTTCAAAAATTAGAAAATATAGTTTGTGGGAGAAATTGCTAATTTGGATATAATTTTGGTGCCCCTGGCCGGACTTGAACCAGCACGCCTTTGCAGGCAGAAGATTTTGAGTCTACCGCGTCTACCAATTCCACCACAAGGGCAATATATTTAAGTCAATTTTTAAAAAAACGAAATTGACTTAATAGTAAAAATAATTAGATGAATACTAGGCTGCCTCAGCAGTTTGTTTATCACGTAATATATCAATTAATTTTTCGGTCGCTATTTTAGCATCTATATTTTCTACAGCAGCAAATTCACCTGCTAAACGGCTAATTGCAGAATCATAAATGACTCTTTCACTATACGAACGATCGGGATCATCAACGTTTTTATATAAATCTCTAACAACTTCAGCGAGAGAAACTATATCTCCAGAATTAATTTTATTTTCATAATCCTGAGCTCGTCTGCTCCACATTTTTACTTTTTCTACTTTTGGTTTACTCTGAAGAATACTAACAACTTTTTTTATTATGGTATCAGAGCTTATCTGTCTTAGACCACTAACTGCTGCTCTTTTAACTGGCACTCTTAGAATCATTTTTTCTTTAGGGAAAGAAATAACAAATACATTAATATCCATTCCTCCTATAGCTTGAACTTCTTCAGCTATAATTGCACCAACCCCATGAGAAGGATACACTACTCTATCTCCAACCGAAAATTGAACTTCTTTTGACATTATATTCTCCTAAACTAATGAATGATTTATATAAAATTTATATAAAGGCAATATAAGTGAGTGTTTGATAATACACTTTAGAGGCTATAATAGCATAAATTTTATCTAAAATAAAGTAGTAATTTACTTTTTATTAATGTTTAAAGAAAACTTATCAGAATCAAATAGATAAACATTGTTGAGTAAGCCTTTTCTAAATAAATTTATTATAGTTTTTTTACAAATAAAAATTCACTTACAATACATTAGTAAATTTATTTTTCAGTTCTAATGAGATATTGGTAGCTTCCTTTGGTACATTTGACAATTTATTGCTTACAGATTGAGTCTCGCTTGGATTTAATGGAATTTTTCCCTTTGAATTAAAAGAAGCTAGTTCCTTGTTATTTTCATCCAGCACTCTAATTTTAACTTCTAAAATATTTTTTTTTGTAGATGAAGAGTTTAATATATCATAAGTTAAATTTATATCAGTTTGATTTTCATAAAAATTTTTATCAAATCGCACATTTTCAATCTTTAACTCATCAACATTTTCTATTTTAAAATGACTGAGAAATTTTATTGAATTAGGAAAAAATTTTATCAAATTATGATTATATAAAAACAATATGGAAAATATAGTTAAAATGATCAAAATTAAAGGTGAAATAAATAGTATAACAGGAGGTTTTTTATTAATCAAAGCAGGCAAACTACTTGCTGCTATTGGAGAATATTTTAAGCTAGGATCGGATATTGCTGCAGCAGCCACGTCTGGAGTAGCACTATTTATTTCCTGTGATAATGTTTCGATCCATACATATCCGCATTTTGCACATTTGACATTTCTACCATTTACTCCGATTGAAGAATCAGGTACAACATATTTTGTACTGCATTTTTTGCAATTTATAATCATAAAATACTAAACAGACTTGAAGTTAATAAGAGATTTCTTATGAAAGATACAACATATAACATAAATATTAAAGAAAAAACAATAAATGAATTATGGGATAATCGTAATAATATAGTAAAAACGCCTGAGATTGAAATTCTCATTAATGAAATAATTCATTTGCTTGAAATCGGTATCCTTAGAGTAACTGAGAAAAAAAATGGTTCTTGGTATGTTAATGAATGGGTTAAAAAAACTATATTGTTGTTCTTTAAATTTAAAGACATGCATCTAATTTCTGGCGGTCCAAGTAAAAATTCAAATATAACTTATTGGTATGATAAAATTGAATCAAAATTTCAAGATTGGGGAATTGAGGAACATAAGGAAGCTTCGTTTAGATCTGTTCCTGGATGTATAGTTCGCGAGTCTGCTTATATAGGAAAAAATGTAGTTTTAATGCCCTGTTTTGTTAATGTAGGTGCGTATATTGATGAAGGCACAATGGTTGATACTTGGTCAACTATTGGTAGCTGTGCCCAAATTGGCAAAAATTGCCATATATCAGGGGGTGTGGGTATTGGCGGCGTTCTTGAGCCCTTACAAGCAAATCCCGTGATAATTGAAGATAATTGTTTTATAGGAGCAAGAAGTGAAATTGCTGAAGGAGTTATTGTTAAAGAAGGCGCAGTAATTGCAATGGGGGTATATATTTCAGCTTCAACGAAAATTATTGACAGGGATACAGGTAATATTAGTTATGGTATTGTTCCTCCTTATTCTGTAATAGTGCCAGGCAATTATATTTCAAATAATTCTAATATTTCTACCTACGCAGCAATAATAATTAAAAAAGTTGATGAAAAAACTAGAAGTAAAACTTCTATTAATGAGCTTCTTCGATCATGAAAATTGATCCAATTAAATTAGCGCAAGAATTGATTAAATTTAATTCTGTTACTCCTGCAAATGAAGATATTGTAAATTATATAATAAGTATTCTAGAACCTTTAGGATTTGTTTGTAAAAAATATATTTTTAATAATGTTGCCAACCTTTATGCAAGATATGGTACAAAAGATCCAAATTTTTGTTTTGCTGGCCATACTGATGTAGTACCTACTGGCGATCTTACTAAATGGTCTACTGATCCATTTGGTGGAATTATCCAAAATGATATCTTATATGGGCGTGGAGCTGTTGATATGAAAGGAGCTATTGCAAGCTTTATTTCAGCTGCTGCAAAATTTATTGAAGAAAATGACGAATTTTCCAATTCAATATCTTTGCTTCTCACAGGCGATGAAGAAGAAAGCTCAAAAGATGGAATGATACCATTACTTGAAGAATTAAAAAAAGAGCATGAGGAACTATCATTTTGTTTAGTTGGAGAACCTACTAATCCTAGTTTTATGGGTGAGATGATTAAAATTGGTAGAAGAGGGAGTATTAATTTTGAACTTACAGTTAATGGAACGCAGGGTCATGTTGCATATCCAGAATATGCTGATAATCCTATACCTAAACTTATGAAAATTCTTAACATAATTAGTGAGCATAAATTCGATGAAGGAAATGAATTTTTTGATAAATCTAATTTAGAAGTCACATCAATTGATGTAGGAAATACTGCAACAAATATTATTCCTAATTCTGTAAAAGCAAAATTCAATATCAGATTTAATAACATTCATTCAGCAAGTAGCTTAACTGAGTTTATAAATATAACTACTTCTAAAATTAGCTCGAATCACCAACTTAAAATTATAAGTTCATCAGAAAGTTTTCTCTGTAAAAACAATGAGTTAATTGAAATAGTTGAGAATGCGGTTAAGAATGTTGTTAAATGTGATCCTATTCTCAGTACAAGTGGAGGCACTTCTGATGCACGGTTCATTAAAGATTATTGTCCAGTTATAGAATTTGGTTTAATCAATAAAACTGCACATAAAGCTGATGAGAATATAAAT
>JBKBYG010000038.1:0-14745 GCA_046313435.1 Alphaproteobacteria bacterium
CTAAACCTTCTTTTTATAATAACAATACAAAAAAATTTGAGTATATAAACATTAATAATTTTCCTGAAATTAAAAAATTATTTAATGCATGGAAACTGACAAAATTAGTAATTTGTAGGCCTGATGAAGAATTAGTAAAGCATATGTTAAATGTAACTAATAAAGAAGGTCAAATAGACTTAGATTTTGAAGTATTTGAAAAATCATTAGAAATTGGCTTAAAAAAGGAAGGGTTTCAAGAACATTTAAAAAATGAAGTATCAGAAGATGATACCGAGCATTATATTTCCGTAAAATATAAGGAAGACGAAAAATTTGGAAATAAGGTTAAACGAGATGATGTTACAGATGCACAAAATGATGCCGTATCTAAAATAAGAAATACATTAATAAAAGTAGAAGATCATCTAAAAGAAAACAACAAATTTTTAGAAGATAAGTTTGAAATCGGAACTTGTATTGCAAGATTTTTAAATAAAGTTGATCCAGAAAATTTTCCTTCATTTGTACCTTTATTTGTTTTGGAAGACTGGAAGGAAAAGAGTTTTTCGTCAGATCCGTATGTTAACAAGACGCTTAAATCTTATAAGAAAAATTCTTTTTATCGTCCAGAAAATTTTCTTACCCACATTGTTTTTTCAAATAGAGATATTATTTTGAAAAAAGCAATAGCTGCTCCAAATGAATTTGAAAAAATTTTAGATTATTACAGTAAATTTGTGTTAGATGAGCATACTAATAAAGAATTTTTAATTTTAAAAGAGAACTATAATAATATTCCTGAATTTGAAAAACAAATATGTAATGTTAAAGAAAAAACTCAATATCTTGAATATAAGGTCAAATCTTTAAAGCAAAAAGTTAAAGATTTAAAACATGAAAGTTCTTTGTCTTCTAAAGAGCGTGATAAAGCGAATGAAAAAAAACGTTTACTTGAAGATGGAAAGAATAATGGCAAACATATTACTGATTATTTTAAAAGAATTAAAACCGAAATTCCGTATCAAGGTAGACGATAATTTTGTTAAATAAACTTCATAAGTAAATAAAATTTTTATATTATAATTTAAAGTTAAAGATTTATATTTGACGGGAAATAAAATATTCATTAAACCTCTTAAAAAATATTTTAGAGGATGAATATGAAATTAACAAAAGAAGTAGAAAATATATTAGCAAATTACGGAAGTGATAATCCCGGTACTAAGGCTAATTTATCAAGAATACTTATGCAAGGAAAACTTGGTGGTACTGGCAAATTATTAATATTGCCAGTAGACCAAGGATTCGAGCACGGGCCTGCAAGAAGCTTTGCTGTAAACCCAGATTCATACGATCCAGAATATCATATTGAGCTTGCGATTGACGCAGGTTTAAGTGCTTATGCAGCACCACTTGGAATGATTGAAGCAGTAGCTGATAAATATGCAGGCTCAATTCCTTTAATACTTAAAGTAAATAGTTCCAATTCTCTTGTTTCTAAAGACTCAGCTCCTTATCAAGCAATTACTTCAACTGTATCAGATGCGCTTAGACTCGGATGCGGTGCAATAGGTTTTACGATTTACCCTGGTTCAGACAGAGCCATAGACATGCTAGGAGAAATTAGGGAATTAGCTAGTGAAGCAAAAGCATGCGGTTTAGCAGTAGTAATCTGGTCATATCCCAGAGGAGGAGACTTGACTAAAAATGGTGAAACAGCGCTTGACGTGTGTGCGTATGCTGCGCATATTGCCGCACTAGTTGGTGCACATATCATCAAAGTTAAACCTCCAACAGACTTTATTGAACAAAGTGAAGCAAAATCTATATATGAAAAGATAAATATAGCAAAAGATAATCTTAGTGATCGTATAGCACATGTAGCTAAAGCATGTTTTAATGGTAAAAGAATTGTTATATTTTCAGGTGGCGCAAGTAAAACACTCGATGAAATTTATAAAGAGGCTAAAGCTATATATGACGGCGGAGGGAATGGTTTAATTATCGGACGCAATACTTTCCAAAGACCTAGAGATGAAGCTTTAAAAATGCTTGAAAAAATAACTAATATTTATTTAGGTAACTAATCTTATTATTACATACTACAATGTCTCAATGTAATAAATAATTGAAACATAAATTAAATTAAGCTATTAAAGTAATAACATGAGGAAATAGGATAAAAAAATGAAAATTAACGCTAATTCAATTAGACAAGGTAATGTATTAGAACATAATGGAAGGTTATGGAGAGTAAGTAAAACTCCATCATGGGCAATGCCAGGAAAAGGCGGTGCTTTTGTGCAAGTTGAAATGAAAGATATTAAATCAGGGACTAAATTAAATGAACGCTTTCGTTCTAGTGAAGATATAGAAAAAGTTCGCCTAGATCAAAAGGAATATCAGTTTTTATATTTTGAAGGTGATAATATGGTTCTTATGGACACAAGTTCATATGAACAAATTCAAGTTGATAAAGAGATTTTAGGTGATCAAGTAGGTTTCCTTTCTGATAATATGATTATTACTGTTGAGAGTTATGAAGAATCGCCAATAAGTATAATTTTACCAGATACAGTAATTTTAGAAATTGAACAGGCGGACGCCGTCATTAAAGGTCAAACTGCAAGTTCTTCGTATAAACCTGCAGTACTTTCAAATGGAATGAAAATTATGGTGCCTCCATTTATTGAAGCAGGAACGAAAATTGTAGTGAAAACTGAAGATTGTTCATATGTTGAGAGGGCTAAATAATTATAATGACTAATTATTCCCCCACTCTAAATATAATGATGAAGGCAACAAGAAAATCAGCAAGAGGTTTACTTAGAGATTTTGGAGAATTAGGTAATTTACAAGTATCTGAAAAGAGTCAATCGAACTTTGTAAGTACTGCTGATTTAAGGTCAGAAAGAGTTATAATGGAGGAGCTTGAAAAAGCTAGGCCTGGATATAGTTTTCTATCAGAAGAAGCAGGCGAGATAAATAATAATTCTGAATATCGTTGGATAATTGACCCACTTGATGGTACTACAAATTTCTTACATGCTTTACCTTTCTTCTGTATTTCATTAGCGCTTGAGAAAAGAATTTCTGAAGATAAAAGTGAAATTATTGCAGCAATTATTGATGCACCAGCGCTTGGAGAGACTTATATAGCAGAGAAAGGCGGTGGAGCTTGGTTAGAAACATATAATTCTTCTTTAGCTACTGCTCAAAGGCTTAGAGTTTCGGCAAGAAAAGATTTAAGCCACGCTCTTATAGGAGGAGGTTTTGATTTCGATGACAAAAAAGATTTGAAATTTTTATCTGCGGTTTCTAAGGACATACTTCCTATAAGAATGATGGGATCTTGTGCTTTAAGCCTTGCATATCTTGCTGCTGGTAGGTATGATATATATTACAAAAAACGTCAAAAATTTTGGGATGTTGCAGCAGGAATTCTTCTTATTAAAGAAGCAGGTGGCATTATTACAGATACTGATAATAATGAGTATAACTCTTCTTCAGCCTGTATGATTGCGAGCAATTACAATCTGCGCAAGGATTTTATGAAATATTTTAATTAAATGGTAAGAGCTAATAATGGTTACAAAATTTTCTCATCTATTAATTTCAGCTTCAGTAATTATTTTTTTTACAAGTAGCATATCTTCTGCATTGGAAGCCGATAATTTGCCTTCGATAGAATTGCATTTTGAAAATCTACCTCAATTAGAGATTCAATACCAAGAAAATCATAACAAGCATGTTAAGGAAATTACTCATAAAAAACAGCTTAAACAAATTCATAGTCCAGATAATAAACCAAAATTTACAAGAATTACTCCTGCTCAAACTATAAAACCAGAACAAAACTTACCAAAACCGCAAGTTGAGATTACTAAAATTCCTCAGTTAGAAAAGGAAAAATCTGTAAATAAAGAATTGCCAGTACCTATAAAAAATTTAGATTCTTCTCCTATAAATCTTAAAGAAAAAGTTGAAATTCAACCTGAAGCACCCTCTGTTTCAAAAGTAGTTTCAATGCAAGAACAAAAGACAGATGATAAAAATAAGTCTAAAGTCACAGCTCCCCTTCCCGATGGTCCTAAAACAATAATATCTCCATCTTTATCTGAACCCTCAAGTTCTAATAATACTAAACAAAATGAACCGAAATTGCTTCCTCCTCAAGAACTTCAAGTTCCAGATTTGCCTCAAGACAATGTTACCGAGAAGAAACTTGAAGAAGCTCCTCCGGTTAAAGAGTTAAATTTGCCTCCATTAATTCTTCCTAATAATACTGATGTAAAAGCTGAAAAACCAGAAACTCCGGATTTGCTAAATAATGAAAAAGAAGCAAATATTTTGCAACCTCCATTACCAGTTATTACAGATCCTCAAAAATCTTCTTCTAACCAAAAAGATATATTGTTAAGTTTGAATTTTTCTGAAAATGATAATAATATTTCTGCACAAGATAAGATTGGACTCGATTCAATAATAAAAAAAATAAAATCTGACTCTGGTAAAGTTAAAATTGTAGCATATTCGAGTGAGATTAATAATAGTCCTAATGATACAAATATCATCAACTTACAAAGACTTATCAATGTAAAAAAATATTTTGTTAGTAATGGGATTAATGATTTATCAGTAAGCACAAGTATGGATACTAAAAGCAATGCGCAAAAAAATAAAGGCCAACTTGATATTATTAAAGATTACTAATTGTAAATATTAATATCTATTACTAACTTTATAAAGATTTATTTTGAGGTGTTTAATCTGTATTATGCTTGGTAAGCTTCTGATTGCAGAACTATGTGACCTTTAAAGCTTAAAAAACAGCCGATCTTGACGAATTCTCCTAAAAATGCTTTTTAAAACCGAGTTTTAAAGCGTTACAATTTATCTTAGAATATTAGGTTCAGTAAAGTTTTCTATTTCATGAGGTAAGTTTTAGGAGTTTTTTCCGGAAAACCGCAGCATACTAAAATGTATGGGAGGATTTGAGGATAAAAATGTCAACAAAATTATCCTTAAGATAGTAAACTTCACAGAACCTAGTATTTATAAAATTTTGGCACGATAATTGCTTTATATTTAACAATCTAATAATTGTTTTAATATAGGTTTTTATTTAATGAGTAACGGAATATACGTAGCACTATCAAAACAAACAGCTTTATTTAGACATTTAGATGTTGTTGCAAATAATATAGCCAATGCAGATACAGTAGGAAAAAAGCAAGATCAAGTTTTATATCAACAATATATAGTTAAACAGCCTACTAAACATGATGTATCTTTTGCTAATGATGTAAAGACTTTCAGAAATGAAGCAAATGGTGCAACGCAAGTAACTAATAGACCTCTAGATATCGCTATTGAAGGACCGGGCTATTTTGCTATTCAAACTCCAAATGGAATAAGATATGGACGCGCTGGAAATTTTAAGCTCGATCAAAATATGCAGCTCACTACTTTTGATTCAAATCCTGTATTAGATATAAATAATAATCCCATAGTATTTGAACAAAATGATAAAAATATTTCGATTGATGAAAGAGGCTTCATCAGATCAAATATTAGAGAAATTGGACAAATAGCAATTCTTGATTTTCCTGATCAACAATCTCTTGAAAGTATTGGTAATAACCTATACCGAACTGAGCAAATACCAAATCTTGCTACTAATTTTAGGGTTACGCAATTCGCTCTTGAGGGTTCAAACGTTGAATCTGTAAGGGAATTAACAAATATGATTACTATACAAAGAGACAATGAATTAACTGCAAATATATTAAATATACTTGAGCAGTTAGAACAACAATCAGTTGAAAGCTTAGCTAAAACTGTTAAATAAAGAGAGGATATAATGTTTAGAGCACTTAGCACAGCAGCAACAGGAATGGCAGCAATGTCGTTTAATGTAGACGTTATTGCAAATAATTTAGCAAATATTTCTACAACAGGTTTTAAAAGAGAAAGGGCAGAATTTGCCGATCTATTATATCAAAAAGAAGTTAGAGCAGGCACCACTTCTAATGCTGCTGGAGATATTGTTCCTGCAGGTATTGAGGTAGGGCTAGGGGTAAAAACTGCCGGTGTATACAGAATTCATGAGCAAGGGCAACCTAAGCAAACATTTAATACATATGACCTTACAATAAGAGGTAATGGTCATTTCAGGGTAGAAATGCCAGATGGAAGCTTCGCTTATACAAGAGCAGGATCATTTAGACTTTCCCCGAATTATGAAATAGTTACCGATAAAGGTTATGTTGTGACTCCGGGGCTTATAATTCCACCAAACGTTATTGCAAATGGTGTCACTATTAATTCAGACGGGCAAGTTTCTGCACAAGTTCAAGGTAATCCAATTCCGCAATTAATCGGACAATTTGATTTGGTAGACTTCCCTAATGTAGTAGGTTTAAGCGCAATAGGAGATAATTTACTCATTGAAACTGATGCTTCAGGTGCACCAATCGTTGGTGTTCCAAATGTTGACGGCATGGGTGATATTCTACAAGGTTGGGTTGAATCATCAAACGTTGATCCTGTAACTGAGCTTACAAATATGATTGTAGCACAAAGAGGTTATGAACTATCCTCAAAAGTTATAAGTACTGCAGATGAAATGTTGCAAGCAGCAAATAGAATCAAGCAGTAATATTAAATAAATTATGAGCTATTATTAAAATAGCTCATAATTTATTAAGTTGCTCGATTGACAATAAAGTTATTTATTCTTAATATATTTTATAAGAATATTTTAGGAATAAATTTATGCAAACAGATTTTACATATGAAATGAGTAATGAAATATTTATCGGAAATAATGAATTTGATATAAATAAAATTGATGAATTAGGTAGAAATTCACTATTTTATGCTGCTAAAGAAAATAATCTTGATTGTATTAAATTCTTGCTCTCTAAAAATGTTGATCCAAATCTTATAGATGCCTATGGGAGCGGTTTTATTGCTTACCTTGAGGATGAGAAAAAGGATGAGTTATTTCAGTATATAGATAAAAACAATATCAATATAAGCAAACACCATTATATTTTTCATATTATAGATGATAAAGAAGAATATGATTTTGCTTTGCAGTTAATAGATAATAATTTGACTAGTAAAAGAGATCTGGTAATTAATAATTATTTTAAAGGCATTATATATAATGCTAAAAATGATGAGAACTTATCTAAATTTTATTTGAATGAAGCAATTAATGCTAACCTAAATGCTGGAGGTTATCACAATATCCTTTGTAATGAAATTGAAAGTTTAAACAATGGCATTAAAAATGAATTAGAATATAAGCCTTTAGTTATACTGGATCAAGATCAATTATATTCTCCTATAGATTTAATTGCTAAAAAAACATATTTAGAAAATGAATATGATAAAAATAAATATGTATTCGGTTACAATGCATTATATAAAAATTCAAAATTAAAAAAATTTATTGAAGCAGCTTCTTTAGATCTTGTTTCTGATGATGATTTCAAGATAATAATACTTTTTGATTCTACTATTGAAGAAAGTGTTTCAAAATTAGTTCTTGAAGAGGATGTTGTGTTTGCTGGTGGTTATACAGATTTTCTAAATAGAATACTACTAAAAGGATATCATGATGATTTGATTCCTACTCTTGTTCATGAATTATTTCACAAGCTTATGAATGATATGTATCACAATAATTCTAAACCATATGCACCGAATGACTTTGAAGCGCAAAATGCTTTTATGCGTGTCACTGAAGAAGTAAAAAATAATCTTAAAAATGCAATTAATGAAGGTTTATTAAATGAATTTAGAATAAATGATTCGATTGAAAGTGAAAATATTGAAGATCAAAATTTGAAGTATGATATTTATACGAAAATTAAAAGTTTACTTACTTTCCGACCTTATAATGAAAATAAAAATGATTTAATATATCAAACTCAAACTTTAATTTCTCCTTCTCGAGACTATCCTGATAATGAAGAGGAAGTGGAATTAGTTGTGCGTTTATATGAAATATATGCTACAGAAAAAGAAATTGTACCATTAATAGATGAAATGATTTTTCCTCTAAAAAATTATTTTGATGATTACTTAGAATTAGCAATGGACGAGTATATTGAAACTCATCCAAATAGAGATATACTTGATAGTATTATTTATATCCCTCACACTAATCAAGTATTAGGACAGATTTCAGAAATATTCTTCTGTACAATTAGCGATTAAGTAAATTTTCATTAGAAATATAAAATTTTATTCTAGCATTTCTTTTATGTTATTCTATACAAATTAAATTGTTTTTTTTGACAATAATAATTGAATAAAAAATATGTCTTAAAGCCTTTTAAAAATTGACATTATGCTATGTTTTAGTATAATAATTTTATGGATATAGCAAAAAAACTTTCAATACTTGCTGATGCAGCAAAATATGACGCATCATGTTCTTCAAGTGGTTCAAAAGCTAAGCGCAATGACGCTGAAGGCTTAGGTAGTACTGAAGGAATGGGCATTTGTCATAGTTATGCTCCAGACGGTAGATGTATATCTCTTCTTAAGATACTTCTTACTAATTATTGTATTTATGACTGCAGATATTGTATTAATAGGATTTCAAGTGATGTTGAACGTGCTAGGTTTACAGTTCTAGAAGTAGTAAATCTTACTCTTGATTTTTATAAAAGAAATTATATTGAAGGTTTATTCTTAAGTTCTGGTATTATTGGTAGTTCAGATTACACTATGGAGCAATTAACTTTAGTTGCTAAAACTCTAAGAAAAGAACATGGGTTTAAAGGCTATATACATCTTAAAACTATTCCTGGTGCGTCAGATGAATTACTTGCTGAAGCTGGGCTTTATGCTGACCGTTTAAGTGTAAATATTGAGCTTCCTACGGTAGCTGACCTTGAAAAGCTTGCGCCTGAGAAAAAACTTACTCAGCTTGAAAATAATATGGCTGAAGTGCAAACTAAATCTCTTGAAATTAAAGAAGATAAAATGCGCGGCCTTAAAACTCCTATATTTGCCCCAGCAGGTCAAACAACGCAAATGATTGTTGGAGCTACTGCTACAGCAGATAAAGAAATCCTTGATACTTCAGCTTCACTTTACAATAAATATAAGTTAAAGCGTGTATATTATTCAGCATTTAGCCCAATACCTCATGCTGACAGTAGGCTTCCTAGTCAAAGTCCTCCTCTTGTACGGGAACATCGTTTATATCAGGCTGATTGGTTGCTTAGATTTTACAATTACAATGTTAATGAAATCGTTTCTGATTTGCATCCTAATTTAGAATTAGATATTGATCCTAAAACTGCATGGGCGATTAGAAATCCTTACTTTTTTCCAATCGATGTAAATAAAGCAAGTAGGGAACAATTACTTCGAATTCCAGGAATTGGGGTGCGTACTGTAGAAAAAATACTAAGCATAAGGCGTTATACTAAAATTAAGCTACAAGATTTACTTCAATTGCGTGTAGCCTGGAAACGTGCAAAAGCTTTTACAATAGCTGCTGATTACCATCCTACAAAGCAAACTGAGAATGAAATTAAACTTGTTTTAAAACCTAAACCAAAACAATTGAATCTGATATTAACGTAATACTAATTTATAAATTAAATAAGATTGTAGGTAAAAGCGAGAGGGCATTGTTGCGTAAATGAAAATATAGTTACAAACATTGGCTTAAAAAAAGACTCTGAAACTAGTTTAGGATGACTGCAGATCTTAAAGCTAGTGTCATGCTGATTATGTTATTGGTAATTAATACCAACTTGTATTTATTATTTTGAATAATTGTGCAAATATTTTCATCTACGCAACAATGCCAAGCTTGTAGCATATAAACTGCGTTCAAAAATGTATATGACAAAGTAATAATATAAATGAGAATTTGAAATAATGTTTAGTGTTTATGCTTATGATTTTGATAGTTGGCGTAAAGAAGCTCGTAAGTTGCTTCAAGCAAGTATCCATCCTTTGCAAGTAGTTTGGAATAGTAATAATCCACAAACTTCATTATTTCCGGAAGAAAAAATTGTAAATCCTTCAAACATTAGTTTCAATATTTCTGCTGTATTTTTGAAAATGGCAGAAACGGTTTGTTATCATCGAAATGAGGAAAAGTTCAATTTACTTTATACAATGCTCTTTAGATTAGTTTATGAAGATAAAAATCTTTTAAAAATAGCAAGTGATCCTTTAACTAATGCCTTAAATCTAATGATAAAATCTGTAAGAAGGGACGTACATAAAACTCATGCTTTTGTAAGATTTAGGAAGAGATATGACGAAGATGGAGAAGAGCATTATATTGCATGGCATAAACCAGATCATTATTCACTTAAACTCTCTGCTCCTTTTTTTGCGCGCCGCTTTGCTATTATGCGCTGGACAATACTTACACCTGATGAATCGGCACACTGGGACGGCGAAGATCTACATTTTGGCCCTGGTGCTCAAGCATCAGATGCACCAAGTGATGATAAAATGGAAGAATTATGGAAGGAATTTTACCGTGCAATATTTAATCCAGCTCGTATAAAAATCAAGGCTATGAAGAGGGAGATGCCTGTTCGTCACTGGGCAACTCTGCCTGAAGCTGCTATTATTAAAGACTTACTTAATGAAGCTCCTGAATGGGTGAAAAAGATGATTGAGCATCAGGAAGGTTATGAATATTCTGCTTCTGACTTTATACCCGCAGATAAATCAATTGAAAGCCTTGCTCTTGCTGCAAAAAAATGCCAAGGTTGTCCATTATATCGGGGTACAACTCAAACTGTATTTGGTGCAGGGCGTAAAGATGCTAGAATTATGCTGGTTGGTGAGCAACCTGGGGATACAGAGGATATACAAGGTCAAGCTTTCATAGGACCTGCTGGACAAGTTTTAAATAAAGCGCTTGACGAGGCAGGATTAGATAGATCTCATCTGTACTTAACAAATGCTGTAAAGCATTTTAAATTTACCCATCGTAATGGAATGCGTCTTCACCGTTCGCCTAATTTACAAGATATTGTTAATTGTAAACCATGGCTTGAAGCTGAAATTCGTGCTGTTAACCCTGAACTTATTATTTGTTTAGGAGTTACAGCAGCACGTTCTTTAATTGATTCTAGATATAAACAAGAGGGAAGAGGAAAGTTTATACAAAAAGATAATATTATATTTATAGCAACCTACCATCCTTCTGCAGTACTTAGGTCTCCTAACTCACATGAAATATATAATATGCTTGTAAGTGATTTAACCAGTGCAAAAAACTATTTACCTTCTTGCTCACAAAAATCATAGTATCAATTGATTTTTTTAATTTGAGGCTTGTCTTTAAGTGTAGATTCAGGCAGTGAACTTGGTTTAACAGCAGCACCTTTTGGTTCATCTCCTGTATGTCTTACATCTAAAAGTGACATATCAGGCTGGACTTTAATCTTAGAAACATCCGTTGCTAATTCCTGTTCTTTCTTGGTTTCATTTAAATCAGATTTAACATCTTTTTCCTCAAGCTTTTTATTGGATTTAATGTCTCTAATTTTAGCATTAATTACTCCTCCAATAGTTGCGCCAATAGCAGCAGAACCAATTAGTAAGCCAGCAAGGACAATACTACTTGTTACCACAATACCAGCGGGCGGGAATAACCAACTTATTCCAACTGCAAGCAATACTCCCATAGCTGTACCAGAACATGCTCCTATAGCAGAAGCCTTTAAATCACTTATCAGATTTGGTATGGCATTTACCATATTATTGAATTTTTCAGTGGTTTGACGCCCAAAAGTTTGTAACCATTTGGGAGATTTTAATCCAAAACTCTCCATTCCAAAGAAATTATACCAACGATTTTGTTCGTCTTTTGCTTTCGCAAATTGTCCTTCAGCATCAACTTTTGCTTTAGCAAGATTTGTGCCAGCAATATTAGCCTCTTCTTGTCCAATCGCTTCCCTAATATCTGCTTTGTTAAGGTTAGCATCTTCAAAATTAGCATTTTTTATATTTGCCTTTTTAAGTATAGCTTCTCTCATATCCGCATTATTAAAATTAGCATTTTCAAGATCTGCACCTTCTAAATTAATATCAGGCATTTTTAACCCCGCGAAGACAGCTTCACGCAAGTTGGCTAATTCCATATTACATTTTTTTAACATACCATTTTTAAATGCAGTACTTATACCTTGCATTTTTGCAAGATCAGTTCCTAAAAAATCTACTTCATCAATTTCTAACTCAGACAAAATTGCATTTTCTAATTTAGACCATTCATCTTTCCATTTTTTTATTTTTATTTCTTTCAATTCTAAATTTTTTGCTTCTAACTTTTTTGTTATTAATTCATCAATATTACCTGATTTCATATTTAGATCTTTTGCAATAGAATCTATTATTTCAAGTTTTTTAGATTCAATTTCTTCAAATATACTATGGTTAATATTTGACTTTAAAATTTTCATTCCGTCAGCTTGAATTTTTTCCAGTTTTGCTTTTTTAGCGTTAACATTAGTCAAAATTGCATTATTTAGATTGGTTTCAAGGGCATGAAGACCACGAATGCTGCTGTTTAATACATTTAAATCTTCACAATTTGTCTGCTTCAAATTAGTATAGTCTAAATTAGAATTTTCAATGGTAACACCTTCAAGATTGCAACCTACATATTTAGTATGCATCGTTGCGGTTTGGTCGAAAGTAGCATGAGAAAAATCAGCTTGAAAAAATTCTAAGCCTAATTTATTATCAATTGAGAGTATTTCCCTAGTTTCTTTTTGAAGAATATCCTTAGCAATTTTTGATTGTTCTTTTTGCTCTTCAATAAGATTTCTTATTATTATAGAATTTTCAGCTTTATCTTCAGTAATCTTATATTCTTTTAATATTTTAAGACGAACTTCTTCCTTTTTATATTCATGTTCAAGGTTCCCTAATTGTTTTCTTTTCTCTAAAAGAGAATCTAAATCTGATTGAAAATCTACTTTATTCAGTTTTTTAGTTCTATATTCCTTATTTAAATTTTCTATTTCAGTTTTTAATTTAATTTCTTCGTTAAATTTTGCTATATCAACTATTAAGTCTTTTTGTTTATTAACTATTTCAGAATTGTCGCCCATCGTACCATTAACAAAAGAAAGTTCTAAATCATCATTAGAGTTCATTAAACTCTCTAATCTTTCAATTTGTCTTTCTGCTTCCTCTAATTTTAATAGCTCAATTGTATATTCATTACTATTGTAATCTCCAATATAAGCTACTCTGCGAACTTCCAAGTAAGGAGCGCGTATATGGTCAAAGCGAGAGTTAATTATTGTTAAATCTTCCCATTTTGCAGATTCAAAATTAGATCCAGTAAACCAACAATTTTCAATCCTGGTTTGTTTTTTTTCAAGTTTATCTTTGCCTCTATTATATTGAGTTTCAATACTTTCACCAAGTTTTACTTGGCACATATTTGTATAGCTTAAATCAAGGTCTTTAATTTGAATTCCACTTAAATCTTGCTGATAGAAGTCTGCAATACAAACAGTATTAGGGTCTAATAATGCTTTTTTTTGTTCTATCTCTAAGTTATTTTTAGAAGCAGCTTTTACTCTTATATATTCATTAAAACTTAAATGAGGAACAGTTTGTTGATCAAGAGGTAAATTTGGTTCAGAAATTCTAACTCTTATATCTTGTATAAATTCTATTTTTTCTTCATGATTTATTATTGGAAATTCCTGATCCTTTTGATATGCTCTAAATTCAGTAACTGTTTTACCTTTTTTTGTAACCATTACTTTCTTTATGATTTTTTCCGCTACTTCTTCATTAGCAAGCTTACTAAACTCAATAAGATCATTTTTCGATGCTGGTACTAAAATTCGTTTTTTATTTGCTTCTTCATTATTACTGCCTATTCTATATATAGGATCTTGTTGCCAAGGTTTGTCTGTATTAAAAGGTAAATTCTTTGGAATAATAGGTTTGTCTGAATAATTTTCTAATATTATTCTAGGATCGCCGACGCTAAGCTTGACTGACTCAGCAGAAATTTTTGTGTAATCCATCATCATCCAAGTGAAAGGTTCTAATTTTAGCTCCTGTGAGAAGATTACGCCTCGTAAATCAGCCTCGTTTAATTTAACATTACCTGAGAATATCACATTAGTAAAATCTGTTTCTCTGAGATTTACTTTTGATAAATCACAATTAACAAATTTTACATTTCCAAGCTTTACTCCACTTAAATCAACATTATGAAATAATTTTAGATTATCTGATCCAGCACCTTTTATTACTAACCCGGAGAAATCTGCAATAACTTTTGTTGCCGGAGTCACTAATATCTCTTCTCCTTCTGCATTTTTAACCTTAGCGTCGAGAACTTGCTCTTTTAAATACTTATTAAGATTGATTTTTTTTCCTGCTTCGTATGAAGAAATATAATTATTTAAAATTGTTTCATCAATTTTTATATATTCTACTTTTTCTAAGATGTTACTATTCTTCATAATCAAGCTCTCATTATTTTTTTAATTTATACATAAAACTTAATATTAATGTAAACTTATTAAAAAATTAATAATATATAAAAAATTTTTTGTATTGATGAAAAATTAATTAAGGTCTTTAAAACTAGATAACATTTATTAGACTTATTTCAAAACTTGCTAGTGCAGAGGAATTTTTAGGAGACTCAGAACGCAGAACCGCAGTGTACAAAGATGTACATGAGGATTCGAGTACTGTACCTGTACAAAAATTACCTACATT
>JBKBYG010000039.1:0-4016 GCA_046313435.1 Alphaproteobacteria bacterium
GCTTACAAATAATCGTATTTGGAAACAGAGGTTAGTTGATGTCGGTATTGTTACTAAAGATCAAGCTTTAGATTGGGGTTTTAGTGGGCCAATGCTGAGAGGATCAGGAGTGGTATGGGATTTAAGAAAATTTGAGCCATATGATGTTTATTCGGAAATGGATTTTGATATACCGATTGGGAAAAATGGGGATTGTTATGACAGGTATTTAATTCGTGTTGAAGAAATATATCAATCTTTAAGGATTATTAAACAATGCTTAGAAAAAATGCCTCAAGGTCCAGTAAAAACCTTAGATAGAAAGATAGCTCCCCCAAAAAGGTCAGAAATGAAAAATTCTATGGAAGCATTAATTCATCATTTCAAATTATATACAGAAGGTTATAAAGTACCTAAAGGAGAGGTTTATATGCCTGTAGAAGCACCTAAAGGTGAATTTGGTGTTTACTTGGTTGCAGATGGTACAAATAAACCCTATCGATGCAGAATAAAAGCCCCAGGTTTTGCACATTTGCAAGGGCTTGATTTTATGGCAAAAGGCCATTTGCTTGCAGATGTGGTAACAATAATAGGCAGCTTGGACGTAGTATTTGGAGAAATAGATAGATGAATGTGAATAATTTTGAAGAAAACTCAGTAGTTGATAATGAAAGCTTTAAATTTACAGAAGAAAATTATTCTAAAATTAGAAAGCTAATTTCTAAATATCCAGAAGGCAAGCAGCGTAGTGCGATTATAGCTACACTTGATTTAGCCCAAAGACAAAATAATGGATATCTAACTAGAGCTGCTATGGATGAAGTTGCTGAAATTCTTTCACTTGCGCCAATAAGAGTGTATGAGATAGCAACATTTTATACTATGTTTAACTTAAAACCCGTGGGTAAGAATTTTATTCAAATTTGTACTACAACGCCTTGTTGGTTAAGAGGTTCTGATGAAATTGTGGAGGCGTGTAAAAAAGAATTAGAAGTTTCCGAGAGAGAAGTTACAAAAGATGGTAAGTTTTCTTATATAGAAGTGGAATGTTTAGGAGCTTGTGCTAATGCTCCTGTGGTTCAAATTAATGATGATTATTATGAAGATTTAACAGCAGAAGCAATGACTAAAATAATAGATGAGTTGAGAGAAGATAAACAAGTTAAAATAGGCTCTCAAACTGGTAGAACTTGTTCAGCTCCAATAAAGAAATAAAAAATGTTACAAGAAAAAGATAGAATTTTTACTAATTTACATGGATACGAAGAAGCTACGTTAGATGCTGCAAAAAAGCGAGGCGATTGGGATAATACTAAGGATATTCTTGCTAAAGGCAGAGAGTGGATTATTGAAGAAGTAAAAAAATCAGGACTTCGAGGGAGAGGTGGCGCAGGCTTTTCAACCGGGCTCAAATGGTCATTCATGCCTAAATCTTCACCTCTCCCGCATTATTTAGTGGTTAATGCAGATGAAAGTGAACCAGGAGCTTGTAAAGATAGAGAAATCATAAGAAATGATCCACATAAATTAGTAGAAGGATGTTTAATTGCTAGTTTCGCAATAGGTGCAAATAGCTGCTATATATACATAAGGGGTGAGTTTTATAATGAAGCAAAAGCTCTTCAGAAAGCAATAGATGAAGCGTATGAGGCAGGATTAATAGGAAAAAATGCTTGTGGCTCTGGATATGATTTTAATTTATACTTACACAGAGGTGCTGGTGCATATATTTGTGGAGAAGAAACAGCTTTAATTGAAAGTTTAGAAGGCAAAAAAGGAATGCCAAGGTTAAAGCCACCTTTCCCTGCTGGGGTCGGTCTTTATGGATGTCCTACTACAGTAAATAATGTTGAGTCAATATCAGTGGTACCAACAATAATCAGAAGAGGATCTGAATGGTTTGCTTCAATTGGAAAGCCAAATAATACAGGTACTAAAATTTTCAGTATTTCGGGTCATGTAAATAATCCGTGTAATATTGAAGAAGCAATGGGAATTCCTATGCGCGAACTTATTGAAAAATATGCAGGAGGCGTGCGTGGGGGATGGGATAATCTACTTGCAGTAATACCTGGTGGTGCATCAGTTCCTTTGCTTCCAAAAAATATTTGTGATGATATAACAATGGATTTCGATAGTTTACGTGCTGCAAGATCAGGTTTAGGTACTGCAAGTGTAATTGTAATGGATAAATCAACTGATTTAATATATGCTATCGCAAGACTAAGCAAATTTTATATGCATGAATCATGCGGGCAATGTACTCCGTGTAGAGAAGGTACAGGCTGGATGTGGCGAGTAATGATGCGAATGGTAAAAGGTGAGGCAGAAATAAACGAAATTGACCTTTTAGAAGAAGTTAGTAGGCAAGTTGAAGGTCACACAATATGTGCTCTAGGAGATGCAGCAGCATGGCCTATTCAAGGATTAATAAGGCATTTTAGACCAATGCTAGAAGATAGGATTAAACAATATAAGGAAAAATATCATGCAACAACCGATCGTTAAAATTGAAGCTGCCGATGGTCAAATATATTTGTTTAAAGATAGGATTACTATAGCACGAAAAGGTATTTGGGCGATGTTATCACACGGAATTAAACCTAGTAAAGATATTGTATTAAAGAATATTATTAGCGTGGATTTCCAGCCAGCAGGTTTTAATCAAGGAGTGTTTTATTTAAATTGTATAGGATCAAATGATAAAAAAGAATATACACTCAAATTCAATAAAAAATTAAATGAACAATTTTCAGATTTAAAAGAAAAGATTTTTGAATTAACAAATAATTCTAATTAGGCTTATGGTTAAATTAACGATTGATGGAAAAGAAATAGAAGTTCAAAATGGTTTGACAGTTATTCAAGCCTGTGAAATTGCTGGCATTGAAATACCAAGATTTTGCTATCACGAAAAGCTATCGATTGCAGGAAATTGTCGTATGTGTTTAGTAGAGATGGAAAAATCTCCAAAGCCTATAGCATCCTGTGCTATGCCTGCTACTGAAGGAATGGTGATTCATACGAACACACCTTTAGTGAAAAAAGCCCGAGAAGGTGTAATGGAGTTCCTTTTAATAAATCACCCTTTGGATTGTCCAATATGTGATCAAGGAGGAGAATGTGATCTCCAAGATCAAGCGATGGCTTATGGAAGAGGACATAATAGATTTCACGAGAATAAAAGGTCAGTAAAAGATAAATATATGGGTCCCTTAATTGAAACTCATATGACAAGATGCATACATTGTACAAGATGTATTAGATTTGCTACCCAAATTGCTGGTGTTGAAGAATTAGGAGCCACTGGCAGAGGCGAGCATATGGAGGTGGGGACATATGTAGAAAAAACAATTACCTCTGAATTATCAGGGAATATGATTGATATTTGCCCTGTAGGGGCTCTCACTTCTAAACCGTATGCATTTCATGCAAGACCTTGGGAGCTTAAAAAAACAGAATCAATTGATGTACTTGATGCAGTCGGTAGCAATATTAGAGTGGATTCAAGAGGGCTCGAAGTGATGAGAATATTACCTAGCCAAAATGATGATATAAATGAAGAATGGATATCTGACAAAACTAGGTTTGCTTATGATGGGCTGAAAGTGCAGCGCCTTGATCAGCCAATGATTAAGAAAGAAGGTAAATTTATTCGCACTTCATGGGACGAAGCAATGCGATTCGTAACTGCAAAACTAAAATCAACTCCCGCAGAAAAAATTGCTGCTATAGCTGGTGATTTAGTAGATGCAGAAAGCATGTATGTTTTAAAAAATTTATTAAATAAACTAGGTTCAAAAAACTACGAATGTAGACAAGATGGTATGAAACTCAAGGCTGAGAATAGATCATCATATTTATTTAATACTAGTATAAAATCTATTGAAAATGCTGACCTATGTTTACTTGTTGGCGCAGACCCTAGATATGAGGCAACAATAATAAATGCTAGGCTTCGTAAAAGATACCTGATGGATAAATTTAAAATAGCAAATATTGGGCCAGATTTAGATTTGACTTATCCTGTAACTGAA
>JBKBYG010000039.1:4026-12911 GCA_046313435.1 Alphaproteobacteria bacterium
GAATTAGGCAATGATATTGCAATATTGAATGAAATATTCAATGGTAATCATGAATTTGCTAAAGAAATTGAGAATGCTAAAAATCCAATGATTGTAATTGGAACCTCAGTTTTAAATAGGGAAGATACAGATAATATTTTGAAACTTATTAACCAAATTTGTAAGAAGTATAAGATAATTAGGGAAGATTGGAATGGATACAATATCCTTCATAAAGTAGCAAGCAGAGTTGCGGGCTTAGACCTAAAATTTACTATGGGTGATAAAAATATTAATGATATATTTAATAAAATTCAAAATAAAGAAGTAGAAGTAGTATATCTCCTTGCTGCAGATGAAATAGATATGAATAATTTAGGTGAAGCATTTGTTATATATCAAGGTCATCACGGAGATAAAGGAGCGCATAGAGCAGATGTAATATTTCCAGGAGCTGCTTATACTGAAAAAAATGCTATATATGTTAATTTAGAAGGACGCATCCAGAAGACAATGCTTGCTGTTCCACCTCCAGGTGAAGCACGCGAAGATTGGAAAATAGTTAAAGAACTAGCTAATTATTTAACTGTTGAATTACCATATAATAGTCTGAGCGAAGTAAGAAAAAAAATGGCTGAGGAATATAAGAGTTTTCAAGGAACTGATGAAACAGTTTTAGAAGAATGGAATTATCAAGGAGAAACAGTAATATTAGATTCCTCGAAAATAATATTTGCTAACTTTAATTATTATATGACAGATCCAATATCCAGGTGTTCTAAAATTATGGCTGATTGCAGTAACTTAAAAAATAAAAAGGTTGCTTAGATGATAGATGCAAAGTTAGTTAACGAATATATTATACCTCTCTTGTTTATAGTGGGTAAAATATTACTAATTATAGTGCCAATCATTATAATAGTTGCTTATCTGACTTATGCCGAAAGAAAAGTAATAGCAGCTATTCAGCTTAGGAGAGGCCCAAATGTAACAGGGCCGTTTGGATTACTTCAGCCTATAGCAGATGCTATAAAATTAATGTTTAAAGAGCTAATAATACCTAGTCAATCAAATAAAATAATATTTTTAATCGCTCCTATGATTACATTTGTTTTAAGTTTGATTGGATGGGCTGTGATACCTTTTGATGAAGGCTTAGTATTAGCAGATATTAATGTAGGAATATTGTATTTATTAGCTATGTCTTCACTTGGTGTATATGGCATAATAATGGCAGGATGGGCAAGTAATTCAAAATACGCTTTTCTTGGTGCTATACGTTCTTCTGCGCAAATGATATCTTATGAAGTATCAATTGGGCTCGTAATAATTACTGTACTGTTAGTTTCAGGATCATTAAATATAAGTGATATAGTAAAAGCGCAAATTGATATGAAATGGTATATGCAATTATTGCTAATACCAATGATGGTAATATTTTTCATTTCATGCCTTGCTGAAACAAATAGACTTCCTTTTGATTTGCCAGAGGCTGAAGCCGAGCTTGTAGCTGGTTATAATGTAGAATACTCATCCATGACATTTGCAATGTTTTTTCTAGGAGAATATGCAAATATGATTCTAACAAGTGCAATGACAACAATTTTGTTTTTAGGTGGGTGGTTACCTCCTTTTAATCTTGAAATATTGAAATTTATACCTGGAATTATCTGGTTTGCTTTAAAAATATCAATTTTACTATTTTGTTTTCTTTGGATTAGGGCAACTTTTCCTAGATATAGATATGATCAATTAATGTATCTAGGATGGAAAATATTTCTACCATTTTCATTAATATGGGTAATAGTTATTTCAGCTGTGGTAACTTTTGTATAAGTTAGGAAGTAAACATGAAATTATTTAATAAAACTGCAAATTCTTTTCTTTTGCTTGAGCTTCTATCAGGAATGTGGCTTACGCTTAAATATATGTTTAAAAAGCCAGTTACAATAAATTACCCATACGAAAAAGGAGCTGTAAGTCCAAGGTTTAGAGGTGAGCATGCTTTAAGAAGATATCCAAATGGTGAAGAGCGTTGTATTGCATGTAAGTTATGTGAAGCTGTATGTCCGGCGCAAGCAATTACAATTGAAGCTGAATCTAGAGAGGATGGCTCACGTAGAACAACGCGCTATGATATTGATATGACTAAATGTATCTATTGTGGCTTATGCCAAGAGGCGTGCCCAGTTGATGCAATAGTTGAAGGGCCAAATTTCGAGTTTTCTACAGAAACTCATGCAGAGCTTTTATATGATAAAAGTAAATTACTCGAAAATGGCGAAAGATGGGAAAAAGAACTTGCTGCAAATATTGCAAAAGATTCAGTATATAAATAATTTTATGTAAGATATATTATGATTATTGCTACTTGTTTATTTTATTTATTTTCAATATTAGCAATCATTGGTGCACTCACTGTTATATCAGTGAAAAACCCTGTGCATTCAGTTTTAGCTCTTATACTAACTTTTTTTAGTAGTGCGGGATTGTTTCTGTTAATGGGTGCTGAGTTTATAGCTATGGTTTTAATCATAGTGTATGTAGGAGCAGTTGCAGTATTATTTCTGTTTGTAGTAATGATGCTTAATATTAACCTTGCTAAGATGAAAGAAAATTATATTAAGTATTTACCCTTTGCTTTTCCTATTATACTTGTTCTTATAACAGATTTTTACTTGCTATTTAAAACTGCTACATTTCAATCATTTAGCTATATAAAACCTACTATTCCTATCAGTGCTTCTGTAACTAATACTCATGCAATCGGAAAAGTTCTATATACTAATTATATCTATCCTTTTCAAATATCGGGATTAATATTGCTTGTTGCAATGATAAGTTCTATAGTACTCACATTAAGAAGAAGAGAAGGTATAAAAAAACAAAATATTTATAGACAACTTGATAGAAATAAAGAAAATTCTATGGAAGTAGTTAAAGTTGATATAAAAATTTTAGGAGAAAAAAATGCAGATTGAATTATATACAGATATAGGCTTAATACATTATTTAAGTGTAAGTTCAATAATATTTGTTTTAGGTATAGCTGGTATTTTTTTAAATAGAAAAAATGTTATTATAATTCTTATGTCAATAGAATTAATATTATTATCAATCAATATTAATTTCGTTACATTTTCAACTTATCTACAAGATTTAGTAGGTCAAATTTTTAGTTTATTTATATTAACAGTCGCTGCTGCAGAATCAGCAATAGGCTTAGCAATTTTAGTTGTTTATTATAGAAATAGAAAAACAATTGAAGTAGAAGAAATAAGTCATTTAAGAGGCTGAAATTATGATTGCTTTAATTGTTTTTTTGCCACTGATTGGATCAATAATTGTTGGGCTCCTTACTAAAAAATTAAATGCCAGAAATGCACAATTAATAACTTCGATTCTAGTTTCAATTAGTGCAATAATTTCATTTATAGTTTTTTATAAAGTAATATTTTTAAAAAATATTTATTATATTGAGCTTCTAAAATGGATTGATGTTGGTAGTTTTAATGTAACTTGGGGTTTGAAGGTAGACCCGCTTACTGCGGTAATGTTAGTTGTTATTACAAGTATATCAAGTTTAGTTCATATATATTCTATAGGTTATATGAGCCATGATCCACATATACAAAGATTCATGGCTTATTTGTCTTTGTTTACATTTTCAATGTTGATGTTAGTAACTTCAAATAATTTTATACAATTGTTTTTTGGTTGGGAAGGTGTAGGGCTTTGCTCGTATTTACTGATTGGATTTTGGTATAAGACCCCTGAAGCAAACAAAGCTGCAATGAAAGCATTTTTAGTAAATAGGGTAGGGGATATTGCATTTGCTCTAGGTATATTTACAATATTTTTAAATTTTGATTCGGTAAATTTTGAGTCAGTATTTACTTCCTTGAATCAATACGAGAATTTATCAATTAATCTATTTGGATACGAATTACCTCTTTTAAATACTATTGGGATATTATTATTTATAGGAGCAATGGGGAAATCAGCGCAAATAGGTTTACATACTTGGCTCCCAGATGCTATGGAAGGACCAACACCAGTATCAGCTTTAATTCATGCAGCGACAATGGTTACTGCAGGTGTGTTTTTAGTAGCTCGTTGTTCACCAATTTTTGAATATGCTCAAGTGGCAAAAAATATGGTTACAATAATAGGGGCAGTTACCTGTATATTTGCAGCGACAATTGCAATTACTCAAAATGATATTAAAAAAATTATTGCATATTCTACATGTAGCCAACTAGGTTATATGTTCTTTGCATGTGGTGTGTCAGCTTATAGCGCAGGAATATTTCACTTAATGACTCATGCATTTTTTAAAGCCTTACTATTTTTGGCTGCAGGAAGTGTTATACACGCGATGAGTGGTGAACAAGATATTCGTAAAATGGGTGGTCTCTCTAAAAAAATACCTTTAACTTATGCAACTATCTGGATAGGTTCCCTAGCACTAGCAGGAATATGGCCATTTGCAGGATATTTTTCCAAAGATATTATTTTAGAAGCAGTTTATGCTGCGGATAGTAAATATAGTAATTTTGCTTATATTTGCGGCCTTTTTGCAGCATTTTTAACAGCTTTCTATTCCTGGAGGTTAATAATATTAGTCTTCAACCGAGAAAAACGCTATTCAAACGAATTAGATCATCAGGTGCATGAGGCACCAAATATAATGCTTATCCCATTATATATATTATCATTCGGGGCTGTAACTGCTGGGATACTAGGTGTAAAATTTGGAATGGTTTCGGCAGAGCAAAGTTTCTGGCAAGGAGTAATTGCAGGAGCAAAAGAAGATAATATATATGAGAAGGCACACCATGTAAGTAGTATAGTTAAATTGAGTCCAACAATTGCTGGTATATTAGGAATAATGACTTCATACATATTTTATTATTATTTGCCTAATATACCAAAAATAATTTCTGAAAAATGTAGGCCTATATATTTGTTATTGAAGAATAAATATTATTTTGATGAATTGTATAATTTAGTATTTGTACAGACTACAGTAAAAATTGGTCAATTTTTATGGCAAGTATTTGATATTAGAGTAATTGACGGAATTGGTCCAAATGGTTCAGCGAAATTATCAAATTATTTGTCTAAAATTCTAAGTAGATTACAATCAGGTTACTTATATCATTATGCTTTTTTAATGATTCTAGGGTTTGTATGTATAATTAATTGGTATATATTAAGGAATAGCTATTAAAATGAAAGATTTTCCTCTTCTATCAATTATAATTTTTCTACCATTATTTGCAGCTTTAAGCTTATTGTTTATTAGAAACAATAATGAGGCAAGCATAAAAACGAGCCGTAAAATGGCTTTAATATTTGCCTTCATAGAATTTTTACTGTCAACTTTGCTTGTTTTTAATTTTGACAAAAAGGAAGCTGGTTTTCAATTTGTAGAAAAATATGTATGGATAAAGAAATTCAATATTAACTATCATTTGGGTATTGATGGTATTTCTTTGTTTTTTATAATACTTACAAGCTTTTTAACAATAATATGTATTTTGGCAAGTTGGGAAAATGTTAAAATACGTGTAAAAGAATATTTATTAAGTTTCCTTATACTTGAAGCTTTAGTCATTGGAGTATTTTCATCTTTAGATTTTATTTTATTTTACATATTTTTTGAAGCTATGTTAATTCCTATGTTTCTAATCATTGGAATTTGGGGAGGAAATAATAGAATTTATGCCGCTTATAAGTTTTTCTTATATACATTAGCAGGTTCATTATTCCTGCTTTTGGGAATAATATATATATATTATCAAACAGGAAGCATGAATATAGTTGAATTAATGGTTTATATGCCTAAATTCAGCTTAACTATACAAAAATATTTATGGCTAGCATTTCTAGCTTCTTTTGCAGTAAAAGTACCAATGTGGCCATTTCATACATGGTTACCGGATGCGCATGTTCAAGCACCAACGGCTGGTTCTATTATACTTGCAGGGGTATTACTTAAACTAGGAG
The DNA here is from genome assembly GCA_046313435.1 of Alphaproteobacteria bacterium. Lineage (GTDB taxonomy): Bacteria > Pseudomonadota > Alphaproteobacteria > Rickettsiales > Arcanibacteraceae > JBKBYG01. Next base: position 10,018 of record JBKBYG010000039.1, read on the forward strand.
CGTATGGATTTTTGAGATTTTCTTTACCAATGCTGCCAGCAGCGAGTCATTACTTTCAAGAGCTTATATATATTATAAGTATTGTTGGAGTAATTTATGCATCATTAGTAGCGTTAGTCCAAAAAGATATAAAAAAGCTTATTGCTTATTCTTCTATAGCTCATATGGGATTTGTTACAGCTGGAATATTTGCTTTTAATGAGCAAGCCATTACAGGAGCAATAGTGCAAATGGTTAGTCACGGTATTGTGTCCGGAGGATTGTTTTTTTCTATTGGCGTAATCTATGATAGAATGCATACAAGAGAAATTTCAAGCTATGGTGGAATTGTTGAAGTTATGCCAATATATGCATTTATAATGATGGTGTTCACTATGGCCGCTATAGGTCTACCTGGTACTAGTGGTTTTATTGGGGAGTTTCTGGTAATTGGTGGAACCTTTAAATCTAATCAAATTGTATCAGCATTTATAGCATTAGGAATGGTTCTAGGAGCAACTTATATGTTATTACTTTACAAGAAAGCAATATTTGGTGAGCCAAATGATAAAGTGATTTTATTAAAAGATTTAAATTTTAGAGAAGTAATGATATATATTCCATTGATACTACTAATAATGATTATAGGTATTTACCCAAAGATTATTACTGATTACTTAGAAATATCAGTTGCTAATTTAATAAACCAAATTAATTGCAAATAACATGATAAATTTAACTGTATTTAAATTAGAGCCTATTTTCCCCGAAATATTTCTCGCTATATCAATGTTAATAACGTTAATGATAGGCGTTTTTAAAAAAAATTCAGAGAAAATAATAAGCTATTTATGTGTCATAATATTAATAATAACTTTCGGGAGTATACTAGCTCATAATATTACTGAAAAAGAAATTATATTAAATGGTTTTTACACTTTAGATTCTTTCGAAAAATTCAGTAAGATGTTATTAGTGTTATCAACGATAATGATTATAATCATTTATAATTCTAATCAAATCAATAAAAGGTTTAATTTTGAATTTCCTATTTTAATAGTGTTTTCACTATTAGGAATGATGATAATGATCTCAGCAAATGATTTTATAACTTTGTATCTTGGTTTCGAACTTCAAAGCTTATGCTTATATGTACTTGCTAGTTATGATAAGGATAACGACATTTCTTCAGAAGCTGGAATAAAGTATTTTATATTAGGAGCATTAGCTTCGGCTATCTTATTATTTGGAATTTCATTAATTTATGGATTTTCTGGTACTACAAATTTTTCTTTATTTAAATATGATTATCTTACTATAGAATCAAATTTTCCAATACCTTTAGGATTACTTATAGGACTGATAATGGTAATAATTGGACTTGCTTTTAAAATATCTGCTTCACCATTTCATATGTGGACGCCGGATGTTTATCAAGGAGCTCCAAATATTGTAACTGCGTTTTTCTCTGCTGTGCCTAAAGCTGCTTCAATATTGCTTTTAACCAAGCTTTTATTTGATCCTTTTAATAGAGGATGGATTAATCAATGGCAGCAAATAATTATTCTTATTTCATCTTTATCAATGATAGTGGGGGCAATAGGAGCTTTAAATCAAACTGATTTTAAAAGATTACTTGCATATAGTTCTATTGGCCATGTAGGCTATATCTTAATGGGTTTATCGACAGGAAATAAGACTGGGGTTGACGCATTATTACTTTATTTAGTTGTATATGTAATAACAAGTTTAGGCGTGTTTAATTTAATTTTAAACATAAGTAAATTAAAAAATATTGAAATTAATGATTTAAAGGGATTTTCAAAAAAATATCCTTTCGCCTCGTTTGGACTAGCGGCTCTATTGCTATCAATGGCAGGCATACCTCCATTTGCAGGGTTCTTCACAAAATTTTATATATTTAAATCTGTAATAGAGGTTAATTTATATTTTTTAGCAATTTTAGGAATAATTACTAGTGTTATATCAACCTATTATTATCTTAAAATAATTAAAATAATGTATTTTGATGATATAATAGAAAATAGTCAAGTCGAGCTGATATGTTCAAAAACTAGTAAGATTTTTTTTATTGCCTCTGTCATAATAAATATGTTCTTCATGGGTATCATTGATAAATCGTATCTTTTAATTAACGCAGCTTCAAAATCATTTTTTCATGGAAATTAGCACAGAAAATAACTGGTATAAAAATTTTAATTTATTGATATTTGATGAGATTGATAGTACAAATGAGGAAGCAAAACGTTTATGTCATGCAGGAATCAAAGAAAATTTCATAATCTGGGCTAAGTCTCAAACTAAAGGGAAAGGTAGACAAGGAAAAAAATGGATTTCGCCAGAAAATAATCTGTATTTATCATTACTTATTAGACCAAATTGCACTGCAAGCGAAGCTACAAATTTTTCTTTTCTTGCAGCAATTGCAGCAGGAGAGGCTATCAAAGAAAATTCAATTAACTGTAATAGTCTAGAATATAAATGGCCTAATGATTTAATGTTTAATAAAAAGAAATTCGGAGGAATTTTATTAGAATCTTCTTTAAAGTCGAATTCGGAGCATATAGATTGGCTTGTAATCGGAATTGGTATAAATATATTTTCCTACCCAATGGAAAATATTCAGTATCCAGCAACGTCATTAAAAGAAGCAGAAATTGATATTAGTTGTGAAAAGCTACTAGGGGATTTAATGAAAAACTTTGCTTATTATTATAAAAAATGGGAAATTGAAGGGTTTGAAAATATAAGATTAAAATGGATTGAAAAAGCAATGAATTTAGGAAAAGTTATAACAATAAATACAAACCAATATTATAAACTATGGAAACCGCAATATTAATATGCCTACTGATTTTAATATGTCTTCTTCTGCATGATAAAATAGGCGCAAA
>JBKBYG010000040.1:0-12770 GCA_046313435.1 Alphaproteobacteria bacterium
ATCAGTAGGAAATACTCGTACAAATGAAATTAATCTATCACTTGAATCGTATGTGTAGGTTTCTACCTGGTCTAAAGTGTCATCTGATAAAAAATATTCAATTTTAGTAATTAAATTTCTAGTTAAAATATCATCTGAAAATTGGTATTTAAAACTATTTATTCCTATTTCTTGTGAAACTCTAATTTTATTCCTTACATAAACATCACTTGCTGAATCATTTCCTACCTGTAAAATTGCTAAACCTGGTATGATATTAGTTTCAGCCTTTAGTTTTTTTAATTTATTTTTTAATTCAGCTAGTAGATTATTTGCTATAACTTTTCCATCAATTATTTGAGCATTCATGCAGCAATAATTCCTTTAGTAGTTGAATATTCAAAATGTAAAGCCTCATTAGGATGAACTCTTGGGTAGATTGAATATGTTGCAATAGCTGCTTCAGCAAAACCACTTAATATTAGTTTTAATTTGCCAGGATAATTAATAATATCCCCTATAGCATAAATTCCTTCAGAGCTTGTCTGCATAGTCGAATTATCTACATCAATATGATTATGATTAATATTTAATCCCCATTCAGCAATAGGTCCTAGTTCCATTGAAAGACCAAAGAATGGAAGTAAATAATCAGCCCTTAGTGATCTTAAATTATTATCAAAATCTTTCACAATTACTGAGGAAATTATAGAACCATCTCCTTCAATTTCTTCAAGTTGATATGGCACAACCATCTCAATCTTTTTATCTGAAACTAATTGATTTATTTTATTCAGATTTTCAGGTGCACATCTAAATTTTGGTCTCCTATGCACTAAATATATATATTCAGTAATTTCTGAAAGTGATATTGCCCAGTCAATTGCCGAATCCCCACCTCCTGCTATGACTACTCTTTTATTTCGAAATTTTTCTCTTTCATTCACCATATATAATACGGTCTTACCTTCATAAGCTTCGATATTATTTGTTGGAGGACGATTAGGACCAAAAGCTCCACATCCTGCAGCAATAATTATAGAATTCGCCTCAATTAAAGTATTTTTTGAGGTAGTTAACAGGAATTTACCATTAGTCTTCTGTAATTTTTCTACTCTTTGTCCTAAATGATATATTGGTTTAAAAGGTTCTGCTTGTTTAGATAATTTTTCAATTAAATCAGAAGCCAGAATTTCAGGATGCCCTGGAATATCATATATTGGTTTTTCGGGATATAGTGCGGTACATTGACCTCCTATAAAATCTAATGTATCAATTACATTACACTTCATTTTAAGCATTCCTGCCTCAAATATACTGAATAATCCTACTGGACCCGCTCCTATAACGGCAATATCCGTAACGAATTTTGTCATAATGGTAAACTTTTTAATTATTTTACTTAAGTACTAACTTTTTATTAATACAATTTCCCTACAATAAAGAAAACTGAATAAATTGCCAAGAATAATTTTATTGAAAATGAAAAACAACGATCTTAATCAAATACCTGCAATACTTAGTATGTTTAAAGACATATTAAAATCATTTTTGAGTATGAGTTCATACAGGACTAGATATAATAGACTAACTTACATTATGTCTAGTGTACTAAAAATTTATACTGCTTACAGGGGTAAAGATAAGAATCTTAATTTTGAAGAACAGATTGAAAATTTGAACCAAAAAGTTATAGATGGCAATGAAACTCTAAATCAAGGCTTGCGTTTATTAAAGAATGAAGTTGTTGCGCTAAATATCCAATATAAAGAAGGAACTATCCGCGAGAGATATATAGACTTTCTAAGATTAAAAATGGCTGACAAATCTATTACAGACGAAAATTATATAGAATGCAAAGAGATAATTAAAACGCTTTCAGGTCTAACATTAGAACAAGGAAATAAAAAAGCTTTAAATTTATTAATACAATCGAAAATCCATGAATTTGAAATAAAATTTCCTTATAAAATTGAAAATATTGAAAATTTTAAAACCGCTTTCCAGAATATTAGTAAAGCTGACTCATATAATATTTCTGACAAATTTAAACTATTTAAAAAAGCTTCTGATAAAGTTAAAGAATTTAAAACTTATATGAACTCTAAATCTTGGGTTAAAAAAGCACGTAGTATTTTAGATAATATATATACTATAATTACAAGTGAAATATTTACAAATATAGTTTGGGTTACTAGTGCTGTTATTGGTTTCGTATTAGCCACCGCTGCTACGGGAGGATTAATTTTACCAACTATTAGTTTAGTTGGAACATTAGCAGTTATATGCTGCTCAATTGCTGCAAACGTAAATTCAATGAGAAGTTATAGAAATTTAGTAGAAGAAAATGAATATTTAACTGCAATAAAAGAACTGAAGAAATCTAATGACTACATACTTAAATCGTTCAATAATGAGGAATTGAATGCATTAAATATTAAAGAAAATTCCTATAAGTCTAAAGCGGTTTCTCCTTCAACTAAACCTTCATTATTATACGCTTTTGCAAAGGTTTCACGTGATAAGCTGCCATCGTATTTGAACTTAGTCTTTGGTCTTTTATCAATGACAAGTATATATAATATAGTAGTAATAGCGGGTAATGCAATTTTAGGACACGGAATTAGTGTTATCAATAGAAAAGAAAGAGATGAAAGGAAATATCTAATTAAAAAAGAAATATATGAGAAGAAACTTTCTGAAGAAATTCCAGAATATAAAAACTTAAAAGATTTAAAAAAACAATATTCAATTCTAAAAGAAAGAAATAAAGCTTTAAAAGAATTACTTCAATTAGATAAAGATAAACAAGTTTCAAATGTAGTGGAAATTGCTAAAACATTAATTACGAAAGATCCATCAGTAAAATCTCCAACCCCTTTTTATAAAAAATTTAGCAATAAATTAAAAGTTGCAGCAGGAGCAACAAAGCGAGTTTTTCAAGATATTATATCAGTTCTCAACCCTTTTTATAAAGAATCAAAACTGATTGATAAAGTTAAGAAAGAAATTTATGGGGATTCAGCTGAGAAAGAATTAAATACTTATTCCTTTAACACTCCTAATATTGAAAAAATCAAAGATAAAAATAGACCAATTAAAAAATTTAAAAATGAAGAAAAAATAGTTGAAAAACCCTCTAATGAAGATAGCCTAACAATTCAAACTCTTGTAACTTCTCTGCGAGATATATCAACAATATTTACTTTAGAAGGTACATTAGGTTATGTATTACTACCACAACAATTACCAACTATTACTCCAACTATAATAGGCTTATCTCTTATTCCAATGGCAATTAGTCATTTTGCGTATAACTTTAGAAAATATTTAAATGAAACAAAAACTTTACATAGTAATTCAGTTAAATCTGGCTTAAAAGAAGTTGATAATCAAATTACTCTAGATTCACCAATTCTAGATCATCCTCTTCAAAATGAATTAGAAGCTATAGACAATCCTATTCCAAATGTAGAAGATAAAAAAATATTAAATAGAAAAGAGTTAGACACAATAAAAGAATTATTAAATGATAAATTTAGCAGTGAAGAGTTACAAGAAATTGAAAAATTTGTGACAAATATAGATCTTTCAACCTTAGATGTTTCTTCAATCCCTAGTGACTCTAAAACACCGGAAGGTAAAGCAATTAGCAAATCAAAAAGAGTTTAACTTTTACAAAATATATTGTTAATATGATAATTTAAAATATAATATGTTAAATATAATGAAAAGTTATGTAAGATATTCGCTTTTAATATTTTTTCAAATCAATATGGCTTTTGCAGAAATTGTGCACTTACACGACCCTAATCATACATATATAGTTATAGATTCAGAAAATCAAAGCAAATTACCTAAAAATTTTCGTATTATTTCGTCTTCTATTTTGAAAAATATTAATGCATCTGCAAGTGGGCAATTTTCTGAAGCAGAATTACAGAAAATTATTAAGAAAATTCCAAAAGAAAAGAATATTATTATAATTGATCTAAGAGAAGAAACTCATGGTTTTATTAATGGCATAGCTATAAGTTGGTATGGAGTTTATAACCATGCTAATTTAAATATTACACTTGATAAAATCAACGAAGATGAAATAAAAAGAATAGATTCTTTAAGAGCGCAAAAAAATATCGAACTATTTAATATTATAGATAAAAAAGATGGAATAATAAATTCGTTAGAAGGTATAAAAGTAAGGGTGAATGATACTTATACTGAAGAAGAGTTAACTAAAAAATATAACCTTAGATATATAAGGTTTCCTGTTACAGATCATTTAAAGCCTAATGATTATATTGTTGATCAATTGATGAATTTAGTTAAACGCATTACTATAAATGACTGGCTCCATATTCATTGCCGCGCTGGTAAAGGCAGAACTACAACATTTTTAGTAATGCTAGATATAATGAAAAATGCTAAGAAAACTAGCTTAGAACATATTATTGATCGGCATTATAAACTTGGCGGTATAGATCTTGCTAAGTCTAATACTGCTGCATGGAAAAAAACTTATGCAGATGAAAGGCTTATATTCATTAAAAACTTCTATGAATATTGTAAGAATAATAACGACAATTTTACTTCATCTTGGTCAAATTGGATTAAACGTAAAAATTTAAATAACTCGTCAATAAAATAGTTAAGCATTTAACTAAATATTAACTAACCTTATGATATTATTCAAAATATAAGTTAGAGTATTTTGAATATATTATATAAAAAACATATCCGAAATATCCCAATTTATAAAAAAGGCAAGTAGCCGAATTTAATATATTAATCCAAGTAGGAGAAATAAAATGGGTGTAGGAATTATTTCCAACATAGCTGCGCTTTCTGCGCAAACAAACTTAAGCAAAGCTGATGCTGATTCAAGAGCTTCGATATATAGACTATCTAGCGGTAGTTCAATATACCAAGCGTCAGATAACGTAGCGGGTCTTGCTGTAGGTACAATTATCAAAACTAACGTTTCAACATTACAGACTGCTTTAACTAACACTGCTCAGGCTAATAGCTTACTTGGGGTAGCTGATGGTGCATTATCTAGCCAAGGTGATATAGCTCAACGTTTAAAAGCTCTTGCTACTCAAGCTAACTCTGGTTCACTTAGTGATCAAAACCGTGGTTACCTTAATGCAGAACTTCAAAACCTTATTAAAGAAAATGATCGTATTGCTTCGACTACAAACTTTAACGGTATTAACTTGATTGACGGAAGTCTCTATGCTCCTTCTAAAATGGAAGCTAGTACTAAACTTGATTCAACTCGTGCTGCTGGTAGTTTCACAATTGCTACTGCTTTAGCTGATACTAACAGTGTGTTTATTAATGGTGTTACAATTACTGGTCGTGATACTGCTAACTTAGCTACTGGTACTTCTGAATTAAATTTCGATACTACTGTTAATACTACTGCAGCTGACCAAGCTGATGCAATTTATAATGTTATTCAAAATGTTCTTAACTATCAAGGTACTGATGCTACTGTTCTTACTGCTAAACAAAAGCTTGGTGAATTAACATTTACTCATACTGCTGCTACTGATACTATAAGCGTAAAAGCAAATGTTGCTGGTACTCTGGGTAATGGTGTTGCTTCAGGTGAAGCATTCTGTATCGGTGCTGATACTGGTACTGCTGCTGACGTAACAGTTAATGGACAAGATGCAAGTAACGTAACTGTATCAACTTCTGTTGGTATTGGTACTGGTGCTGCAACTTCAATTGCTGTAAATGGTGGTTTAAACGGTGGTACATTCGGTTCAACAACTGCATATACTGGTACTGCTAGAACTATCGCTCAAGGAAGTACTACTGACAGTATTTTAAGAGCTTTAACTCCACTTGCTCAAGCAACTACTGGTGTTGATGTTTCTAAAGTATCTAATAACTCAGCCTTTATTGGTAATATCATTGAAGGTGGTGAAGGGTTTAAAACTCATTTTGTTACTAACAACCAAGTTGACGTTACAATTAAAGTTGGTGATTATACTTACGAAGCAAGAAACGTTGTAACTAATCCAACTGCTAATACTATTGTTACTTTCGCATCTGTAGAAGCTGGTGGTGGTTCATTCTCATTACAACTAGCTGCAAATAATGGTATCAGCACAATAGTTGATCAATCTACAGCTGATGTGTTGTCAACTAGGCTTAATGCTGCTGTTGGAGGTGTTGATTTCTATCAAAACCGTGATGTAACTAACTATGTTGGGGCTGGTACAGTTTATGCTGCTGGTAGTACTACTAACGTTGTTGGTGACTTAGCTGGTTCAAGCTTTAAAATGATCAATTCTGATTTTAAAGATTTACAAGTTAGTAAAGTTACTGTTGCTGCACCAGTTGTTGGCGCTACTACCCCAACAATTACTATTAATATAAATGGTGAAGATTATGTGAGTGGTTATAGTAGTGATGGTTCTGCAAGTCCTTTAACTACTACTATTTCTGCAGGTTCTTTAGGTTTAGTAAGTTCAACAAATCCTAAAAACATGTTAGTATTTAACTATGCAAGCTCAACTAACTTAGATTTAAGTAGCGCTGCTAATGCTCAAGGTTTACAAGATGCTTTAACTAAAGCATTCGGTGTGAATTCTGGTGCAAGCAAAATCAGTTTCCAAGTTGGTACTACTACTGAAGATAGTATTAACGTGCAAATCGAAAGTAGTAAATCAACTGACTTGTTTAAAGATGATACTGGCCAGTTTGTTGCTATTGATATTACTACACTTGGCGGTGCTCAAGAAGCTAGTAAAGTTATTGATAATGCAATCAACAAACTTACTACTATCAGATCAACAGTGGGTGCTTTACAATCCAGGTTTAACTATGCTGCTTCTAACTTAAACACAGCTATCCAAAATCAGGATTCAGCACGTGGTACGTTCCTTGATACTGATATTCCTTCAGAGTCAACTAAATTTGCACAATCGCAAGTTAGATTACAAGCCAGCGTGTCTGTGTTAGCTCAGGCTAACCAAATGCCACAAAACTTACTTAAACTTATTGGTTAATTAAGTTCCTAAAATTAGTAATAATAATTTTATTATTCTTTACTAGAAATATCTGCCTAAGGGTTTACATTAGGCAGATATTTTTTTTATAGAAAACTTCCTTTACTATTATTTTTATCAGAAGAATAAAGTTTATCAACATATTTCTGTCCTTCAACGAGGGTCTCTTCATTAAGGTTTTCTTGCTCTTTTTTTATTTCCTTAAAATGTAATTGATAATTTTCAAAAGCTTTATTCCATATATCTCTTTTTTTCTCTTTCCATCTTTCTTCTTTTCTATCAATATAAATTCTTTTTAATTCATCATCACTATTATATTTTTCCCTAGCTTTGCTTTTTATATTTGAACTTATGGATTCATCTTGCCTGTATTCTTCATCTATATATCCTTCAATTTCAACTTGTTTTTCTTCTTGAGAGAGGTCTGTCAAATATTGCAACTGAATTAATTTTAAATTATATATGCTAGTATAATATTCTAGATAATTGGTTAAAGCTCCTCTTGCTGCAATTTCTTCATTTTTAGAGTTCTGAGGATCATAATTAAGATTATTAGGAAAATTAATTATTGATTTAATGCTTTCTACAGCCTTAGAATTTAGTTTTGATAGAATAGGTGTAAAATTCCAATCTTTATTTGAGACAGCCTCTTTCGCGATCTTTAAAGCTTCCATAATCGTTTTATAGTCATATGGATAATCAACTTTAATTAAATCCTCTATGTAAAACCATACTCCTCCTTCTATACCCTCAACTATTCTTGGAAAAACTGTACTTAATTCATTTCTTGAATCTTTGTAAATTTTATTTATCTCTGCCTGTTTTCTTTTAACCTGCTCTCTTTTGAATATTTTCGGTTGTATATTTTTTCTATAGTTATCTAAAGTTTGTAATAAGCCTTTGGTATATATTTCTTTTTTTGTTCTGTTTATATTCTCTCTATCAAGTTTCATCTGTTCTATCATCTTTCTTTCAAGTTCTTCTTGCTGTAAAATCGTAGAATTTGGATCTAATTGTTCTTGAGATTTTCTTGGTGAATTTTGCATAATCTTTGTTATTATTAATAATTAATTTAAATTTATTTTAATTAATTTTAATTTATTGTAAGTTATATATCAAGAATAATATATTTTTAGAAACTTCATCATCTAACTGTAAGCTATATAGGATTAATATAAAAAAACAAAAAATATTTGCCTAATGTAAATTTTTAGACAAATATTTTTTTATTATAATAAGATTTTTTTGATACTAACGATATTGCGATACAGATTCACGCTCTTTATATTGAGAAACATAAGGGCCGTCAATCAGCTGCATTTCTTGTAATTTTTCTTCTAAGTTTTTTATATTTGTGAATTCAATAGCTGAGGCATTGGTTGATTTAGCATATTTAATTAGTTCCTTTTCATCCTCAACGATTAAAGACTCTTTAGGATCAAGATTTGTAAATTTAAAAAATTCTATATACATTTCTTTATTATCGATCTGTTTTAATTGTGCTGTCGAAATAATATTATCTCCAAATATTTCATTAATCTCTGGAAATTCTTTTTTATATCGTTTAACTAAATCAAGACCAGTTTTTGGAAGTAAATATAAGTTTACCCCTTTCGCTTTCAGTTTTTCTAATAATTCCCATATTCCTTCTGTAACCTGCACATTAGTTTTTTCAATTAATTGTATAATAGAATCTTTAGTACAATTTAAATTTTCATGCTTAATATTTAAATTTTCAGAAATTCTTTCTGAAGCTTCTTCAAGACTTAATTCTCCTTTTGAATAAGCTATATGCGTATCATCTTCTAATATTGATTCAGCAATTATATTGATACCTTGTGTATCTAAATCAGGAAAACTTTTCTTTAAAGCATTTGCTATATCTAAAGTAAATATTACTCCATCAGTATCTATAATAATATTTCTAATATTTTTGTTTTCCATATTTTCAAGTACTCCTTTATTATTACCACTAGAGCTATTCTAGAATTTTCAATATAAAATTCCTATTTATCAATTCAGGTGATAAAATCAAAATTATGTAAAATTAACTTAAATAAAATTGATTATGTTACTATCTTGCAAATTCTCTTTCTGAATCATTTTCACTTAAATTTTGTGAAAAATTGTTGTAGTTTTGACTTCACATTATGATATGGGCTAGAAACCTATATATATTAAGAAATTATAGCATTTTTTATTTATAATGAATACTGAAAGTAGATGATGAAACGAGTGAGCATATATAATATGTGAAGGAGCCTTTAGACTGCACTCACGACGAAATAGTAACATAAAACAGAAATGATATTAGATTTTTTACAATACAAAATATCAATAAAAAAGTGGTTAGAATTTCCTAACCACTTTTCATAAATCCAGATATATCATATAAAGTTACTAGTAACCTTATTCATTATCAGAATTTTGATTTTTATTAGAAGTTTGCCCACCTTTGCTTGCAATTTCTCTCACTTGGTCTTTAGGCATAGAAGCAAATCCGCGTTTTGAAGTATCTGTATCATTATTGTTTTTTGTATTGTTTGTATTATTAGTCATGATAGTCTCCTAAAGTTTTATTGTTACAATATAACAAGTTGTTATATAACCATATAAAACAATTTTAACGATAAAAAAACTATAACTATTAATAGCGAAATAAATCAAAATATTATAAAAATTTATTTTATGCTGATACTTCCATTCCTGATTTAGGAATTTCGTTTGGATTAGACATTATTGGCATGGAATTAGAGCTTGCAATCTGATCAACTTCTGACCATGCCTCTTTCATCATACTCAGCTCATCGATTATATCTATACATATTTGAACATCATTATTTATATTTACTGACATTAGTCGAAGATACAAGGATTGATATAGGTCATATAAAATTTTTGCTATATCTCCTCCATTAGTAAAATCCAAAGATGCTTGCAAGCCCAAAATTATTGTAGTAGCACGTTCCAAATTATTATAACGTCCAGTAAAATCTTTTTGCTCAATAGAAAGCTTAGTATTCATTATAAGTTTTAATAAACCTTCATAAAGCATAACTAGTTGCTTGGTTTTACTAGTGTTATGCTGGGCTACAGTATATTTTTGTATATTTTTATATGACATTTTATTTTCCTTTTAATTATTATCTATTTTTCTCGTTTTGCGTAATCATTTGCTTCAATCATTTGCAAAATAGAATTAGCTTCAGCAATAGCTTTTTCAACATCAGCGAATTGCTTAAGCATTTTATCTTTTGATTCATTTAATTGTTCATTAAGTCTAGTTATTTTAGTATTTTTATTTTCAATATCTGTTTTGAAATTATCGATAGCATCTTTGACTAAACCAGTTTCTGGATCAATTGTCGTTTTTGCAAAATTATAAATACGATCCGCTATACCTTGAGTTAAAGTTATATTTGTTGTAGTTGCACTTACAGAGCCTACATACACAATGCTTAAACCATCTAGGGGGCTATGTATTGCGTTTCTTGTGCCTTCTATCATCGCACTTCCTTGAGGAACTGATATTATACCGCTTGTTCCATTTGGAGAATTTAATTTATATACAACATTTATTGTAACTGGATCACTTGTTACAGGATCAATATATTTAAGTTTAGCCTGCTCTCCTACTGGTCTTGCAGTATTAAGATCGATAGAAAATTTATTTGTATTCAAATTTATTGAAGTCTCAGTAATAAAAAAATTACTGTTAGAAGAATAAGCATTAAATTGGAAAATATTCTTTACATCATTAAATTGAGTAGAAAGTGTAGTTGCAAGTTTAATATCATCGACCCTGAGAACATTTTTAATGTCAGGATTTTCATTATCTCCATCAATATCATAAAATGAAATACCAATTTCAGCTAAGTTCGTTGGATGAGGATTATTTGCAGTTGAGGTAATCCCTTTGACAATCTGCATGAGTTCGTTTTCAATGGATTTACATAAATTTGATAGTAATAAATCTCCGCCGAGTATTGCTTCTTCCTTAAATTTGTTTGTTATGGGATCTCGATAGTTTTGATGAGCATAAAATGTTTTAATATCGTTATAGCAACCAACAAATGCTTTAATTGCCTGTTCAGCCGAAGCAGGATTATGAGCAATACTAACATTTGCTATAGTGCCTGGAGGCATATCTTGATATAGATTGAAAGTCACCCCTTGAACAATATCTTCTATAGTATTACTTGAGCGCGTCATAGGGATGTTGTTGAATTTAAAACCCGTATCGGTTGCATTATTTACAGTCCAACTTATGTTGCTTAAACACCCTTGGGCATCCGTAATAACATATGCATTGTCTGATCCTTGATTATTTGACTCTAACACTAATTGAAAATTATTACTTGAAATTTGAATTATATTTGCTGTAACATCTGTTTCATTACTTACAGAATTAATTTTAGATTGGATATTAACTAAACTATCGCCATCATTAATTGCAATATCAGTATTGTTTATTTTGAATGTACCTGCCTTAAACATTCCAGCAGTTGCAATAACTGTCGTAACACTAGTATTGTTAGTAGCAAACCCATTTGCAAATTGATTTTTCGCAGTAGCTAAAGTTAAATCACTAATTTTATAATTATTTACTGAAGCAAGGTTTGAAGCAGCTATTCCAATATATGAATTAGCTGATACTGATGTATTAGAAGTCAATGAGACTTGTTTTAAGCTAAATACATCATCAGATTTATCAAACTGAGGAGGATTACGTAAGCTATTTGCAGCATCTCTAAATGATTTCAGTAATGTTGTGAACTGATTAAATGCTGTAATTTTTTTATTATCTAAATCAACAGTATCTTTTAGTTTGTTTATTGGAATTTCTTTTGCCGTAACTGTAGCATCAATAATAGATTTTGTATCAAGGCCTGAAGCAGACCCAGTAACTACTGTCTTACCTCCAACATTTCCTATATTACCAAAATTCACTCTCATTAAAAATTATACCTATTATTTATTGAATTGGTTTAATTATTCATCTTTATGATTAAAATTCCGTTTATTTTTTATTATTTTTATATAAAATTATTGAAATTCCGTTATCAGCTTAAATTCATAAAACTAACTTGAAAATCATTGTCTATCATTGTATATATTATTAAACAATTAACTATATATTGAATTAAAAATGTTAAAATTACCTGTGCTATCTAAAATTGAAGAAAAAAACACAATTCCTCCTATATCTAATATTGATTTAATAAAAGAACATGGTTCAAGAATTTTAGATGTACAAACCTTAGTATTTGATTATATAACAAGTGTTATAGAAGAATATTTTTATGATTATCAAAAAATAGAAGATGTTTTATCTTCCGCAAAAGAATTTCTACAGCCAAGTGAGGCTAAAGGAAAAGAAGAAGTCGTTGATAATTCTCCTAACTTTCCAGAAATAGCTAATATACTAAACTATTATCCTGGGGAAGTAACCAAAACAGTCATTACAAATTGCTTAACAAATTATATCAGTATTTATAAGCAAAAATCTATAGATTTAGAAAGTTTAGTTAAGGCTAAGAATGAAGAAAAAACTACTGTCTTAAATTCAATCATCGAAAAAGAATATGTATTTGAAGACCCTATATATGGCAGTGCAGCAAGCCATATAAAAAATCAATTGAAAAAAGAACATGCTTGGAAGGAAGGAAAAAAAGAAGAATGGAAGCAAGCGCTTATATATTTTCAATCCGATTCTATAAAAAGAGAAGAGTTATTAGGAAAAAGAAGAGCATTTGAAGAAGGTAA
>JBKBYG010000041.1:0-11648 GCA_046313435.1 Alphaproteobacteria bacterium
GAATATTATAGCAGGCGATGGAAATGATATAATTTTTGGCAATAATCTTGATAATAATATTGTTACAGGAAAAGGAAATGACATTATATATCCTGGTAGTGGTAAAAACTATATCACCTGCGGAAAAGATTCAAAAAAAATAGTAATTAAATATGATGAAACATTTGGTACAAGGGATAAAATTTACAATTTTAAACCTAATATTGATAAAATCGATATAAGTGATTTTAAAAGAATACTTCCTGATTTAGGAAGTGAATTTAATAATTTAAATATAAAATCAAGCCTTGGTTCTTTATATATAACTTTACCTAATACAAAAATAATTTTAAGCGGTATTACAGATGTATTACCGACTGATCTAATTATTTAAAATATTTTACTTGAAGCTGGAAATTCAACATTCCACATTTTTTCTAAATTATAAAATTCTCTTACGTCTGGCTTAAAAATATTTACAATAATGTCACCAACATCAATCAATATCCAATTTGCTTCTTCACGTCCTTCAACTTGCACGTCAAATATATTTTCATTTTCTAAATCATCTACGAGCCTCATTGAAATAGCATCAACATGTTTATTAACTCTACCTGAGGCAATAATCATTAAATTTGCAAAATCTGTTTTATCGGATAAATCAATAGTAACAATATCTTCGGCTTTACTTGCTTCTAAAGATTCAATTATAGATGCTTTTAAATTCTCTAAATAATTAGAAAATTTTGTAGGTTTTGTTTTTAATGCTGGATTCATATTTAAATACTATTTATTCCTCAAATGCACTGCATATTTTGCAATTAGCACATATCGAAAGAACTCTATTAAGTTTACTTGGTGTTACTAATTTAACTATTAATACCATTTTTTTAAATTAGTTTCAAGCAAATAGTCAAAGCTAATTTGATATAGCGAATTAATTTGAAGTTATAACGTCGTTGTCGTCGCTCCTTCGCCCTAGTATTACATTCAACTTAATTCACTATAACTGATTCTTTAATATATTTTATTTTTAAAAAATTTAGGATTTTTAAGAATAAATAAATCTTTTGGCAATTCAATTTCTTTTCTAATATTATACAATGAAATTGAAGTTAATTGTCCTACTGAGTCTTGCAATTCAATCTTCTTTAGTTCAATAGGATTTTCATTAAAAATCAAAATTAACTCCCCTTCTTCTTCCTTACCTTTCTTAACTAAATTTATTCTAATTGTTCCTTTTGATGTAAGCAAATCATTAACTTTAATGTCGCTTGAAAGTTTAATTAGCTTTCGTGTTAAGAATGAAGCAAGACTATCTTCTGCAGAAACATGACTAATTTGGTCTAAATCAAAATCATAATGAGACAATAGCGAACCATTAACAACTATTAATATTGGCGAAGGTGGATTATATTGCCATCTAAGTTTACCAGGACGAGATAAAAAGAATTTTCCACTTAATTCTGTTCCATTAGCATCTATTTGAACAAAATCAGCAACCATTGTATTTATATTGTTTAGATATGCCTCAATACGGCCTATCTCCTCAAATTCCAGGGCAGGAATGGTATATTCATTTGGCTTAGAAAATTTAAACAATTCTCTAGAAGTTTTTTCTGGTTCTGCAGCATTTAATACATCTAAGCCAGCAAACATTAATAGGATAGTAATGGTAATGGTAATTATCTTCATTTAATTTTGTGTAATTTTTAATAAATCTATAATTCTGAAACTCATTTCAAAATATGTTATTAGAAGATCTATATCTTCTTTTACTACTGATTTCGCAAATATTGACTTTTTTCTAAAAATTTCTCTATTGGATGGCATAAAAATAAATAATTGATTTTCTATAACACCTAATTGCAAAACTTGCATTAAATCAGAAAAATTTTCTTTTGGATTTTTTGCTAAAAATTCTGCTATCTTATCATCAAAAAATTTCTTTTCTTTCGTGTTGTTATAATTTTGAATTACCGGCATATAATCCATTATTAAGGTTACAATATTCATAATGTGATCACTATTATAAAAAATTTCTTTTTGAGAAAAATCAATCCGATTTTCTTTTATAATAAAATTCTGGGTATTTTCAAAAAATTTTAGTTCAGTATAAGCCTGGTCTAACTTGCTTATATATACTAAAAAATCTTCTTTTTTAAAATCTAATTCTATTGCCATAATTAGACCAGATAAAACTTTTACCTTGGGTCTATAATGAGAAATTTTATCATATATATAAAAATTGATATCTACAAATTTAAAATTACAATTTTTATATTTTCCACTTACGAAAGGCGGCTTAACTATAATACCATCATAAGAAGGCAAAGAGAAATGTTTGTAAAAATTATTTATATTTAATGAATCAATATTAGATTCAAGAAAATACTCAACAGTAAAATTATTGAAAATAATATTAATAAAATCTTTTTTTGTTGTTTCTCTATTTCTATATTGAAATATTGGTAACATTGTTCTTAAAACTAATAGCATGATAGTTATAAGAATAAAAGTTGGAAAACTAGGAAACCAATAGATAATTTTTGAAGGTAAAAAGAAGGATATGTACTTAGGTAAACTCTGCCACCATAAATTATACTTCTCTAACAAAGAAATAAGATTTAATTTAACGTGAACCAAGATATTTTGAAATAAAGATGTAAAGCTTATAAAGGTAAGGAAAATTACTATACCAAATATAATCAAAGAAGATTTAAATTTTTTGTCTAAGCTTGTAAGATAATTAAGTCTATTTTTTTCACTAATTTTAATTACATTATTCAGCTTATCTTTCGATACTTCATACAAACTTGCATTAGTAAAAACTAAAGGTTTAAACTTATTTTTATAGAAAAATAATTTTGCAAACATGTATAGTTACTTAGCTGGTTTCTTCAGATGTGTAAATTTTATTTTTTAAATTCTTATAATAGACAATATCAACTTGTTTGAATATAAGTTTCTAACAAAATTCTTAAATTTATATAGAACTCCTAATTTAATAACGTCCATATTTTTTCTATTAGTTATTATTTAGTGCTTCTCACTATAAGCATTTTCAACTAAAAATCAATACTCAGATTTAATCAATGTAACAAGTATATTGTGATAATCAATGAAGTAATAAAAATTCTATACAATTTTAAAACTTCGTCTTAAATAATAATTATTAACTCCTATTGACAAATTAGTAAATTTTATTTAACTATTCTATTTATTAATATTAAGGATTATCAAAAATAGGCTGCATATGTCAAAAAATAAAACTTTATCAATAGACGAAGGAAAAAAATTTATCCTTTGGTGTTTAACTGATGCAAAGCTAAATGACCATTTAGGAACTGTATATTTAGATGCTACAAAAATACTTCAAAACAATGAATGTAAGTTTCTTGAATCAAATGAAATGGACAATATTGAGAATTTGATAGTAGCTTTAGATCAAATATTTAGTTTTAATGGTATTACTAGAGCACAAAAGCAAATTTCTTCAGGTAATACACAATTTATCATTGATACTGTAAAAATTAATAAGCCATCTTTATGCACAGCTATAAAACAATATGTTGAAAACTTAAATGACAGAAATATTGGAGATTATGATCAAAAGCTTTATAATTGGGCAAACAACCATAAGTGTCTTACTAGATAAATTATTAATTTAATATTTTAATGATAAAATAAGCTTCCCAAAAAATAATATTTTAAGCATATTTTTTATACAAAAGAACCTAAGTAAGAAAAAGGCATGGTCGAGAATTTTTACAAAATTTCAAACAATGCCTTAGAGCCTTCTTTTAATGAGATTTATTAAAATTTACTCCTATAAAAAACTATTTAGTCCCTCTATATAACTTGGATATTTCAATTTTACTCCTAAAACTTTTTTAATTTTATTATTGGAAATCCTTTTATTATCCATATAAAATTCTTTAGCCATTTGCGACAAATTTGCAAATTTTAATTTTGTTGCTTTTGGTGATTCAATATTTAGCAAGTTATATGCGTGCTTAATTACATCTGCGCTTTCAGAAGGCAAGTCATCAGCAAGATTAAATATTTCCCCTGGCGTGGGCTTTTCTATAGATTTTAAAATCATTTCAGCAATATCTTCCACATGAATACGCGAAAAATATTTACCCTTAGCTTCTATAACAGGTAAAACTTCACCACTTTGCAGCCGTTCTATTTGATTTCTGTTTTTTCCGTATATACCTGCTAAACGAAATATTACAACTGGAACATTATAATTATTAAAAAGCTCTAACCATTTATTTTCTGCATTAAGTCTCGCTTTTGCTCTGTCATTAGAAGGCATTAAATCAGCAGTTTCATCTATCCATTTACCCTGATGATCACCATAAACATTTGTTGCTGATAAATAACCTATCCATTTTATATTTGGCATTGAAGAAAGTTGGCTAGCATATTTTTCAAACACTATATCTTTGCCATTAATTGGAGGGATTGTAATTAAAATATGAGTAGTATTTTCAGGCAAATTCTGAAGCTTATCGAATTCAATAAGCTTTACACCTTTAAAATCTGAGAAGATTTCTCTTTTAGTGGCGATTATGTTACAATTTTTATATTTAGATGTTATAAGAGATACTATATAACTTGCTGTATAACCAAAGCCAAAGCAACATAAATTCATAATATATTCTCAAAATATTTTCTTATAGGTTTAAAACTTTTTCTATGATGTTTACTAATACCATGTTTTTCTATTGCCTCTCTATGATATTTAGTGCCGTAACCAACATTTTTTTCCCATAAATACTCCGGATGGCTTTTTGCTAGCTCCATCATCATATTATCACGCGTATATTTCGCTATTATCGAGGCCGAAGCAATTGCAATTGATTTGCTATCGCCTTTTATTATAGGAACCATATCTATATCAATATCAATTTTTTCTCGACCATCAATTAGCGCAATTTCAGCTTTTTCAGCTAAATTAGTGAAGGCTTTTTTCATTGCTTCTTTTGAAGCTTTTCCTATTCCAATTAAATCAATTTCATCGACTTCAACTATACCTATTCCATAATCTACAATATTAATTAGAGTATTGTATAATGAATTTAACTTAAGTTTTGAAAGTTTTTTTGAATCATTAATACCGTTTGGCAAGAGGTCATAATTTTTAATTATTACTGCAGCTGCAACTACCGGACCAGCCCAAGGCCCTCTCCCAACCTCATCTATGCCTGCAATAATTTTATAGTTAAACGAAAAATCGAACTCTTTTTGGGGGACTAATATTAATTTATTCATATTCATTAGAAAAAAACTTTTGATTTATTATGCTTTATATTGTAGGTTAAAATATAATTAATTTTACTATTAATAACAAATTTTTTTTGTTAACTTAATTTTAATCTAAAAGGGAGCATAAAATGCAACTACAAAAAACTTTAGCTATTGCTATTAGTGCTTTATTACTTACATCTTGCGCTAATCTTGATATTTTAAAAAAGAAACCTATTCATGGCAATAATTTTAATGCGGAATTAGCACGTGACTATTTAAAATTTGCTGACGCTGAAGCAAAACGATATGATTGGATTGATTCTGACCATTTTGCTCGCAAAGGCAGATTGGCTCAAAAAAACAAAGAAGTTGGTCCTGAGGATTTAGCAAAATGGGATTTAACTCCTGCACATCGCGCTGAATTATCAAATGCAAAATCTCAATTACTTGCATCACTTACAGCTGCTAATAAAATTAAATTTCCTAAAGAAGCAGCAGATGCTCAAGCATATTTTGATTGTTGGGTAGAAGAACAAGAAGAAAACTGGCAACAAGATGCAATAGTTTATTGTAAAGACCATTTTAGAGACGCTTTGTCGAGATTACATAATGTAATTGCAAGGGCTGAACCAGCTCCTGTAACACAAGCTCAAGTTGAAGAGAAACCTGAATATAAATTTACTGTTCACTTTGATTTTGACAAATCTGATATAGTTTCTAGTGAAGAAGAAATACTTAAGAAAACTGTAGAGGCATTTAATCGCTTAGGATCCAAAAAAATCCATTTAAGTGGGCATGCTGATGATACAGGTTCTGATTCATATAATGATAAATTATCATTAAAAAGAGCTAATCGTGTTAAGGATTATTTAACTAATTCAGGTTTAGATAAGAATGTATTTGAGGTGCATTATTATGGCAAGCATAAGCTAGCTGTTCCAACACCCCATGGAATTAAGGAAAGACTAAATCGTCGCGTAGAGATCGATTTAGATTAATTATAGAAAATTTATGAACTGATATTTTACTACAGAATATTAGTTCATAAACAAATTTCTAAACTTTTCAAAATGCCCAGCAAGTATGGGCATTTTGTATGTTTAATTATGAAAAAATGAAAATAAGCTTTTTATATTTTATTACAATCTTTCTTGTATTGACTGGATGCACTAAAATTGAAAATATAAAAAATTTTCCCTCTCAAGGTAATAAATTCCAACAATATTTAACTAAATATTATATTGAGTTGGCAGAGTCTGAAGCTGAACAATATGATTGGATAGATTCTCAACATTTTGCAGCTAAAGCAATGTATGTCGCTCATGGAAAAACCCCTGAACCAGAAGATCCTAAACATTGGAATATACCCAAAACTATTCTTCCTTCGTTATTAAATGCAAGAATACAACTATTAAAATATCTAACTCCTGAAAATATTAAAAATTACCCAGAGACTTTAGCTAAAGCACAATACGCCTTTGACGCTTGGGTGGAAGAGCAGGAAGAAAATTGGCAAATAGAGAAAATTGAAGAATGTAGAGAAAATTTTTATTTAGCATTAAATAATATAATTGATAAAAATACTAAAGCCAAAGATAAAGAGGAAGTAAAATCAAAAAAGAAAAAAGGTAATTTAAAAGAATCTAAAGAGGGAAAAAATAAGGTTAAACCTTTAAATAACAAAAAGGCTAAAAGTAAATTTGAAAATAATATCAATAAAAAATCTTCTAAAAAAGTTAAAGCAAAACCAAAAATTGTAAGCAAAAAACCTGATGCAACTAGTGCATTAAAAAAAGCAGATAAGAAGAAGCTTGTCTCTTCTAATTTACCAAAGAATAATATAAAACTTAGTGCAGATGATTATAAAATTATTTTCAAACCTTCTTCAGTGGAGTTTAGCGCTATGACTAATGAGCGTCTTAAAAATATACTTGCTTATATAAATTCTAACCCTAAATGCGAAATAATAATTAACTCGTATAGTAAAGCCATGAACAATGATAATGATAACCTTAAACTTTCTAAAGAAAGAGCTCTTTTTATTAAAAACAAACTAATTAAAGCTGGAGCTTTTGAAAATAATATTACTATTTTTGCATTTGGGAATTCAGAAGCTGAAGAATTAAATAATATTAATCCGAATCTTATCGAATTATACTTAGCTGAGTAATCCTTACCTCAATATCACATTTTATTCTTTACTAACAGGTATATTAAATAAGAAATATACTAAATTAAAGAAATATACTTGTCTTTTATAATGAAAATATATTAAATAATATAATTATATTATTTAATATATGTACCTAAGTAATTCTTGTCGTAAATAAAAAATTAGCAAAAATTCAATAATCAAATGAACAAAGAAGTCCCTCTTACTCCTATGATGAGTCAATACCAAGATATAAAAAAACAATATTTGGACTGTCTTTTATTTTACCGCTTAGGTGATTTTTACGAGCTTTTTTTTGAAGACGCCATTATTGCTTCAAAAATATTAGATATAACCCTTACTAAAAGAGGGAAACATGATAGTCAGAATATACCAATGTGCGGAATACCTTTTCATGCAAGCGACTTGTATATTCCTAAATTAATTAAGGCTAATTATAAAATAGCAATATGTGAGCAGTTAGAGACACCCGAGGAAGCAAAAAAAAGAGGGTATAAAGCGGTTGTAAAAAGAGAAGTAGTTAGAATTATAACACCTGGGACAATTACGGAAGAAAATCTTCTTGATGGAAAGTTATCAAATTACTTATGCTCAATAACAAAAATCGAAAATCAATATGGAATTTCATGGCTTGATATTTCAACTGGTGAATTTTCCTACTGCTCAAGCCTTGAAAGCAGTCTAGTTTTTGATATTTCAAGAATTGACCCTAGAGAAATTTTGATTTCTGATTCATTATATAACACATCTAATATCTATGATATATTAAATGACTATCATTCGAAAATAACTACTCATGTTACAAGTTTTTTTGATTATAAACGCGCTGAATTAAAATTAAAATCATATTATAAAATTAATACATTAGAGGGTTTTGATCATTTTACAAAAGCTGAAATTGCGGCATGTGGTTCAATTTTGGAATATGTGTCACTAACACAAAAAAATAATATACCTCATTTAGCAATTCCTAAAAAATTAAAAAGCCATTGCTATATGACTTTAGATCCAGCTACGAAACGCAGCTTAGAAATAAATTCTACAGTTTACGGTGAAAAATCTGGAAGTCTAGTTTCAATATTAGATAAAACATTGACTAATGCAGGTGCAAGGCTATTAAATCACTTTTTGGCTTATCCATTAATTGATCCTTCGGCAATAAATAATCGTTTAAACAAGGTTGAATTTTTTATTGAAAATGAAAATCTTCGAGACAAAATTATCGAAGTTTTAAAAAATATAAGCGATATTGAACGCGCCACTCTTCGACTGATTATGGGACGAGGAGGACCTAGAGATTTAAATATTATAAAAACTGGGCTGGCAAATTCATTTATAATAGCTGAATTATTTGAATATTCTGGCATTGAGCTTCCAAATGAAATTTTGGAACTTACTACTAATCTAGTTGGACATAACGCTTTGATTAAAGAACTAGAAGAAGCTGTAAAAGATGAAGTATCACTATTTGCTCGCGATGGCAATTTTATAAGACCTAGTTTTCATCCTAAGTTGCAAGAATTAGTAGATTTACAAAATAACTTTCAATTACGCTTAGAGAATTTACGCGATACTTACCGACAAGAAACTGGTATCAGCAATTTAAAAATCGAGCAAAACAATGTTATAGGATATTATATTGAAATTTCTCCTCAGCAATCAAGTAAGATCCAAGATAATAAATTTATTCATCGGCAAACATTAATCACAGGTATAAGATACACTACTTTAGAACTAAAAAATTTAGAAACTTCTTTAATCAATGGCAGGGAATTAATTAGCAGAATTGAATTACAAATTTTTAATGAGTTAGTTTCACATATTGATGAAGTTAAGGATAAAATTTTTCTTACGATATTTTCAATTGCTAATATTGATGTTGCGATAAATTTTAGTAAATTAGCTTTGGAAATGAATTATAGTAGACCTATAATAGATAATAGTTTAAATTTCAATATTGAAAATGGTCGACATCCGGTAGTTGAAGCCAATTTCTTAAAATTAAACTCCAGTCAGTTTATATCAAATAATTGCAACCTTAATGAAAATAAAAATATCTGGTTATTAACTGGACCCAACATGGCTGGAAAAAGCACTTTCCTTAGACAAAATGCTCTTATTACAATAATGGCTCAAATAGGCTCGTTTGTTCCTGCGTCATATGCCCACATAGGAGTAGTAGACAGAGTTTTTAGTAGAGTTGGTGCTGCAGATGATTTAGCCCACGGAAAATCTACTTTTATGGTGGAAATGGTTGAAACTGCGGTAATATTAAACCAAGCTACGCAAAAATCATTATTAATTTTAGATGAAATAGGCAGAGGAACTTCTACATATGACGGTGTATCAATTGCATGGAGTTGCTTAGAATATATTCATAACAAAATAAAAGCTCGAACAATTTTTGCAACACACTATCATGAATTGACGAGCCTAACAAAATATTTAACTTCCCTTGTTTGTTATTCTATGAAAATTAAAGAATGGGATAATAAGATAGTCTTCTTGCACGAAGTAAATAAAGGAAGCGTAGATAAATCTTATGGAATACATGTAGCGAAAATCGCAGGCCTACCTGATATAGTAATTAAAAAAGCAGAAGAAATTCTTAATTTACTTGAATCGTCAGGAGAAGTTAATCAAAAACTTAAATTTTCAAATGATTTACCTTTATTTGTATCTTCTATGAATACAAATCCTTCAATAAAAAATAACAATCCTAATGAAAATACAATTTTGATTAATGAACTGAAGAAAATTAATGTCAACAATTTAACACCAATGCAAGCGTTGCAAATATTGCATAAATTAAAGAGTTTAATTTGAGGAAAAAAATCATTTCTTAAGATTTATCAAAAAAAGGTAATATCTCCTTTCTATATATTTCAGAATTTATTGAACCTTTAATCCTTTTAACTATTATTCCATTTTCATTGATTAAAAAAGTTTCAGGTGCACCAACTAGTAACCATTTATCTGAAACTATTCCTCCTGTGTCCAGTGCAATATCTTTATAAATATTCTTCATTGATGAGAAATCGTTATCAAGCATATTATTTTTATTTTCACAAAAAATTCCATATACAGGGATAGACTTATCAACTAAATCAGAAAAATACTTATAATTATTTTCACATTTTTTACACCCTACAGTGAAAAAAGAAAGTAAGAATTTTTTACCTGCTAAATTTGTTAATTTGAAATATTGATTTTTTTCAAGTACTGATGGTAAAGCAAAACCCATTTTATCGTACGCATAAATGCGGTTATTAAATTCTTTTGCAACAGCAGCTATATTTTTTGTAAAAACAAACGACAAGCAAATAGGTAACAATAATATTATAAAAGAAGATAAAAATATTTTGTTTAAATTTTTATATATTTTTGGCATTTTACAACCTGATAATTCTTTAAATAAATTTATAAAATATAATTTTGGATTTTATATTTAATTTTTAATTTTTTCAATAATTTAAATGTTATAAGAATAATTAATAAAAGAGGACTTAGCAATATTGAATTGAGAACTATTAAAAATTTTATCATAAATAATAACCTTTTTTGCAACTTATATTAGAATATAATAGCATTTTACAACTTATGCAAGAGAAAATTTTTTAATTATATTATTTTTACATTTTTTTATTTAATTATATTGAAGGAAAATTTATAAACCTATAAAAGAAAAAGAGAAAATATTGTAAAAAAATTTTAGTTGTTTCAGTCGGATTTAATGAAAGGTACAAGTAGAGATTAGTATAAATATTAAGCCAGTGAAG
Source organism: Alphaproteobacteria bacterium (assembly GCA_046313435.1). Taxonomy (GTDB): domain Bacteria; phylum Pseudomonadota; class Alphaproteobacteria; order Rickettsiales; family Arcanibacteraceae; genus JBKBYG01. The sequence goes on from JBKBYG010000041.1 coordinate 11,191, forward strand.
AATAACAACGCACCAACTTCCAATCAAATAACTATACAAAAAAATTTAAAACTTAACTACAATATATAATATTATGGATTTAAAACTTCTTTACACTCATGATGCTTTTTACATTTTTATTGGATTTACTGCTTGTAGCACTCTTATAATAGTTGCTAAACTATTTGGCTTAATCTTAAAGAAGCCAGAAAATTACTATAGTACAAAAAAGCATGATTAACAGTTATCATTTACCTCCTGGATTACTGGGAATATTTAGCTCTTTAATATTAATTTTATTACCTAAAAAGCTGATTAAAACTTCAAGCGTTGTAATTTCTTGTTTAATTTTGGTTGCATCATTCAACCTTAATCAAATACCTAACTTTGAATATAAAATTGCTGGATTAGAATTAACTTTATTTACTTCACAAAACCCCTATTCATATATATTTACATTAGCTTTTAGTTTAGCTCTA
>JBKBYG010000042.1:0-11467 GCA_046313435.1 Alphaproteobacteria bacterium
AGGTAAATTAGACTATATAGTTCAAAAATTAACTAAAAATGAAACCGATTTACGCATAAACAGAAAACATGACGATATAGATGATTATTTTTTAGTTCAAAAAAATATACTAACTAAAGATGAAGTTACAAAATTTCTATTTGGTTATCAAGAACTTAATACATATGAAACGTTTTTTGATGGATCTAAATATATAATCCGTAACATCTTTAATATTGCTAGATCTAATAATGAATTAGGAGTACTTGCAAAAATATCATCTGATAAAATTCATTACCTACTATATTATAATATTTATTATATTCTAAATTCAGAAATTGCTAATTTTACTGAATTAAAAAAGTTTTTGGATGAAGAATTAACTAAAGATAAAAGACAAACTTCGCAGCAACTAACCATTAAACTTATTAAGCATAAATTTACAGATACTATACTTGATCAAGATCAATACCTACAGGCTCTATTCATAATATGCAGTATACCGAATACAGAAACAGAAATGGCTGCAAATTTGTTAAATTTAGTTACTGATATTGACGCAGGTTCTAATACTCGACATACAGCTTTAATTTTAGCTTCAATGAATGGCAATACTGAAATAGTCAAGCTTCTTTTGGAAAGAAAAGCTAAAATTAATGCAACAGATAAAAATGGAAAGACTGCATTAATTTGGGCTGCAGAAAATGGTCATACCAGTATGGTGCAATTGTTAATTAATGCTGGAGCTAAAATTAATGTACTGACTAAAAATACTTATAATACTGCTTTAATTTTGGCAATAATACGAGGGCATACTGAGATAGCAAAAGCTCTTATCGAAGCAGGCGCTAATATTAATATAAGCGGTAACAATGGTCGCACTGCTTTAATTCATGCTGTATTGCAGGGCAATACTTTAATTATAAAAGCGCTTATTGCTGCAAATGCTTATACTGAAACAGTTGATAATATTGATCGCACCGCTTTGATATGGGCTGCGCACTTAGGTGATGCATCTACAGTCCAAACCCTTATTGAAGCAGATGCCGATATTAATGTAGCTGATAATAATAAATATACAGCTTTAATTTTGGCAGCAATTAAAGGACATATTACAATAGTAAATCTCTTAATTACTGCAGGCGCTAATACTGATCTAGCAAATAAAGATAAAAAAACTGCATTAATTTGGTCAGCAAATCAAGGACATACTACAACAGTGCAAGCTCTTATTGATGCAGGAGCTGATATTAATGCAAGAGATAATAATGGATGGACTGCTTTAATTCATGCCGCACAACAAGGACATATTGCAATAGTGCAAGCTCTCATTACCGCAAGAGCTAATATTGAAGCAAGAGATAATAATGGATGGACTGCTTTGATGGATGCTGCACAAAATGGCCATACTGCAACAGTGCAAGCTCTTATTGCTGCAGGTGCTAATATTGATGCAAGTGATAATTATGGATACACTGTTTTAATGTATGCTGCACAACTAGGACATACAGCAACAGTGCAAGCCCTTATTGCTGCAGGTGCTAATATTGATGCAAGTGATAATAATGGGTGGACCGCTTTAATTCATGCTGCACAGCAAGGACATACAGCAACAATACAAGCTCTTATTGCTGCAGGTGCTAATATTGATGCAAGTGATAATTATGGATACACTGTTTTAATGTATGCTGCCTCAGATGGACATACGGCAACAGTAAAAGCTTTGATAGATGCAAAAGTTGATATTGAAATAAAGAATAAAAATGGTGATACGGCTTTAATTCTTGCTGCAAATCAAGGACATATTGCAACAGTTAAAGCTCTTATCGAGGCAGGAGCTAATATTGAAGCACAAGACAATATGGGATGCACTGCTTTAGAACACGCTATTTTTTCTAGAAATTTTGATATGATGAAAGTAATTATATCTTCAGGTAAAATAAAGGATTCTATATCTTTTGAAATATTTAATGCATTTATTGTTGGAAATAAGGAAGTAAAAAAAGCTATTTTTCATTTCCAAATGCAAAAAATTAAAATCTTTTTAACTAACGGAGCAATAAATTCAATAATACCAGTAATATTATTTTTAGCTGAGACATTAAAGGGAAATATTGCTTTAAATAAATCTTTGCGAGGGTTTATTAAATTAACTAGCCCGCTAGTGACAGTAATTGAGAAAGGGTTAGAGACAAGTTTAAGCAAGGGATTAACTCTTGATTTATCCCTTATAACTTCAAAAGAATTTATAAAATCTTCTTCTCAATTAATGTTAGCAATTGCTATTGCTAAGTCAGCATACACTTTTATTTCTGATTATACTCAAGGGAAAGGATTTAAAAATAGTCTTAAAAATTCAATATATGAATTTGGTAAAACTTTAGCTCTAACTGGAGTTTCTTCTATTGGAAGTAGTATAGGCAGAGATCTTGGAAATACAATGATTTCCGTAGGAGAAGTTGTATTTGAAACTTTTAATGCGTTCTTTGCTTCACTTTTGTATACTCTTGTAATAGGTGTAGCTCTGACTCCTTATGAAATTGCAAATTTAGCAATTAACTTTACAAAAAATCTTATGGGTGGAAAATCAAAATCTACAAGCGCTATAGATAGCTTTATTAATGTTGGCTCTAAAATTGTAGAAAATTTTAAAGCCTTAATATCATCTTATTTTGTTCCTATATTTATCTTACCCCCTTCAGTCAGCCCTATAGCAGTGCAATTAGTCACCTCAACAGCTTTTGTTTCATATGCAAATTCTTTTGCAAAGGAAGTTAAAGAAGTTATAGGGCCTTTTACTAAAATGGTTCTCACTAAAGCAGGTATAAGCAGAGATAAGGAAGTAGTTGATCCCCAAAGATAATAAATAGGCAAAGCTTCAAAAATCTGTTATAAGAAATATGGTATAAATAGTTTTTTGAGAGGAAGAATATCTATGAAAAGATTAGAAGATCTAAATTTTAACAATAGTTTTAGATCACTTCCTAATGAATTTTATACTCCTGTTCAACCTGCATGTTTTGAATCGGCTTCCCTAATCAGCTATAATCCCGCTGCATTTGCATTACTTGACTTAGATACTAATGAAGCAACTCGTAAAGAATTTGTGGAATATTTTTCTGGACAAAAACAACTTTCTGGTTTTGACCCACTTGCTATTGCGTATGCTGGACATCAATTTGGTCATTACGTAGCCCAACTTGGTGACGGTAGAGCAATATTACTTGGGGAGGTAATTAATGACAAAAAGGAAAAATGGGATTTACATGCAAAAGGTGCAGGACAAACGGCTTATTCAAGAGGATTTGATGGAAGAGCTGTTTTACGTTCATCTATACGTGAATATTTAGCAAGTGAAGCGATGCATGGACTTGGCATTCCTACAACACGCGCATTGTGTCTGATAGGAACAGGGGAAAAAGTTATTAGAGAAGGTCCTGAGAAAGGTGCTCTCATAATACGCATGGCTCCTTCACATATAAGATTTGGTAATTTTGAATATTTCTATTACAATAAGCAATATAAAGAGCTTCAAATACTTGCTGATTATTCAATTAAAACTCATTATTCTCATTTAGTTAACAAAGAAAATAAATATAAATTATTTTTTCAAGAAATTGTTAAGAGAACTGCTAAACTCATAGCAAAATGGATGGCAGTTGGATTTACTCATGGGGTTTTAAATACTGACAATATGTCGATCATGGGTCTTACTATCGATTATGGACCATACGGTTTTATGGATAGTTTCAATTTTGATTTTGTACCTAATCATTCAGATTATTCTGGAAGATATTCTTATAGAAACCAACCATATATTGGCCTTTGGAATCTAACTGCATTAGCAAAAGCTTTAGAACCGCTTCTAGATTCTCAAGAAACTCAGGAAGTTCTTGATAAATATAGCAGTATTTACAGCAAAGAATATTTCTCGTTAATGAGAGCAAAAATGGGGTTCCATACTGCACAAAAAAGCGATCCAGAAATGATAGATGAGCTTTTAAATTTAATGCATAACAGTCAAGTCGATTATACTATATTTTTCCGTAAATTATCCGATTTAGCAAATAATTCGGTATTACTTGATCAAATGTTTGGGTGTTCTAATGAATGGAAAACATGGTTAGAGAAATATACCATCCGTCTTACAAAAGAAGGTATTTCTCCACATGATAGAATATCAAAAATGAATAGTGTAAATCCGAAATTTATACTCAGAAATTATATTGCTGAAGAAGCAATAAGGTCAGCAACATACAGCGAAAATTATGAGGAAATTGATAAACTACTTAAATTACTGAGTAATCCATTTGCTGAACAAAATGAGCATGAAAAATATGCCTCCCCTCCCCCAGAATGGTCAAAACAAATATGTATTAGTTGTTCTAGTTAGTATAACTCTCCTTGAGCAACTATTTTTAAAAAAATTAATTATGTGTTAAATTACCTAATATAAAATAATGGCTTATATAATTTTCAAAATCTCTTATGAAAAAATTTAAGGCTCAAGCATTTACATTAATAGAATTATCTATAGTAATAATAATTATAGGCTTAATTGCAGGTGGAATTGTTGCAGGCAATGAACTAATTTCTCAAGCTAAAGTTAGAGGTCTTGTTAGAGAAATTCAAGCGCTAACTACTTCGATAAATAGCTTTAAATTAAAATTTAATTATTTACCCGGTGATTTTCCATATGCTGGAGCTATTTGGACAAGTGCAACATGCTTAAATAGCGCTGCACCCACAGGATGTAACGGTAATGGTAACTATCAGGTTGTTTCAAATGGAGGGGTGAATGGATCCGAAGGTTATAGAGTTTGGCAGCATTTAAGTTTAGCTAATATGATAAATGGAGAATATACTGCAACAAGTGCAATTACTGATCAATTTCCACTAAAATATTCATCTAAAACCCTTGTTATGCTGAGGTATATTTATCCTTTTGTAAATTCAATAAGGTATAATGTTTTAGAGATAGGAAGTTGGGACACTGTTAATTCCCAGCCAATTAATGGAGAAATAACTCCTGTAGATGCATACTCTATTGATAATAAAATAGATGATGGAATAGCTAATAAAGGCAGAGTATTTGGGAATGATGGATTAAATGTATCTTCAGGTCTTTGTTCTTATCTTAATTCTTCACCTAACGGCTTGCCAGATTATAATATTATAGGTACACAAGGAAATTATTGCAGGTTAAAAATTGTAATTGATTAAAATTATAATCTATTTCTTCCTTATAATATTATGAACAAATCATCTTATAATATATTAATTTTATCCAATATTATTTTTGCATTTTGACTTGCTGGTATCTCTGTGTTATCAATTGTAAGATCATATTGCATATTATTATGAATACCGTTAAGTAATTGTTCTTCAGCCAGCTTTGTTGGCCTATTTGCACGAATTTTCGTCCTTTTCTTTAATTCTTCAAATCCGCATTCTACACCTATGAAAATAGGCTTAAATTCTTTTAATTCTGTTAGATAATATTTTTTATGTTCTTGAGCATATGGCCCATAAATTCCAGTATCGATTACAACATCAAAATTCTGTTTTAGCATTATTTTTGCTGAACTAATAAGCATTTGACGAATCGCAACTTGCCGCATGTATCTTTCTTCATCCCATTCAATTGAATGAGGATAATTATCACTAAAAAACCCAAAGTATAATTCTGCAATATTATCTATCTGAATATGAACAAGGCTTGGAATAAGTTTTTGTAGCTCTTGCGCAATTGTAGTTTTCCCAGAACTTGAAGCACCATTAAGTATAATGCATTTAGGCATAAGTAATTCTCTTCAATAATCAAAAAGCTTTTCTACATTTTTATTAATTAATGGATTTTTTGAGTATAATTGTTTAAACTCTTGAACTAATTCTTTATCCCAGTTTTTATAGTTCAATTTACTTATAACCGAGGGAGTTTTAGCCCAAATTTCTGAACCAAGCGCTCCAATTATATTATGGACTTTAGTATCTGCACTTGCTGCAGGTCCTACAACCTCAAATTTGACATCTATATTTTTAAGTGTTTCATTAATTACTGCTGCTTGATATTTTACGTTGGGTTGGCTTGATACAAAAACTATACTCTTAATTTCCTTATGTTCACTTAGCCATCCTTTTAACTTAATAATCGTTGTTTCAGTTGTTGGCCTGGGAAGATTATTTCGAGGTGTATCAATAACATAGTATGGAATTTTATGAAGAGGAGAATTTAGGTATAGTTCCTGAATTAAATGAGTTTCAGTAAGCTTATTTACACTATCAAAGCCATACTTCCTTGCAATATCTAATAATTTAATTTCATCACCATCTGCGTTTGAGGTAACATATCTTTCTCCCGCTAGTAAAATAATATTCTGCGTTTGAAGCTTCTTATCCGTGAGTAATTCTTTCACATAATCTATTCGCCTTTCCATTGAAGGCATTGTCGCACCTAGAATGCAAATTGCATCGGGATTTTTAATATTTGGCGATATTTTATTTATAAACCCTAAATCTTTTAAGGCCATTATATTTTGTTCTGTATTTTTCTTCATCCATTTTAAACCTTGCACTTCCCAACGTTCTTGAGCAGCACTTCTTATAGTAAATGACTTTTGTGTTTCTTTTACAAATTTTAATATATCTTTAAGCAAGTCATTGTGATTTGCTCTTGCAGGAAAATATTTTGCTAGAGTTTGAGTTTCAGGAATAATATTAGCCTGACGCATTAAATATTCTAATGATTTTTTTTGAGATTCATTACTATAACCATAATCTTCAAGCAAATCATATACTGATAAATTTCCTTTATAATTATAGCTGCAAGCAACCATGCATATAGCTAAAATATATAGTATAACTAAGTACACATTATGCTTAAAATAAATAGATAATTTTTTCATTTTAACCCCTGAAGTCTATATTAAGTTTTTAATTTTCAGCAATTGCCTTTATTTGTTCCTGATTCAATCTATATACAGTCCAATCAGTCATTGCTTCTGCACCAAGTTTCAAATAAAAATCAATTGATGGTTTATTCCAATCTAAACACCACCACTCAACCCTACCACAATTATGCTTTAAAGCCTCTTCACATATTTTTTTAAATAAGGCTTTACCATATCCTTTGCCTCTATAAGCCTCACGAATAAATATATCCTCAATATATATGCCATAACGACATAAAAAGGTCGAATAATTATGAAAATATAAAGCAAAACCTGCTGCATTTCCGTTTTCTTCTATAATTAGTACTTCAGCTTTAGGGCTCGGAGAAAATAAGGTTTTAGTAATATCCTCAACTGCTCCTACTACTGAAGAGCTCAATTGTTCATAATCTGCCAATTCTTTTACCAAACTAAATATAAGTTCAGCATCATTTGCTTGGGCGTTTCTTATTAAATAATTCATAATAACGTTTTATCCATTTCTATATTTTGATGTGAAAGCCATTTTTCACATATCTTTAAAAAATTATTTTCGATATTTTGATTTTTATATAGCTCATTAATTATCATTACTCTTATTGCTGCTTTTTGATTACTGCAAAACTGTATATGTACATAGCCTATAACTTCATTAGATTCGTATAACACTAAATGTACATGATCTTTATGCTCAAATGTCGATTCGTAAGGATCGTCCATTTTCAGTTCATTATGAAAGTATTCTTGTCTAAATTCTTTTACTGTTTTCCATTCATAAGGTGTTAGAGCTTTAACAACTCTCATTCCATTAAATCCAGTCTTTAAATCAATAGCAGCAACAAATATATCTTTTGCAAAACAGTAATTTAAAAGATCATTTGGATATTTTAAAGCTAGATCTTTTTTTAGTTTCGCGTAAGCTTCTCTATCTTCATTATTTATTCTCATCCAATCGCGAAATTTTAAATATCTCTCAATATCATCAGTACCTTTATCATATACATGTATATTAAACCCTTGTTTTTGAAAAAAACGTCGAAATAACATACCCGCTTCGCCTTTTACTTCATAACCAAGTGCAAGCATATTGTCATTTGCTTTATCTACTTCTAAGATATTATTAACAACAGGAATTATGTCAATAATGGGCTTAGAAGGCATTTCTGGAATAGAAGTAGAACCAATATGATGAATATTAATACAATTTTCTCCAAGAGCTTGTTTAATCATTATCGCTTCTGCAGTAAAAACCTTAGGCCAGTTAGAATCATAAGGGAGTATTTCGATAATATTTTTTATAAAACTACCTCAATTGTTGTATTAAATATTCAATTAATTCTTTCAAATCTTTACATCTATTTGGATGTTGGTTTAGAGAAGATCTGGTCAAAAGCTCCAAAAGCGAAATTAAATTTATCAAATTTACTGCCGTTTGCCAATTATCTTCTAAGATTAAGCCTCCTTCTTTTAATCCTAACATGAATGATTCAGTAAATGTAGAAGGTAACTTGTGAGCGTATCTTACCATATTTGCTATATCAACAAGACTGGAGCCTGAAAAAGCAAATTCCCAATCTAATATCGCTGAAACTTTCCATTTATCTTCTTTTTCTTCAACTAATATATTTGCAGGATCATAATCACCATGTACTAAATTATGCTCAGGTTCCTCAGGCAAAACATTGCAATATCTGTTTAAACAATCATTTACATGAACAATATTTCTTTCTGAAATAACAGCTTGAACTATTTTGTTATTAAGGCAATTTCTTGCAAATTCAATATATTCATTTTTAGATATTTTTTGTTTAATCTTTAAATCTTGACCAAAAAATCCTGCGTGCAGAAATTGATATTTTTTAATGTTAGCGAGTATTAGACCAACCTCTCTCATTACTGGCTTTATGTCTTCATTAGGATGATTAAGTATTAAATCCCGAAGAGTAATACCTTCCATATATTCGATAATAGAAAACTGATAATTTTCTATTTTGCTAATGTAATATATTTCAGGAATTGGAATAGTAGATTTAATTAAAGCAGCAAGTTTCTGTTCACGGTAACAAGCATCCTTATCACGTAAATATACACGTAAAATATATATTGAACCATCTACAATAATTTTAGAATTTAGATTTGCACAGCCTCCTGAGATAATTTGACATGAGATTAAATTTCCTCTAGGGAAAAATTGGGCAATCATTTCCTTTAAAATATTTTGATCAAGCTTTAATAATTGATCAGTCTTTTCCCAGTCACTTTTAAACATTAGACTTAAAGCCCTTAGGATTAGGTATTTTTTTAGTAAATTCTAATATTGATTTTGCACAATTAAAACATGAATTATGAGTTGTATCGACTGTCAGATCATATGGACGAAAACCCTCATGAACCTTATTTACTTGTTCGCGAGATAATCCTGTTAAACGATCTCCTCTAAGATACTCTCGCTCTTCTAAAGCTTCTAAACTACATTTAACCCCTACAAAATACACAACATGATTTTGTAATAGCCTCATATAGAGTTTTAATTGATCATCTCCAAACAATATTTCATCTATAATGATATTGAAATTATCGTCAGCCATGGTTTTTATAACCTTTGGGATGATATTATTTACTTTAGCGCCGAAATTACCTGTATTTACTCTTGTAACAGTTTTTCCTTCTGAGTCTTGGCTAGTAACAAATGAAAACCCTTCTTTTGCTTTTGCACCTGATCCTACATATTTCCAAGGCATCATATTATAGAAAACGTCAAATCCAATTGTAAGATAAGGCTCGTCTGCTAATTCTTGAATTGCTTTAGCAATTGAAGATTTACCTGCGGATCCCGCTCCGTTTAAAAATATTATTGTCATATTTTATCTTAATTTAATTAGAGTAATTCCATCATTACATCCCTTGCTATCGGAGCAGCGTTTCCTCCTCCACTGCCTGAATGTTCAATAACAACAGAACAAGCATATTTCGGATTATTAACTGGCCCATAACACACAAAACTTCCATGATTTCTATTTACATATGATGTTGAAGCCTTATTTAAATCATCACTAAAACTCTTTTTAGATATAACTTGTGATGTACCAGTTTTACCTGCAAATCTTTTATTATATTCCTCAATTCTACTATTATAGCCGCTTCCTCCAGGCTGATTAACAACATCTTCCATTGCTTTCCTAATAATATTAAGATTTTTTAAATTAATAGGCAAATCGTGAAATTGAACATTTTCATTTAAAATTAAGGAAGGAGTTATAAGCTTTCCCGAAGCAATTCTTGCAGCCATTACCGCTAGTTGTATTGGCGTAGCAAGGACATATCCTTGACCTATTGCTGCGTTTAAAGTGTCACCTAATAACCAATCTTTTTTCAATTTTTGACGCTTCCATTTTTTGTTTGGTACAAATCCTGGAACTTCGCCTGGTAAATCAATATTTGTTTTTTTACCCAAATTAAATTTTTCAGCAATTAAGGCTATTTTTTCAATTCCAATTTTTGTTGATAGATTATAAAAATAACAATTGCACGAACAAGCAATAGCTTGGATAAGGTTTAAATGACCATGGCCTCCTTCCTTCCAACAATGAAATTTTCTTTCTCCAAGCATTACATAACCTGGACAATAAAACTCTAAATCTGAACTAATATTATCTTCGAGGGCAGCAAGCGCTACAATCAGTTTAAAAGTTGAACCAGGCGGATATTGTGTTGAAATACTCTTGTTAATAAGGGGTAGATATGGATTACTATTTAATTCTTTCCAATAGTCTGTACTAATACCTTTATTAAATTCGTTATTGTCAAAACTAGGGGTAGAGCATAGAGCCAGAAGATTTCCATTATTAACATCTATCACAACTACAGAAGCAGATTTATTTTTTACTAATGTAACTATTTTATTTTGTAATTCCGCATCAATAGATAATGTTATTTTAGTACCATTTTTTGGTTCTTCTACCGAAAGTTCCCTAACAATATATCCGTGTGCATTAACTTCCATTTTTTTAAAACCAACTTGCCCAGATAAATATTTATCATAAATTTTCTCAATACCATTTTTTCCAATTTTAATATCCGGATGGTAATACAAGTTTTTTTCTTTATTATTTTCTGAAGGACTTGCTAAGTAACCTATAATATGTGCACAGTTAGCGCCATATGGGTAGTATCTTATTTGTCCCACTTCAATTGTTACCCCTGGAAGGTCAAATAAATTAGTTTCGATTTGCACTAATTCGTCCCAATTTAAATTATTATATATAACTAATTTCGGTAAGGATTTTTGTTGAACAATTTTTTTATTAATAGACTCGATTTCTTGTTCAGAAAAATTTAATATTTGTACAATTTTTTGAATAATTGTCTTTATGTCTTTAGCTTCTTGCTTATCTAAGAGGACTTTATATGTATTTTGATTTACAGCAAGAGTTCTTTCATTTCTATCGAAAATTTCTCCTCTGTAGGGAGCTAATAAATTTAATTTAATTCTATTATTTTCAGATAAAGTTTTATAATCGTCAGACCTAATAATTTGTAAATAATATAATCTTCCTGTA
>JBKBYG010000043.1:0-11083 GCA_046313435.1 Alphaproteobacteria bacterium
TGATCTCTTTTTTAATCGATAATCATAAAGCTCAGTTGTACCAGAGGAATTTTGCTCCTTAATAGTTTTAGAGTTTTTACTAAATTGAGGTACATAAGAAACAGGATTATTCTGAGCTATGAGTTGTAAATTTTCAAACTTTTTTATTGTCGTACTTAAGTTAGAATTATTAAAAAAATCATTTATATTATTGACTAAACTATTATAAAAATTATTTGTTATTTCCTGGTTTTCTTTTAGATTCAAATCAGAATCATTTGAAGTTTTAATTTTTTTAATAGACATTTCTTCAAAAACTTCATCTGCTGATTTTCTTTTACTACGTGCTTTTACTTCTTCATCAAGTTGTTTTTTTAAAAAATTAAGTTCACCATCTGAGAGATTTTTTAAATCAAAAATTTTAAAATTTTTATCTTCAATTTCTTTATCTTGAGGTTTAATTGGATTTACTGCAGGATCTATATCAATTCCAATTACAGAAGAGTTATTGTTAATATAATCCTTATGAGAAATTTGTTCATTCTCAAATTTATTGAAACTTTTTATTTTAGATTTCAAAGTTTGAATGACTTTTAAAGGTTTTTTACTATTAGAATTTTGACAATAGTCTAAATGTTGTTTAAGAAGTGTTTCAAGACCTTTCTCAGTAGATATATTTATTGGGTTTATCAAATCATAATTCTTATAAAATTTTCTAAACTTTTCTTCTTGAAAAATTACACAGCTTAAAGTCGATGAATGATAAAACACGCAACTGGGTTCTAGATTAATTTTTTTTAATTGTGTTTTAAAAGTATTTGAAAGATTTTTAGCTTCCTGTTCAGTAGCGCAAATTGTAATTGAGATTTTACCCTTGAAATTTTCATCTATATTTAGTGTTGTTAAAGGATCAATTAGATAACGTTTATATTGAATTAAATGTGGAAGAGCTGAAGATATTTTTTTATCTTTATTGCTTAGTGAATAGTTTGATAAATCTAATTCTTCTGAGTTAGTGGTGTCATTTTGAACATTTGAAATAACAGCTGGTTGCTCTTCTGGATTACTTAGAATAGTAAGTGCTTTAGCACAATCAATTTTTAAATCATCTACAGAAATTTCCTCATTGTCTGAAGGCAAAGTATTATTAATTTTGTCAATTAACTCTTTTAATTTTACGCTTAATGTTAAATTTTTTTTTGAATTTATACTTGTTAGGCCTGATTTTTTGAAACATAAATGTGCCTTAATCTTTTCTAATAATTGTGTATTATTCGATAGTAATTCATTGGTAGGTTGAAGTCCATAATTTCCAATTTTACTATGTTTTAAAAGCGCATTATCATCTAAAATTATACATTGAAAGTCAGGACTGCTATAAACTTGAACATTTTTTCTATGATTTTTAGATAAAAAACTGTATAAATTTTGTTTCAATTGTTTTGTATCTTTATAATCCTCGCCTACTATTATTGAAATTTTACTATTTAATTTTTCAGGAATGATTCCATTAAAAGTTTGATCAATGATATAGCGCGTTCTTTTTAAGACTTCAGGTATATGATTAGGGTTATGAACAGCAAGTTTTCGTTTGTGTTTTTTTATCGTGGAATGAGTATCTGCTTTTTCTGGCGATAAAACTTCCTCCTTATCATTAGGAGTATATTCTTCATCTGAGTCTAATTTTTCTTTATTTAGGGGCATAATATTTTTTCTACATAGATTTCTATAATAGTTAAATAATATTAATAATTTTTAAAATGTTAATAATATTGTATTATAGTTAATAATTTAATTTGGTATAATGTATTTAAATAAGAATATCTAATCTCGGAACTCTAAAATGACCTCTTCAAAAGTTCATAATTAAACAATATAAAAATTATAAGTACCTTATAATGCTGCCTTGTTACTTTTCACTATATTTTGAGAATTTCTTTGTCCCTCAATAAATCCTGTATAGCTATCATAACTACTTAATGAATCTATGGCGTCGGTTTTAGGTGTTAGAGACTCAGCAAAGCTCTTAAATGTTTTATCTATTTTTTTTGAATAAAACTGACCATCTCTTATTTCTGTCAGTACAGAATAAGTTTCTGAAAATTTAATCTTTTTTGTAAGAATATCTTTCTCAAGAAGTTCATAATCTGATTTCATTGGGTTATTTGATTGTGGAACTTGATTAAAAGCTTTTAAAGCGTCTTTAATATCAGTATCTGTAATTTCAACATTTGAAAAATCTTGAGTATCTAAGTATCTTTTTTTATTATAATATGTGTAAGTAGTTTGATTAATTATATTATTTAATCTATCAAGTTTAGCCTTAATAGTATAATTTGGATTGAATATATTAGCATTGACTGATTCTTCTATATATAGATGGGTTTTAAAAATATTTAATAATTCTAAATTTTCTGATAATAGCTTAGCTGGTATAGCCTGACCATATTTATTGTGCTTAGTAGAATCTAAATAAGCATTTTCATCTAGTAATATACAATTAAAACCCATTCCATTATATGGTTCCTTATTGCTTTTAAGATTGTCAGACAATAGATTTCCTAAAAATGTATTTATTAAAATTGTATGATTTATATCATCACATACGATCAATGAAATTTTACCGTTTATTTTTTCTGTTATATTATCAAATGATATATCAATTATGTATCGTTTAAGTGCTGTATTTAATGTTTTCTTAACGGTTTTTTGATTAATAGATTTGGAGTTATTTAAAGGGGCAACTAATTTACTGGTCTGATTATTTTCAATGATATTAATTAATGAACTTAGTCTTGATTTAATTGTTAAATTACGTCTTAAAATTAAAGGTCCTGAGCCTGATCTTTCCATAAGTATATGTTTTTTAACAATATTCAAAAGCCTAGGGTTTTGTGATAGTAATTTGGCTTTTGGAGGAAAATGGTCTTTATAAAATTTATCAGAATTTAAAAATGCATTCTCATCCAACAATATACAATTAAATCCTTTGCCATTATAAATAACATTATGTTTTTCATAAATTTTAGAAAATATTTGCTTTATATGTTCATGTGTTAAACTTGCATCAAAATAATTTTTACACAATATTAAAGAGATTTTAGCAATCTGATCTGCATTGATTACATCATGTAATGTTATATCAATTATATAACGTTCTCTAGTTATTGCAGTTTGTATATAAGAAGGAGCAGTAACAAATTTATTTTGAGATTTCATTTTATAACAAACTCCTCTTGCCCTTTTAACAGCAAAAACTTACTAAGATTAAATATAGATATAAAGTTCTTACTTTAAAAAATTGTAAATATTGATAATCATATAATCAAAACAAGGTGTTAAAATACTTAAACTAAAAAAAAATTTATTATCAATCATGTCCCAAGTTCAAGGTCTAACTATTATAGTAGTTTGATTTGAAGTTTGAGAATAGTTACTCCTTGCTCTCCTAGCATTTAGTGCGCTTTGGCTCCTCGCACCTTGCTTGAAACAACTATATAAAACAAATTTAAATTGATGATTTAAACTTAACTTATATAAATTTATTATAATAAACTGATTTTTGGTTTTCAATCCTTTCTAGCCAATTATTACTAGGTTTACATTTGATTGCTATATCTAATTTAACCAATTTGTTACCTAATGATTTATTACAATGCGAGTGAAAAACTTCAAATATAGTAGGCTCTTCTGATAAATTTAAAATAATATGTTCAGGTTTGGAATGCTCAAATTTTTTTTTAAAACTTTCCTCATTGAATATTACGTAGATAGTAGAATCCTCTATTTTATAATTAAACACATTAGAAGGAAGAGGGTTTTCTTTAAATTGATTTCTTAAATAATTAGTAATTTTTTCAGCTTCATTTGAAGAATTTGCTATGAAAAAGGAAAATCTGTTTTTTAAATAGTTCATATTAGAAACATCAATTTTATCGATAAAATATCTAGGTTTATTAAATATATAATTTCTTCCCTCAGTAACGAGCTTTGGTCTTCTTTTTTTATGGTACTTAATAATTTCATTATGTTGGACCGTATGGTCGATATCACATGGGTTAAGTAACAAATTTACATTATGCTTGTTTTGAGTACTTGTTATAGTTGTATATTTTTTTGGCATTTGTTTATAATGTATAGTTAAATTCGCTTACTAGCATTCCTGGAACTAATGTTCCACCAATTACTCTCTCTTCATATGATCCAGTTTGAGGAATAAGTTCTCTGAAATCTGTTAAAGCAATCAAATTTTTACCCCAAAAATTATATAATGTTTCATCAAAGCGTAAGTTATTAATTGGAGAGATAATTTCTCCATTTTCTACCCAGAAACATGCGTAACGCGTCATTCCTGTTAAACGCCCATGAGTAAGATCGCTCCAATTAAGATAATGGAGATTGGATATGTATAAACCAGTATCTAGTTCTTTTAGTATATTTTCTTTTGCTAAATTTCCAGATTTCACAATAGCAGAACGCATTGATTCACTTGAATTAGCATAATTAGTTTCTAATTTATGTTCCTTTGCTGTACGAGTATTGGTTAAGAGATTCTCTAATTTTCCATCTGTAATAATAGGAATTATATCAGAAAATACTTCTCCAAGCTCATTAAATTTTGGCACTAAATTAAGCGTAAAATCCTCTTTTAAAGAAAATAAAGAGGAGAGGGTGGTTCCTTCACTTAAATTCTTCAAAGCAGAATGTCCTTGTTTTAAGGAACTCATATTAATACCATTCCAAGATAGCATATTAACTAGCTCGCTCACTGCATCTGGTGCGAAATAAGTTCTATAACTTCCAGGGGAGAGAATTTTTTGTGGTTTTTGTAAAATTTCAAGTTTATTTTTTGCATCATCAATTTTAGCTTTAAATTTATTTTTATCCCAATTCATGTCAGCGTATATTTCTTTAACAGCTTGCTGCCCTGGAGCATAAATTGAAAAATCAGCTTGGAAATTCTCAGTACTAAACCAATGTTTTTGACCCTTAGAATTTACGTTTGCTTTAATTATATATCCGCTAGTATAAAGACCAACAAAATCAAGAGATGAAACTTCCTCTAAAATACCGGAAACTATATTATCTGGAATATCACCATAATAATTTTCACTACTAGTGCCATTATTAGAAGGCTTAACTATAAAAGGATCATCAGGAAGTGTGTTAAATTCATTTCTACATTTATCTAGAATTTTTCTAATTGAACTACTATCTTTTTCAAAACTAAAATTAAATGGCAGTTTATAATTTATAGATTTATTATTACACGAGAAAATTAATTCTATAAAATATTGTTCTACCTCAATAATTTGTCTAACTTTTGCATTGTTAAATCTAGCAAATAAGCTTTTTTCGCCGCTTAGGTTTATTGTTAAATACTCTCCGCTTTTGAGAGAATTCATTACTTCATTCCCAACTTGGTAAAAAACTTGCTCTTTTTGTTCTATGAATTCTTTATTCATCATGCTCCTCCAAATATTTCAACATTGGTAAATAAACATGTTGGTGAAGCATGACCTACTCTGATTACTTGATTAGGTTCACCTTTTCCGCAAAAAGGTGATCCCCATATTTTATAACAATCTTGATTACCTACCATCTTCAAATTATTCCAAAAGGGAGTAGTCACTCCCCTGTAATTAGGATTTTTAAGGGTTTTTGTTATTTTACCGTTTTCTATTAATTTTGCGTATTCGCATCCGAACTGAAATTTATTACGATAATCATCTATTGACCAAGACCGGTTTGTATTCATTATTACACCTTTTTCAGTAGCACCTACCATGTCTTCATAACTTGATTTACCGGGCTCAATATTTATATTAGCCATCCTATCTATTGGAGGCCTATTCCATGAAGCAGTTCTACCATTTGCAACGCCTAAAACTCCTGATCTAATTTGGCTTTCCAAACTACCTAGTCCTCTAAGTAATTTTCCATCTTTAATAAGATATTCTTTAGTGGCTTTACAGCCGATATCATCAAAATTATAGGAAGCAAATTCTCCTTCTATTGTTGGATCAAATGTAACATTGAGGAGAGGAGAACCATATTGTAAAATACCGAAATCTGATAATTTAATAAAGCTCCACCCAGCATAATTGCGTTCATCTCCAAGAATTCTATCGATTTCAAGTGGATGACCTATCGATTCATGAATTTGTAAATATAATTGATCTGGGGCAAGAATTAAGTCGTAACTCCCAGTTGGACATTCTTCAGCTTCAAGTAACTCTAATGCTTCTTGAGCTATTTTAACTGCATTATCCTTTACCATATCTTTCTGAAGTTGTTCAAGCCCTAATTGCATACAAGGAAAACCAGAAGAACGAGATTGAATTTCTGTGCCATCCTGAGCTGTAGCCTGAAGGTAAGTAGAAGTTGAAAATGTTTTTTGATTTAAATCAGATCCATTGCTGCTTACAAAGAGTGATTCACGCTCAATTACCATTGTATGAGCAACATTATTTATAATTTTGTCAGAAATTTTCATAGCATTTGATGCATTAATCAAAATATCATAAACTTCTCCAAGTGAAGTTTGATCAAATGTCTTTTGATGAGCTGTGTTATAACTTCCAAAAGCCTGAGGCCTTATATTAGTATTGAAATTATAAAGCTTCCATTTGTTTATAGTTGTTGCAAGTCTTACCGCATTTTCTGCTGCTTTTTGTATAGATTCAGAAGTTATCAAGCTAGTGCTGCAATATGCAAATTGTCCATCTACTAATACTTCAACCATTATACCCTCATCAAGAGTAATATTATTCTTATCAATGTTACCATTACGCACTGTATGATAATTTATTTTTTCTGAAATATAACGTAACCCAATCCAATCAGCTTTAACTTGAACAGACCGTAAGAGTGATTTTAAATCCATATGACTTCCATAAATATAAGCTTATATCCTACTTATAACATAGATTATAAATATAATTCAAATACTTATTAAATAAGATTTGCTATGAAGCTCATAACAAATTATTAATTATCTTACTTTAAATTTATTCTACTGAAACTTTCATTCTACAAAATGGACCTTGCGTGCCTCTAACGTTGTATATGGATGAGACATTGCAAAAACCATTAGAACTACTGTAACTATTTGTGCCAAATACTTTACCGGTGTTTGAAACTCCATCATCAATTTTAATATCAAGTCCATAAGCATCAATTGGGGTAATTTCACCATCTATTGCCAAATTAAGTGTGCTATTCCAAGCTCCTATTTCTAAATAATTATCGAGCGGATCTGTTCCAGTAGTAGCTCGGACATTTCTTACATTCATATATGCGCCTGGTGAATACTGCAATTTATATTGATCATTTTTTGCACTTGTACCTACGTAATTGCCATTTATAAAACCACTTAAACTTAAATGTTGCCAAAATCTATAACCCTCTTGACCATCACCCCCTCCTGCGTTTAAATTAATTTGATAATTACCATTGCCATTACAGCCTGCAGGTACATTATCATCAGTACAAGTCGCGCTTGTCCAGATTCTACCTGCATATGGGAAATCTCCAGGCAAATAACCGAATTTTAATTTAAATGCATTGATGGATGTTCTTATATTTTGAGTATCATTAATTAATCCTTTAATTCTTGCCTGTGCAACTAATTCATTAGAAGCAAGTATTCCCCCAATAACTAAGCCAATAATTACTATTACTATCGAGAGTTCTATTAAAGTAAAGGCTTGAATTTTATGATTCTTCATGTAATTTATATAATATAATTTTGCTAATAATTATATATTATAAGATTTAAGGATTTGTTAAGTATTTTAGATCAATCTATTGGGACTTTCAGCCTACAAGCTGGACCTCTTGTGCCTGTAAGCTTGTAATCTGCTTCGCCGCCAACCGATAAGTAAGAATAAGAGCAATAAATACCAAGAGCGGTATAGCCATCTATACCAAGGAATCTACCGCTATTTGCTAAACTATCATCGGTTTTAATATCCATCTGATAGGCATCGATTTGATTTATTGCCCCATCAGATGCTAAACCAAGGGTACTATTCCAAGCGCCTATTTCTAAATAATTATTACTCAATCCTCCAACAAAGGCAGGAACATTCCTTATATTTACGTATAAGTTGGACGAGTAACTTAGTTTATATTGATCAGTCATTGCGCTTGTACCTGTATAAGTGCCATTTATAAAACCACCTAAACTTAAATGTTGCCAAAATCTGTAAATTTCTTGACCGTCAACGCCGCCGCCGCCGGTTATAACATAGTCGCTATTGCCATTACATCCTGCATTTGTAGAAGCATCAGTACATGTAGTACTTGTCCAAATTTTACCAGCATTACGAAAATCTCCAGGTAAAGCATCAAATTTTAATTTAAATGCATTGATTGATGTTTGTATATTTTGAATATCATTGAGTAATCCTCTAATTTTAGCTTGTTTTAGTAGTTCATTACCGGCAAGTATCCCCCCAATAATTATTCCAATAATTATTATTACTATTGACAACTCAATTAAGGTAAAAGCTTGGGTTTTAGTGTTCTTCATGTAATTTATATAATGTAATTTTATTAATAATTATGTATTATATCATTTAAATATTAGTTAAGTTTTTAGTTCAATCCATTGAAACTTTCATCCTACAAAACGGGCCTTGTTCTCCTAAAAGATTATAATCGGGTAGGGGTAAGGGAAGGACTGGACCAGTAGGATAAGAGCAAAGATTATCGATAAGAGTGGTGTATCTATCTCCACCTAATACCTTACCAGTACCTGCTACTCCATCATCAATTTTGATATCAAGTCCATAAGCGTCAATTGGAGTAAGTTCGCCCTCGATCGCTAAGCCAAGAGTACTATTCCAAGCTCCTATTTCTAAATAATTATCAAGCCATCCTGAACCATAAGCCCTGACATACCTTGCATTCATATATGCGCTTGGCGAATAACTTAATTTATACTGGTCAGTCTTTGCGCTTGTACCTGTATAAGTTCCATTTATAAAACCACCTAAACTTAAATGTTGCCAGAATCTATAACCTTCTTGACCGTTTGCTCCTCCTCCTGCTAAGTTAATTTTATAATCACCATTACCATTACATCCTGCAGGTGCATTAGCATTAGTACATGTCGCACTTGTCCAAATTCTGCCTGCACGTGTAAAATCTCCAGGTAAAGCATTGAATTTTAATTTAAAAGCATTAATTGCTGCTTTTACATTTTGAGTTTCGTTAATTAATCCTCTGATTCTAGCTTGCATTAATAATTCGTTACCGGCAGCAATACCTCCAATAATTATTCCAATAATTATTATTACTATTGATAGTTCTATTAAAGTAAAGGCTTGAATTTTAGGATTTTTCATGTAATTAATATAATATTGTTTAAGAATTCATAAAATTTTAGTACTCTAATGAAATTCTTAATCTACAAAATGGACCTTGTGTGCCTGTAACGTTATATTTTAGTGAGACCTGACAAAAACCAGTAGAAGCACTATAGCTATTTCTACCAAGTATTTTACCGCTATTTGCGTCTCCATTATCTATTTTGCTATCAAGCCCATAAGCATCGTATGGAGTAAGTGCGCCTTCAATTGCTAAACCAAGGGAGCTATTCCAAGCGCCTATTTCTAAACAATTTTCATAGGGACGTGTAAGATAAGGCCTAACATACCTCATATCCATATATGCACCTTCTGAATATTGCAATTTATATTGATCAGTGTTTGCACTTGTACCAGTATAAGTGCCACTTATAAAACCACCTAAACTTAAATGTTGCCATAATCTATAACCTTCTTGACCGTCACCCCCTCCGGCGTTCAAATTAATTTGATAATCACCATTACCATTGCATCCTGCGGTTGCATAATCATCAGTACAAGTTGCACTCGTCCAAATTTTACCAGCATATGGAAAATCTCCAGGTAAGAAACCAAATTTTAGTTTAAAAGCGTTTACTGCTGTTGTTGTATTTTGAATATCATTAACTAATGATCTGATCCTAGCTTGCATTATTAATTCATTAGCGGCAGCAATTCCCCCAATAATTATTCCAATAATTATTATTACTATCGAGAGTTCTATTAAGGTGAAAGCTTGGGTTTTAGGATTTTCCATAAAGTTTGTATAATATAATTTTAGTTAGTATTATACATTATATTATTTAAGTATTTGTTAAATATTATAAAATATTTTTAGACTTGGACTAAGTCTAGCTTGATTTTAAATTAATTACAAAATTCGCTATGAACTACAATACAGACTTATTAAATAGCAAGTTATTGAAATTGCAATACATTTTAAAGTCTCAATTTGAACAAAAACTATAAGTTATCGATTTTAATATTTAAACCAGTAAGCATATTTTTAAGTTCATCATAAGATTGTTCTAATTCCTTAATACAGGCTGATCTTAAAACAAGTTCTGTTCCCCAAATACTATCCCTTGAAAAAGGATAACTTCCCATATCAACATTAGGCCATTTTGCTTGCAATTCTGCAAATTTCGTTGCAATTTCTCCTTCCCGTACAAGAATAGTAATAGAGCGGCTATGAATCACTTCACCTTTAATCAAATTATCTTTAAACACCTGAAACATTGCTTGCATTATTTTCGGTACGCCAGGAAGAACATATACGTTTTCAATACAAAATCCTGGTGCTTTACTGATAGGGTTCTCAAGCAAAATTGCTCCCTCGGGAACATGCGCCATACGTAATCTAGCTTCATTTAAATCTTCATTTACGTAATGAGACTCAAGCAATTTTACTGCTTCGGGATGTTTAATTAATTCTACGCCAAAAGCTTTAGCAATAGAAGAAGAAGTAATATCATCATGCGTAGGTCCAATACCACCTGTAGTAAATATATAAGTAGCTTCGTTTCGTAGTTCATTTACATTATCTATTATTTCTTTTTCAATATCAGGAATCATCCTTACTTCTGTTAGGCTTATACCTAATTTTGTAAGCTCAGTAGCAAGGTATGCAACATTTAAATCCTGTGTTCTGCCTGATAAAATTTCATTGCCAATGACTAAAATTTTTGCCGTAATTAAATTTTTCATATAATACTCTAAAAAAGTTACCAAAATTTGCTATAATTTCTAAT
>JBKBYG010000044.1:0-10939 GCA_046313435.1 Alphaproteobacteria bacterium
TACTCAGATATTATAGGAAGTGGTTTTAGAAAAAGCAGAAAATCTTTTATTGAAAAAGATTATTAGAAGAAAAAAAGCCCTAAATAGTAATGTTAGGGCTTAATAAAACTAGTGAGCGTGATTACAGTCCCCAAGCAATTTAAAAAAATTAAATTCGTCAGAATTATATTTTGATAAAAATTTAATTTCTTCATAAAAATGATGGGGCTTGTGTATTCCTTCCCATGTAGTTAAAATATAATCTCTATATATCTCTCCAATTTTTGTATCACCACCAGGATTTTGCGACCATTCAGAAATTTGTGAAAATAAATAATTAGATGATTTGTCTATGTCTTCTCCAACATATGGCAACTCTGGTAAATTATATAAAAGATAAGATAATAACCCAATACTATTTGAAGCAGGAAGTTTTTCTGGCAAATGCGCAATTGATTCCCAACCCTTAAATATTGCCGTATCATCAATACTTAATAACATTTTGCCAATTATATAGGGTGTAAAATATTTATAATGTCCAATATATTCTTCAGACTTGTTAAAATATTCTCCAAGTATCGGAGTTGCTTTAATATCATCTATTAATAATTCACCAGTAATAGGATTATCTGGAAGAGGGACAAATACCGGTTTTAAAGGTAGTATATTAAAATTTAGCTGAGCAATTAATATTCCATCAATTTTATGAATAAAAGAATCCTTAAAAGCATCTGCATAAAATGTATAATTAATTAAATGTCCACCAACTTCAAGTGCAGCTCCAAATTCCTTTATATACTGATTTGAAAAATTATTTCTAATGTGATAGCCACATGATGAAACTATGCCAGAACCAGCAAATATTCCTAAACCTTTTATAAATTCTAAAGTCATAATTTTAATTTCCTATAATATAATCTTAATAAAAGTAAATATATTAAAGAAATTAATAAAGTCAAATTTTATTTATTAGGATTACATTATTTGACATTTACTATCATTTTTTGAGTTTTTAATTCTATTTTGCCATTCTGTGATATTTTCTTGTTGCTCGATAGTTGTAACATCAGCCCCAATAGCGTCTGAAATTTCTAAGGTAAAGGCATCATGACCATACTGAATGGTTTTAGATACTGAATTTTGCCTTAAAAAATTTATTAACGCGTTTTGCGCTATTCTTTCTTCTTTATGACCAAAAAGACGGGTTTTAAGCTTTTTTACCAAGCCTGCTTCTGTATGAAATTCTGATAAATCAAAATTTATATTTAGAATTTCTACAAGCTGATTAAGGAGTTTATCTGTAGTAAAAATTTTATTAAGATTATCCTCTTTGATTAAGTTTAAAAGATAGAGTTTTGATATTTCATAATCTGGCGTTTTTTTAATAATGTATCCTAAAAGCCATCTAATTACTTTAGGATTATTTTGATCAAAAACAATATTTGAAATAGCTGTTTTAGCCTTTAAGTTGCCTCTATCTAAAGCTTTATAATAACGATTTAAAGCTAAAATTAAGTCTTTTTTAATTCCATATCCATTTTCGTAAAGAAATCCTAGATTGTACTGCGCTAAAGGATTTCCTTTTTCTGTAGCTCGAACAAAATAGTTAAATGCTTCATAATAATTTTTTTCTACGCCATATCCATTCAGATAAAGCATACCAATATTGTTTAATGCATAATCATCATCTTGTTCAGCGGATTTTTTATACCATTCATAGGCTTTAACAAAATCTCGTGCCTGCTGGTATAAACCATTTTCGTATACTTCTCCAAGTGCACGTTGAGCTGGAGCATATCCTTGTTTTGCTGACTCTGAATAACAAAAAAATATATCTGCAGGATTACCGCAGTTATATGCAAACCTATATAATGCTACCTTATGAAATTTTCCCGCTGCTTTTTGAATACAGTCCAATGAGTCAAAGCCGAAGTTATCTGCAGTACCAGGGGTTAAAGCTAATTCAATTGCTGCTAAGAAATTTATTGATCCAGAAGAATTTTCTATTCGAGCAAATTCAATAGTATTATAAAATAATGAGCGCTTTAAATCACTAGGAAGAATATTATGCAGTTTTTCAATTTCTGTGAGAGCATCAGAGTATGGCAAATATAGTTTTTCATAAATTTCAGCAACTTCTTCCAAACCTAATTTTCCTTTATTAGCTGCATTTAGCAATTCTTCTTTTAACTTCTCAAAATCATATTCTTGTTCATTTACACGTATAAGCATATAAACCTCCTAAGTGTTTATATATTATATATGATTATAAGGCTTGTAAAACAAAGCTAAATAATTGAATTCTATCATTAAAAATTAATAATTTCTATAAATTTGAGCAGGGCAATTTTTTTCATTATCTATATATTTTACCCAGTCTTCTGGTTTAACAATATTATAGCTAAAACTATTTACAGCTAAATCTACATCTAGTCTTGATTTTCATCGTTTTTCTGCAAATAATTATTGATTGCAAGTTCATCTAAGTTTTGTTGATCCTTGCTTTTTTGTTTTTCTTTTGCGTAATTGATTTGATTTTCTAAACTGATGTCATATTTTTTAAGCTCAGTAAAATCTATGAATATCTCTTCTTGTAATATTTTGATTTGTCTTACTACTTTAGTAACTTCGTTATTCACAATTTCTTTTTTTTGGCGATTATCAATATAATAATTATTATAGGTGAGGGAAGCTTCAAAAACAGTAGCAGCAATTTCTTGCTCCTTTTTTAGTTCTTCATCGAGCATCTCTATAACTTTATGTAGATTCTCAAGTTTTATTTCTAACTCAGAAAGGGTTTTGCGTTTAGAATCAAGTTCTCGTTTTTTTAATTTAATTAATGTTTTTATGCCTTTCATTTGTTTTATAATAAATCTTTTCTATTTCTTTTTTGAGAGATGCTGAAACAAGTTCAGCATGACGGTTAACTTGAAATAATTGCTCTACAAACATGCTGAAAACATGTTCGGCATGACACAAAACTCAAGGCCTAAGGTCATCCTGAACTTGTTTCAGGATCTTCTTACAGTTATAGTTATGATATCAGCCATAATACAAAAACACAAATTTCAACTGTTCCAATCCTCTATTTCAAGTATCTCTGCAAGCGTCTTGTAAGCTGTTTCCATATCCATAGCTTCTTTTGGGGCTTGCTTCAGAAATTCTTCAATCTTATCATTGTAATATATTGCTTCATCAACTGAGGCATCGCTACCTTTTCTATAAGCCCCGAGCCTTATCATTTCAGCCATATCATTATAAATTGCAAGTAGGCGTTTTGCCTTACTTACTAACATATTTTCACGCTCGCTATTGCATCCAGGCATGGTACGAGAAACGCTTCTCAAGATATTTATTGCAGGAAGTCTACCACGTTCAGCAATTGACCGGTCAAGCACTATATGCCCGTCAAGTATACCTCGTGCTGCATCTGAAATTGGCTCATTATGATCATCTCCTTCTACTAGTACCGCAAATAAACCAGTAATTGATGCATCACCAACGCCGGGACCTGCACGTTCAAGTAACTTAGGGAGTTCACTAAAAACAGTAGGTGTGTATCCTTTGCTGCTTGGTGGCTCACCAATTGATAATCCAATTTCACGTTGCGCCATAGAAAATCTTGTTACATTATCCATTATACATAAAACATTTTTACCAATGTCGCGGAAATACTCAGCAACAGTCATAGTTAAATAGGCTGCTTGTTTACGAGCGAGTGGTGATTCATCTCCTGTGGCTACAATTACTATTGCACTCTTCAAGCCTTCTTCACCTAGATATTCATGCAGAAATTCCTGTACTTCGCGCCCGCGTTCACCAATTAATCCAATTACTTTTATATCAGCCTGGGCGTATTTTGTAATCATTGAGATAAGTACTGATTTTCCAACACCTGAGCCTGCAAATATACCAATACGTTGCCCATAACAGCAGCTTGTAAAAATATTTATTGCTTTTATGCCTAGGTCTATTTTTTTACCAACTCTTTGACGGGCATGAGCAGGAGGAGGAGTGTTGCGGTAACTATAACCTTTGCTCCCTTGTTTTAGGATACCTTTTTGATCAATAGGTTCTCCGTCATATCTAATAACCCTGCCAAGCCACGACTCATCAGGATAGACAAGCGGTTCTTTATCTAGAAATTCAACTTTGCAGCCAACACCGACTCCTTCAAGCTCAGCATAGGGCATAAGCATTGCATAATTTCCTTTAAAACCAACAACTTCAGCAGGAATTTTTTTATTATTTCTTGTAAGGATATTACATTTAGAACCAACAGAAAGTATTTCTTCACCGCCAGCGCATTCGAGAATCATGCCTTTAATAGAAGTGACCTTTCCAAAAATTTCAAAATCGGGTAAATTATTTATAAGAGAGCTAATTGAAGATAAATAGTCATCCATACTAATCACTTTAATTTAAGTATGGTGACCCCTACGGGACTCGAACCCGTATTGCCACCGTGAAAGGGTGATGTCCTAACCATTAGACGAAGGGGTCAATTTCTAGCTAATTCTTTATAATTTAACTATGCGTTACTCATCGGTCATTTACTATTCGTAAACTTCGCTCTTCGCGCCTATACTTAAATTAAAATAGTTTAGCTATTACATTTCTAGTATAATCATTTATACGAAATGGCGTTATTCAAAGCTATTAACTAAACACGTTTAGTTTGCTAACAATAGTGCGTAATATACTAACAAAAAAAAATAAATCAAGTACTCTTTTTAAAAAATATAGATTTTTTATAATTTAATTTTCTATATTAAATTATATTATTTAAAAAAGAGTTAAAAATGAATGAAGAAGCCTTAAAAGAAGAGATAAAATCTTGCCGCACTTGTGCTGCACACTTTATGCATACGCCAAGGCCGGTAGTTAAATTTAGTAATACAGCAAAAATATTAATTATAGGGCAAGCACCAGGCACTAAAGTCCATAATAGTGGGATTCCTTGGAACGATGCTTCGGGTAATAGGCTTAGGGACTGGCTAAATATTGACAAAGAAGATTTTTATGATGAAACAAAGATAGCTATTATGCCAATGGGATTTTGCTATCCAGGTGTTGATAAATATGGAGGAGATAAACCTCCGCGCAAAGAATGCGCACCAAAATGGCATGATAAGGTGAGGCTGTTCATGCCGAGCATCAAGCTCACACTCCTTATAGGTAGCTATTCTCAGAAATATTATTTAAAAAGTGAAATGAAAGAGAATATGACTCAAACAGTAAAAAATTGGCGCGCTTACTTACCACAATATTTACCGCTTCCTCATCCTAGCTGGCGTAATACGGGATGGATAAAGAAGAACCGATGGTTTGAGGAGGAACTAATTCCAGAGCTTAAGAAAATAGTTAAAGAAAATTATTAATTTAAGTTAAACAGTGTATATAGAAAACTATAATTATACTGTTTAACTATGAAGTTAAGTATTTCTAATTAACCTCTAACATTACATCTTAGAGCACGCTCAACAGGTTTCAGTAGCTTTTCAGTTTTTAAATTTGCAGCAAGTTTATAGGTTACTGCTTTAAAACGCTATTTACTTCATACTTACTTTATTTTATTAGTGTTTCTAAATTTTAAAATAAAGTTAGTATTGAAATGAGACTATTAGATTATCTTCCAAAAGTTCAAGGAACCTATAGGGAAAATGCAAGCCTTAGTAAAACAAACTGGTTTAATGTCGGTGGACCTGCTGAGATTTTATATAAACCAAAAGATGCTGAAGACCTTGCATTTTTCCTAAAAAATAAACCTAGGAATATTACTTATATTGTCATTGGATGTGGTTCAAATTTAATTGTTAGGGATAAAGGAATTGAAGGTGTTGTTATCAAACTTACCCGTGAGTTTACTAGCTGTATAGCTGATAAAGATCTAATTACAGTCGGAGCAGGGTGTTTAAGCTATAATCTAGCTATGTTTGCTATGAATAATTCAATTGGTGGAATAGAGTTTTTAAGCGGAATACCTGGAACTATAGGAGGTAATTTGGCAATGAATGCAGGTGCTTATGGAGGAGATATATCCTCAATCTTACAAACTGCAATATTACTTGATGATCAAGGCAATTTTCATGAGTTAACAAGCAATGATATAGGTTATTTTTATCGTGGTAATAACTTGCCTAAAAATTGGATTTTTACTGCTTGCAAGCTTAAAGGCTATATAGAAGATTATAATATAATTAAAGTAAAAATTGATGATATATCAATAAAAAGAGAGCAAACTCAACCGGTTAGAACAAAAACTTCAGGAAGTACGTTCAAAAATCCTATTGAAGGTAAAAAAGCTTGGCAATTAATTGATGAAGCAGGATGTAGAGGGCTTAAAATAGGTGGAGCCATAGTTTCAGAAAAACATTGCAATTTTTTCATTAATGAAAATAATGCAACTGCTAAGGATTTAGAAATTTTAGGAGAAGAAGTTAGAAAAAGAGTAAAAGAAAAAACAGGTGTAGAGCTTGAGTGGGAAATAAAAATTATTGGTAAGGGATAAATTTTTCTTAAGTTTAGAATGAAAGGAGCAATACACTCCTTTCGCGAATAATAAATTTAACTGCCTATATCAGATTCCTCAACCTTAATGTCACCAACCATGTCTATTTGAAAATGTGGTGGAAGTGGATCAATAGGATGCCTGCAGTGATAATCAAGTAATATTGCAGGTTCTATATTATTTAACATTAATACTTCTACATTACTTATTTCGTTCAATTCCAGATCTTCAAGCATATAATTAGAATCTTCTGGAAGTATTTCTTGAGTGTTAAAGTTTATTTGCTCATCTAAAGATTTTTCAAGATTGTTTTTAATCTGGATAATATCCTCTGCAATAACTGCTGATGATTTGATCTCGTTCCAAACTTCTTTCGTAAAAATTTCTAATCTACCTCCTGGGTCCATAGATGGTAGGGTTTTTGTGAATTTAAATTCTACATTTTGAGCACCGCTTTTATCAGCTTCAAATTTCAATTCCACAGTAATCTTACTTGGATTAGTCTGTAAAGTTTCAATTGATTGTATTTCCTCTGAATGCAACATCATATCTACCATAGTTATTCCTTTTTTTAATTTATATACGTAATTGTAAACTAAAATTAAGATATTGTCAATAAAATGTTAATACGTTAGCTTTTGATTTATAAATATAAAAAATCTTATAAGATGGTATCTAAATTTATAAGAGAAGTTTAGATACCAAGTAGCTTATCTTTTTTGACTATTCTTATCAATGGAACTTGGGGTATTAGGAAGAGGAGGTTGAGTAGCTTGTGCATCAACTTTTTTACTGTCAGGTTTTATTAAATCAGCTTCTATCTTTATTTTCAAATCTTTAAATGCTTTTTTCTCAATTGGCTTCAAACCAAAAAATTCAAATAATTTGTCAAATAATTTTGATATTGCTTCACCTTTGTTTTGGCTAGTATTTTTAGATTTTTTCTTCGCCCCAACAATACTATCATATAAAGTTTCGACATCCTTTTTAAGTTCAGCTTTTTTATCTTTATCTAAAAGTAAATAATCTTCTATTTTAGTTGTAATTGTTGTTGTAAATGCTTCTTTATTATTTGCTTCAAGATCATTTGGCTTAACCTTAACCTCTTTAACTACCTCTTTAAAAATATCACTCATCGCATTTTGCATATATTTATTGAAATACTTTTGTTCAATTTTACTTAAAGTTTCTTCATTAATTCTTTTGTCCTGAAGTTTTTTAAATAATAATTTTTCAATTTCAGGCTGACCTTTAGCATAATCAAAGACAGTTATCTCTTCCATGTTAAAAGTTTTATTTAAGATAATGCTTTTAGAGCATAATAGTGAATCTACAATTACTTTTTTAATAGAATTATCTTCCAAATTTATTGCAAGTAAAAGAGGGCTAGGCCCTCGTACTGGTCCTGATTGAACTCCAAATCCAACACGAGCTCCGCTTATTTCTATCTCTACTTCTTGGTTTACATCGACCCCGGCTTCAATAAGCATTTTAACTATATTAGCATTGCCTGATTTAATTGCTTTAGTAAGAAGCGAATCAGGATATTGATTTGCTCCTTTTGAATCAAAATTTTTATTCTTTTTTGGGCTTATAAAATTCTTATCAAAACCTAAATCACATATTCTTTGTACTGCGGCTTCATTTTTATCACTTATTGCTTGATACAAGGATTTAGAATTATTTTTTAATTTGGTTTCAATTTTGTTAAATATATCAGAAGAATTTGGTTTATCTTTAGGTATAGATTTTATGACCTCATCATCAATAAAATATTGATCAATTCTAAGTAAATTTTTTATCCATAGTAAATCATCTTTTTGAATTGCAGCTATTAATCTTGCTTTATCTTGTTTTTGTTGTTCTGTTAACATTTTACCCTCATAAGTTATTTTTAATAAATTATAAAGGCTAAAAGTTAATTAACTAATAAATTACTTTTGTATTTTTATTTTTCGCTACTAATTTTGTACAGATTATAACGAAAATCAAACCTCCGATAATCGCAAGCAATCCGCCAAAACCCATAAGTCCCATGCCAAATTTTGCTTTCATACTAAATTCTGCTCCAGGAGTTTTTCTGAGCGCGCCGTAGCCTCCAGACCATGCTAAACCTGAAATATGAACTAATTGCCCAATTCCATAGCAGTATGCTTGAATGTTAATCCATTTTTTTGCAATTTGAGCATTATAGATCTGCTCAATTGCCTTATAAGATGCCCCCATTAAGGCGAGAGTGACTCCAACAATTGATCCATGATAATGTGCAGGAATAGTTACATTGCTAGCAGTAATTATTGTTCCAATAGCTCCTCCTATAAAAAATAATATTATTGAGTTAATAAGTGGAGCATTAAAAATTTTATTTTTAAAAATATTATATATAACTATTATTCCTAGAATTCCTGGTGCGATTCCACCGAAATACCGCATATGTATTGTGTAAAACTCCTTGTACTCAATGCTATCAATATCATAAATAGATAAAATAATTAATGTTGGAATCACAATCAGTAAGTTTAAAATAAAGATGTACTTAACGTTGCTAATGTTACCTATAATAACCAACCATGCGATCATCATTAAATTTACATAACTGAATTGCAAAATATGGCCCATAGCCCAAAAAATTAGCTCATAAAAATAATTATCATCAATAGGATAGTCTAAATTAGAAAGTTTAAATGCTGCTATGAAGAAGCTTAGAATTGCTATAAAATTAATTATGTTAGTTGTATAAACAGCAAGGTAATTAACTTCACTAAATTTACTATAGTTAAAGCTAAGTATTGCTGCTATAATCTGAATTAAACTTCCACATATAAAAAGGCCTAAACCAATAAAGAATATTATATTTTTTAATACAGGAATATAATTATTCATCTCTGGATTTCCGTCCATAATAAAAGGGGAAGCGGCAATTAAAATTGTGCCAAAGAAAGAACTATAAAAAGCTACCTTAGAAAATATACAATATTCTTGCTTTATAATTGTTTGAGAAAATACTGAACTAATTGAGATCATCCATATTAGTACTGAAAGGTCAACATGCACAACTAATGCTGTACGAAAAAAATCTCTGTAAGGTATAAATTTTTCTACACCTGGTGTACGAAGTGCAACAATTAATATTGATAATAATCCAGCAAAAGCAAGGGCGCTAATAGCAAGTTTTAGCCATGATTTAAATAATTTTTCCTTAAATAAGTCATTAGTATGAAAATTTATTAATTGAAGTTGCATTATAAAACACTCATAAATATGATAATTAAATATCATTTCAATTTAATAGCAAAATATTATAAAATAGAGCACAGATCCTGAAACAAGTTCAGGATGACGATTAACCCAATTTGTGCGTCATGCTGAACTTGTTTCAGCATCGTGATTTTACAATAAAGAACCAAGGTTAGCTATGTTTTTGTAAATGAAATGAACAAATATAATTTTTAAATAGATATAGAATTTTATGAAAGATCTTGCAATAAATAAAAAAATCGCCATCTGGTTATTTATTTCGGCATTTATGGTGTCTTTAATGGTATTAATTGGGGGTTTAACAAGATTAACCCATTCGGGTTTATCCATTGTGGAATGGAAGCCAATTACTGGGATAATACCTCCTATTTCAGAAAAGGAGTGGATAGAAGAATTTGCAAAATACAAACACTATCCTGAATATAATTTAGTTAATAAGAATATTAAACTTAAAAATTTTAAACAAATTTACTTAATTGAATATATTCATCGCGCTCTTGGAAGATTAACGGGGTTTGTATTTTTATTGCCCTTACTATGGTTTGGCTTTAAAAATCAAATAGATTCTAAGCTTAAATTTAACCTATATATCATATTTGCTTTAGGATTTTTACAAGCAATAGTTGGATGGTATATGGTTAAGAGTGGTTTAGTTAACAAACCGAATGTTAGTCAATATAGATTAGCGTTGCACTTAACTATTGCATTTGTTATTTACGGATTAATATTTTGGAATGGTGTATCTTTATGGAACATTAATAGGAGTGAAGATCTTTTTTTGCAAAAAAGATGCAATCTCAATACGTTAGGAAAGATAATTGGGATAATTTCTTTCTTCCAAATTATAATTGGAGGATTTGTAGCAGGTACAAATGCGGGGCTTATTTATAATGAATTTCCAATGATGGGTAATCATTTCATTCCGAGTGATATTTTTGCTTTAAAACCTATATATAAAAATATTTTTGAAAATCCAACGACTATACAGTTTATTCACCGGACTCTTGCAATATCCTTAATTGTTCTTGGAGCAATTATTTTCTTTAAAAGCCGAAAAACAAGCTTGCTAAAAAACCAAAAAAATTCTATTAATATATTAGTGCTGACACTTGGTTTACAGTTTATCTTGGGTATTATTACATTAATATATCATGTCCCAGTTTTTGTTGCGTTAGCCCATCAATTTGGAGC
>JBKBYG010000045.1:0-4322 GCA_046313435.1 Alphaproteobacteria bacterium
TGCTAAAAAATTCTAACATTGCATTAAAAGTGCTTATAAATATAGTTCGATTATTTCTTTTTTCCTCTATAAACTTTCCAACTGCCCTTATTCCCGCTATTCCAAATACTATTGTTCCTGAAAATTTGATTACATTATCTGCTATTAATATACCAACTGTTGCTCCTGCTCCTGCAACTCCGCATTCTGCTATTGTTTTAATAAATTCTCCAAATGCATTCAATGTGCTTCTTAATAAGGTTTGATTATTTGTTTTGTCATTTATAAAACTTCCAATTGCTTTTATTGTTGCCATTCCAATTATTATGGGCGCTGAAGATTTAATGATATTATTTGCTATTGCTTGGGTTTCTGCTGCAATTGGTAATCTAGTTACTAACCATTCTGCTGTAAGCTCTAATCTTGATGCAAGAGGCTTGCTAAATTTTACAAATCCTTTCCAGATGTTATTCGATGCTATAACAGACCTAATTGAATTTGCGAAGACAGTAACTGCTATAAGCGCATTTTTATAAATTGAATTACTATTACTTGATGTGTTTACTTCTTTTTTCTTATCAGGTGATATTTTCATCATTTCTTCTTTTGAATGATCAAAAACATTAATATTTATAATATTAGGTAAATAAGTTTTATTATGTTCTATCTGCTCTTCGTTACTAAGAATTTCTTTAAATTCGCCTTCCATTTCTACATTTTTTGAACGATTGAAAGCAGTTTGAGCAATCTTTTTTACAGTATTAGGATGTAATGCTGGATCTATATTTAATGAATCGCTAATAACTGACATTACATCTTTATTAAAATCTGTTTCTAGTGATAATGCAAATAATTGTTTATATAAATTTGAGGCAGATTTATGAATTAACTTTTTTCTACAATCTAAACTTATCTCTTCTAATCTATTTAAAATATCTCCAAGATTATTGCTTTCCATAAAAGATTTGGCTTTTTCATTTACTTCTGCTCCATAATTTATAAGTAGCTCTAAAGCTTCAACATTACGTGAACATGCAGCACACTTCAAAGCATTTAGATCCAATAAATTGGTCGCTTCAATATTTGCTCCATTATCTAAAAGCAATTTCATGCACTCAACATTACCCACTCGAACAGCCCTGACTGTAGCCTTGATTAAAGCAGTGGTACCCAACACATCCAGCGCTTCAATATTCGCTCCTTTATCTAAAAGCAATTTCATGCACTCAACATTACCATTTCCTGCAGCCTCGATTAAAGCAGTGTCACCAAACATATTCGTCGCTTCAATATTTGCTCCTTTATCTAAAAGCAATTTCATGCATTCAACATTACCCTCTCGAGCAGCTTCTAGCAAAGCAGTGTCACCAAAGCTATCTTGCGCTTAAATATTCGCTCCTTTATCCAAAAGCAATTTAATGCACTCAGCATTACCATTTTTAGCAGCAATTATTAAAGCAGTGTTATTAACTACATTCTGCGCTTCAATATTAGCCCCTAACCAAAGAGCAAGCTTAATCGAGCTTGGGTGATTCTTTGCTGCTCCTTTAAATAATATGAATTCTCTCATCAATTTCCTGAAACTATTTTAATAATTACTATCAATTAAAACACAATAACATATTATTATAAATTTTGCAAAAAAAATTAACAATAATTAATTATATATAAAAATTATATTTAAAAATTCTAAACAATTATGTTTTAGTGCCCCCAACAGTTATAGAATCAATAAGCAACGTTGGCTGCCCTACTCCTACTGGTACACTTTGGCCAGATTTTCCACATGTGCCAATGCCTGAATCAAGTTCCATATCATTACCAACCATACTAACTTTTGTTAAAATATTTGGCCCATCCCCAATTATTGTTGCGCCTTTAACTGGAGAAGTAATTTTCCCATTTTCAATAAGAAAAGCTTCTGAAGCTGAAAATACAAATTTTCCTGAAGTAATATCAACTTGTCCACCACCGAAATTAGTTGCATATATTCCTTTTTTAACTGATGATATAATTTCATTATTAGTATAATTACCATTTAGCATATAAGTGTTAGTCATTCTTGGCATTGGTGGGCTACTAAATCCTTCTCTTCTGCCATTTCCTGTAACATTTACATTCATTAGCTTGGCGTTAATTTTATCCTGCATATATGCTTTGAGAATCCCGTCTTCTATTAAAACTGTTTTATTAGTATGGTTCCCTTCATCATCAATATTTAATGAGCCTCTCCTACCCTTAATAGTTCCATCATCGACAATGGTAATGCCTTTTGCAGCAACTCTCTTGCCTAGTAGTTCTGAAAAAGCAGAGGTTTTCTTCCTATTAAAATCGCCTTCTAAACCATGACCTATTGCTTCATGAAGTAAAATACCAGGCCAACCTGGTCCAAGTACAATTGGCATTTCACCAGCAGGAGCAGGAATTGCCTCAAGATTTGTTAGCGCAATATTTAATGCTCTGTCAGCAATGCTTTGCCAAATATCCAAGTATTTAGAATAAGATTCTCTTCCACCACAACTGAAGCTCCCCATTTCCATCCTTCCTTCTTTTTCAACAACAACAGATATTGAAAGTCTAACTAAAGGCCTAATGTCGCTAACTATTTGACCTTGTTTGTTAATGATAGATATTAATTGCCATGAACCTGCAATTGCAGCTGTTACTTGTTTTACTAAAGGATTTTTGGACCGTAAATAATTATCAATTTCGTTCAAAATTTTAGTTTTAAAAGAAAATTCTATTTCGGTAAGAGGATTTATATATTTATATAAAGAATTTTCAATTTTATTTAAGGGCTTTGATGAGGCTAAATTAACTTTTGAATCAAGGTTTTGAGTTTTAATAGCTTGTATAATTTTTGAAGCATTTTTTAATTCATCATAGTTAATATTTGAAGAATGGGCATAAGAAAAAACATCTTCAATTATTCCTCTAAGGCCAAAACCTGAGTTAATATTATAACTAGCAGTTTTTAATCTTCCATCATCTAAAGTAAATGCCTCGTTTTGCGAATATTCTAAGAATAATTCTCCATCTTCAAGGTCATTTAATGCTTCAGTAACAATATTTATAACTTTATTTTGCTCAATATTATTTTGCGAAAATATTAAATCTTCTATTATTGAATTTGCTTCCATTGATTATATCCTTTATTTTATACTTGTAAGCATGTATTTTTATAACTATAAATATAGATTTTTACCATTTATCTCAAGCTTAATTATTATGTCAGAATTATTTACTTCACCACGCCATACAATATTAATTGACGGATACGGATTTGTATTTCGCGCATATCATGCTGTACCTCCACTAACTCGCCCAGACGGAGTAGCAGTTGGAGCAGTATACGGCTTTACATCAATGCTTATGAAATTAATTGGCGAAATTAAAGCTACACATATTGCTGTTATTTTTGACAGCGGCAAAAAAACTTTTAGAAATGACTTGTATCCTAAGTATAAAGCACATCGCCCTCCTGTACCAGAAGATTTAATACCTCAATTTTCAATTGTTAGAGAGGCTGCTCAAGCACTTAATCTTACTATAATTGAGCAAGAAGGTTATGAAGCTGATGACATTATAGCAACTCTTGCCAGAAAAGCTTTAAGTATTGATGAAACTGTTACTATCGTATCTTCAGACAAGGATTTAATGCAATTAGTTAATCATCAAATTAGAATGTATGACCCTGTAAAATCAAAAATAATCGGTGAAAAGGAAGTTATAGAAAAATTTGGTGTAGGACCAGATAAAGTGGTAGATGTGTTATCAATGATTGGTGATGCTTCAGATAATATACCTGGAATTCCAGGAATTGGACCAAAAGGCGCCGCAGAATTAATCAATCAATTCAATAGCTTAGAAGAAGTTATTAAACGGAGTTCTGAAATAAAACAAAATCGCAAAAGAGAAATTGTTGAAAATAATATTGAACTAGCTTTATTGTCAAAAAAACTTGTATCTCTTCATGATCAGGTCCCTCTTGATTTTACTCTTGATTGTCTTAAGATGAAAGATGTTGACCTTAGCATTTTAATTAATTTTTTAAAAGCTCAAGGATTTAAATCGTTAGTAACCCGTGCTCAAAATCAATTTACTTCCATTAAAGAGTATATTGAACCAATAGAGTTAATCCAAGACACTAAAGACTATGAATATATTACTGATATTTCAAGATTTTCTAAATGCATAAATGAAATAGAAAAAGCTGCTTATATTTCGATTTTTCCTCAAATTGATGCTGATAAAACTATTTTAGGGATCAGTTTATCAAGCGAAACTGATACTTTTTTTGTAAAAATTAACAATGACAAGATTATACAACAAACTTTACTTAG
>JBKBYG010000045.1:4332-10714 GCA_046313435.1 Alphaproteobacteria bacterium
AACAGGGATTTATTTAAATGATTTCATATGTAAGCTTCAAGATATTTTATGTGATCGCTCAATTTTGAAAGTGTTTTATGATTTTAAGAAATTTTTACATATATTTCCTAATATAGAAGTTAGCCCAGTTTCTGATGTGCTTTTAATGTCTTATAGCTTAAAAGGCACTTCCGTAAATCCTGAGCTAGATAATATTATTACTTCATATCTCGGAATTAACCTTAAATCTATAACTGACTTTACTGGTACAGGAAAAAATAAGCTTGCGCTAAATCAGCTTAATATTCAAGATTTGGCAAATTATTCTAGTTCAAGGGCAGAATCGATTCTAAAAATTCATAAGATATTAAAACAGGATTTATTTAAAGCTAAGTCCCTTACTATATATGAAACTCTTGAACGCCCTCTTTCAAGAATTTTATACGATATGGAAATAGCAGGCATTAGAATTGATCAAAATAGATTAAAATTAATGTCGAATGAATTTGAAAAACGTTTACAAATTCTTGAAAAGGAAATCTTTGCACTTACTGGATGTGAGTTTAATATTGGTTCACCTAAGCAACTTAGTGAAGTTCTATTCAACCAAATGGGTTTGTCTGCAGGAAAAGTTTCTAAAAGCGGAAATTTAAGTACTGGAGCAGATATACTTGAGATTTTATCAGAACAAGGACATGCTATTGCTGACTTATTACTTGAATGGCGAAGCCTTTCAAAACTCAAAAACACTTATACAGATAATTTAGTACAACTTGCGCATCCAGAAACAGATAGAATACATACCACATTTTCAATGGCCTCAACATCGACAGGAAGGTTAAGTTCAATCGATCCTAATTTACAAAATATTCCTATTCGCTCTGAAGAAGGAAACAAAATCCGTTCATGCTTTATTGCAAGATCAGGGTATAAATTAGTTTCAGCAGATTATTCTCAAATTGAACTTAGAATACTTGCTCATATCGCTGATATACAATCATTAAAGACAGCCTTTCACGAGAATAGAGATATTCATACTGCCACTGCCAGCCAAATTTTTGGTATATCTTCTGATGACGTGGATCCGAATATGCGTAGGAAAGCTAAAGCAATAAATTTTGGAATAATTTATGGCATTAGTAGCTTTGGCCTGGCAAAGCAGCTTTCAATATCCAGAGCTGATGCATCAAATTATATTAAAGCTTATTTCAGAGAATATCCAGGAATTGAAAAATATATGGAAGATACTAAAAATTTTGCTAAATCTAACGGTTATGTACAAACTTTATATGGGCGTAGATGCTACGTTCGTGGAATTAATGATAATAATGCAGCTGTAAGAACATTTTCAGAGCGTGCTGCAATTAACGCTCCAATTCAAGGAACAGCAGCCGATATAATTAAAAGCGCAATGGTTAAGCTTCCCTCTATTCTCAAACACGAAAATCTTGATGCTACTATGTTGCTTCAAGTGCATGATGAGTTACTATTCGAAGTAAAAGAAGACCAGGCTCAACATACAGCTTTAATTATCAAGAAGACGATGGAAAGCGTGATTGACCTTACTATAAGGCTGGTGGTAGAAGTTGGCGTTGGTGATGATTGGGCAAGCATTCATTAAGTATTTAATAATTACAAATTTATTAAAGCTATTAAATTTTGTTAATTTTATATTGACTAATTTTAATTAATATGGTAAATTTAGGTTAATTAATTTTATTAATATAAAGGAATTTAAGTTATATGGGTTATTTTCAAAAAATAGAAGAAAAATTTACTAATAAAAATGAAAAGGTAAAGACTGAGCTAGAAATAGAAGTGTATTTTAATGGAACAGGATATTCTTATAATTATAATGTAGAATATGGATTTAAAAATATAGACGGAGAGCAAGTACAGTATGCAACAGCAACGTTTAATAAATCAAATAATGTAGCAGAAGCTCTTAGCGAGGAAGTATTGGCAAAAGTAAAGAATATTTCATATAATCTTAGTTCAGGAGATAAATACATAAATTTGCCAAGCGATGAGATGATTAAAAATTTTAGTTACGCTTTAAGACAAGCAGTATCAGCACATTGCCAAACATTCAAAAAGATAGAACCTTCAATACAATTAGCAAGCCCTAAACCTGTCAAACAATATAAAAATATTACAATTGATGACCTTTATGAATTAAGCGCATCTATTCCAAATGGTAAAACACTTACTTTTATCTACGAACGTGATGAATATACTTTTTCATATAGTAATGGTACATTTAATATTGAACATGAAATGGTAAGTGAAAATAGAGCAAAGAATTCTACCGTAGTTCCAATTAAAAAAGATCCTATTATTAATAAGGCTGAGCGTAACTTAGTTATAATACGTAAAATGCCACTTGATGCAATATACGATAATATTAGAACACAATTGATAGGTCAAGGTATTAATAATTTACCTGAGCCTGTAAATCAGACCGCTACTACTCCTGTAAAACCAAATATTGCTCCTGTTCAAAAAGAGGAAACTTCAGCTGAACTTAAAAAGGCTAAAGACATAGCAGCTTTAGATGAAGAAATAGCAAAACTTCAAAAGCCGGCACTAATCAATTCCATATACAATTTAACAGCAAAATTAAATTCAGGTTCTGAGTATACCCATAAATTTGGTAGTAAAGTATTAACTTTAAAACCTGAATCAAGTATATTAGTAGATAATAAATCTCGTAGTCGAATAAGTTTTCTGTGTACTGAGAATGGGCAATCACTATTAGATAGAACTTTTATTAGAGATAATACACCTGGTGAAGAAATACTCAAATTAAATCTACCTTTAGATGAAATTATTAAAGGATTAGAACAAGAAATCGAAAAACAGGAAACCAAGTCAATTCAAAAGCCGGCAAATGACGTTCATAATAGTTTAAAAAAGCAACCTGAAAATATTCAAACGCAAATTAAAGATAATAAACCTTCTAATGTTAAAAAGCCAATCCTAGACCTTTTTGTAACACCTGGGACTTCAAATGATCTTCTAAATTTTGAATCAAAAAAGGAATCTACAATTCTTCCTGTTGGCCAAAAGCCAAAAGTAAAGAAAGTTGTAAGATTTAAGGAATCTGTTGTAGAGCCTGTTATTAAATTAAATAATCCAGATTCTGAAGCAAAAGCAAAAATTGATAAAATCTTTAATCTTACTCAAAAGTTGTCTTTGGGTAATCCATCACACTCAGTAGGCTTAAAGAAACCTTTAGGTACTTTATATTTGAATCCTGTAGGCAACTTATCAGATGTTAATTTACCCCCTAATAGAATATCAATTAGATTTGTATCTAGTGAAGATGAAAATAATCCGCAGGAAAAAATTAATAAAATTTTCAGTAAAAATGACATACCTTATACTGAAATAAATAATTTAAATTTACCTTTAGATGAAATTACTAAATCCTTAAATTCAAAATTAGTGATACAGACTAATGCTGAAAAAGCTAAATCAAAACATAGCATTAAAGATAGCGATAATGATGTGAAGCCTAAGCCAAGTAAAGGTTTTAAACTTTCAAACTTATCTTATGCTCTTACAGCAGCAGCAATTGTTGGTGTTACGGTTGCAGTAGCATATTCAGCACCTTACTTGATACCTTACGCTGTAAAAACAACTGCTTATTTAGCGTCTCAACCAATTACAGGAACTATAGTAGCTGCTACTAGAACAATAATGTCGCATATTACACGTGTTACTGGGGTTCAGAATGTTGCGGTTAAAGCAGTAGCTTCAGGGATTACAGCAGTAGCACTCGAAAAAACCGCTGAAATTGCTTGTAATACTGCTACTACAGCTTTCAATTGGGGTAAAAAAATTATTGAAGAGAGAAAAAATAAATCTCAAGAACCTATTCGTCAATAACTCTCTAAATACAAGACTTCTTTGGAACTCAGTTCTAAGGAAGTCTTATACCATTTCTCGTTTATATTACTTTACTACTTACCTTACTTCTTCTTTTATCGCATCAATTATACATTGTAAATCTTGTTGAGAAATTATAAAAGGTGGCATAACGTAAATAATATTACTAAAAGGTCTAAGCCAAACACCGTATTTTATAAATTTTTCTCTTAAATCTATAATATCAATCTTTTTAATATCAACTTCCACTACTCCTATCGCACCTTTAACCCTTACATCCATAACCTTATTTGATTCTTTGCAAGCTTCAAGGCCCAATCCTAATTGTTTTTCAATTTCTTTAACCTGAGCAATTCTTGGTTCAGATTCGAATAGTTCTATTGAAGCAATTGCAGCCGAGCATGCCAGTGCATTTCCCATAAAAGTAGGACCATGCATAAATGCTTTGCTTACATCCGTACTATAAAATGGCTCATATACTTCATCAGTAACAATTGTTGCAGCTAACGGCAAAAATCCCCCTGTTAAAGCTTTGCCTACGCAAATAATATCAGGAGTAATACCAGCTTCACCACATGCAAACATTGAGCCTGTTCTGCCGAAACCAGTAGCTATTTCATCAGCAATAAATAAAATTTCATTTTCCTTACATATTTTGTATATTGAGGCAAGTATTTGAGCATTATGGAATTTCATGCCTCCTGCTGCTTGCACTAATGGCTCAATAATTAAAGCTGCAGTTTTATCCTTTACAGTTTTTATAAACTTCTCAAATTCATTAAGTGAGTTTTCGTCCTTAGGCAAATTAACTAAATACCAATTTGGATTAGCAACGCTAAATCCTTCATGATAACTATTATCACTAACGCTCATTGCCCCAAGAGTATCGCCATGATATCCATCCTTAAAGCTTATAAAAGCTGTTTTTTCTTGTCTATCTTGATTACTGTA
The DNA here is from genome assembly GCA_046313435.1 of Alphaproteobacteria bacterium. GTDB lineage: Bacteria > Pseudomonadota > Alphaproteobacteria > Rickettsiales > Arcanibacteraceae > JBKBYG01. Next base: position 9,154 of record JBKBYG010000045.1, read on the forward strand.
GAATTGTAAAGCAATTTTAAGCGCAATCTCAACCGCTACTGATCCTGAATCGCTATAAAATACTTTGCTAAAACCCTTTGGCAATATATGAATCAACTTATCAGCTAATTTATAAGCTGCTTCATGGGCAAGGCCTGAAAACATAATATGTGGCAAATTTTCAAGTTGCTTGTTTATGGCACTTTTTATATTAGGGTGAGAGTGACCATGACACATTGTCCACCAGCTTGATATTCCGTCAATCAACTCTTGCCCATCAGACAATCTCATTCTAACGCCTTCTGCTGAAACTATAGGCTTTGCAATGGGAACTATTTTCTCTTGAGTATATGGATGCCAAACGTTTTTACGATATTCCATCCATTCTGGAAATTTATTCAATTATGCTGCTCCAAGTTCTGTATATTTTATTCCAAGTTTACTAAGCAAAATATTATCTTTATCTTGGTCAGGGTTAGGTGTTGTTAGCAATTTATTTCCATTAAATATTGAATTAGCTCCGGCTAAAAAACATAATGCTTGCATTTGATCGTTCATCTGAGTCCTTCCGGCAGATAATCTTACCCATGATTTTGGCATCATTATTCGTGCTACAGCAATAGTTCTAATAAAGTCAAAATCATCAATTTTTTCTACTTCATATAAAGGCGTACCTTTCATACGCATAAGTAAGTTTATAGGGACACTTTCAGGATGGGTTGGAAGATTTGCTAAAGTAAGCAGCATATTTACTCTATCATTTAAGGATTCACCCATTCCAATTATTCCCCCACAACAAGTTTTAAGATCAGCTTCTCTAATATTACTTAGCGTCTGGAGTCTTTCTTCATAAGACCTAGTTGTTATAATTTCCTTATAATATTCCTCAGAAGAATCTATATTATGGTTATAAAAATCTAATCCTTGATTTTTCAAATGCTCAGCTTGTGACTTTGTGATCATTCCCGCAGTTAGACATAATTCTAGCCCAGTCTTCTTTACTTCTTTTATAATATCACCTACTTTTTCTAAATCTCGATCATGAATATTTCGCCACGCAATTCCCATACAAAATCTTGTTGCACCTTTTTCCTTAGCTTGGTTAGCTTGTTTCAAGATTTCTTCGGGTTTCATTAATTTTTGCTTTTCAATATCAGTATTATAATGAGCAGATTGTGGACAATATTTACAATCCTCTGGACATGAACCAGTTTTAATGCTAAGCAATGTGCTCATTTGGATTTCATTAGGGTTAAAAAACTTCCTATGGATAGTTTGAGCTTCAAACATTAAATCATTAAATGGAAGATTAAATAGGTCAAGTATTTCCTCAAATTTCCAATCATTTCGAATATTGTCTTTATTTTGCATAAAAATAACTTATTATAAAATTTATTACTTAATTGTTCCCTTTTATAGTTACTAATAATTTAAATGTCATCCTTAAAAGAATTTGTAAATAAAAAATTATCCCTTTTAAAAAGCCAAAACAATTACAGGTCTATAAAGACGTTACAATATTTACCTAATCAAGAAGTTATGTATAATGGTAAAAAATTATTATCTTTCTCTTCAAATGATT
>JBKBYG010000046.1:0-8410 GCA_046313435.1 Alphaproteobacteria bacterium
TATTCGTGAAGGTGGTAGAACTGTCGGCGCCGGTGTAGTAGCTAAAATTGTTAAATAACTCTTCTATTAGGTTTGAAGAAAAATTATGAATAACCAAAAAATTAGAATTCGATTGAAGGCTTTTGATCATAAAACATTGGATAAAGCTTCTAAAGAAATTGTAAATATTGTTAAAAGGACCGGTGCTGTTCTCAGAGGCCCAATTCCTTTGCCTAGCAATATAGAACATTATACTGTAAATCGTTCGCCACATATTGATAAAAAATCTCGTGAGCAATTTGAAATTCGTACGCATAAAAGGTTATTAGAAATAATTGAACCTACTCCACAGGCGGTTGAAGGCTTGATGAAAGTTGATCTAGCAGCGGGTGTAGATGTTGAAATAAAAGTTATTGGAGACAAATAATGAGAGTAGGTCTAATAACAAAAAAACTTGGTATGTCAGCTGTTTATAAAGAAGATGGTTCGCGTATTGCTGTAACATTGCTTCAATTAGAAAGCTGCCAGGTTTTAGAACAAAAAACATTAGAAAAGGATGGCTATTATGCTGTTCAAATAGGTGTAGGAGAGATCAAAGCTAAAAAAGTCTCAAAACCACAAAGAGAAAAATTTGCAAAAGCTAAAGTAAATGCGAAAAGAAAAGTAAAAGAATTTAGGGTGGATAAAGATTCCTTAATTGAAGTAGGTAAATCAATTACTGTAGAACATTTTGTTCCAGGCCAATATATTGATGTTACAGGAGTTAGTATTGGTAAAGGGTTTGCTGGGGGCATGAAAAGATGGAACTTTAGAGGATTAGAGGCTAGCCATGGTGTTTCTGTTTCTCACCGTTCGCATGGTTCAACAGGTAATAGACAGGATCCGGGTAGAACATTTCCTGGCAAAAAAATGGCAGGACATTTAGGCGCAGAAAAAGTAACATTGCTAAATCTGCAAATTTTATCTACGGATTTGGAAAATGGATTGCTAATTGTTAAAGGTGCGGTGCCTGGACATAAAGGTGGCTACGTTATAGTGAGAGACGCGATAAAAAGAGCGTTGCCAGATAATGCTCCTATGCCAGCTGCAATTGCAAATGATAGTGAAAATAAGGACAGCTCAAATGAAGAGTAAAATATTAAATTTAAATAACCAAGAAGTAGGTGAAATTGAACTAGACCAATCTATATTTGGTTTGCCATTAAGAAAAGATATATTACATAGGGTTATCGAATGGCAAAGAGCTAAAAAAAGAGCGGGCACTCATAAAACTAAGGGAATAAGTGAAATCTCAGGGACTACGAAAAAGCCATATAAGCAAAAAGGAACTGGTAATGCACGACAAGGTAGCACAAGATCTGCTCAATTCAGAGGGGGAGCAACTATATTTGGTCCAGTAGTCAGGAGTCATGCATATGACCTGCCTAAGAAAGTTAGGAAGCTCGGGTTAAAAATTGCTCTTTCAGCAAAACTTGCAGAAGGAAAGTTAATAATTTTAGAGAATATTGAGATAGAAGAATTAAAAACATCTTTATTACATAAAAATATTAGTTTATTTTCTTTAAAAAATGTTTTAATAATAGATGGCGACCAAATTAACGATAACTTTAAAAAAGCTTCTGCAAATATAGTTGGGTTAGATTTGTTGCCGCAGAAAGGTGCAAATGTTTACGATATTGTTAAGCATGATGCCTTAATTTTAACAAATAAAGCAATTGAAGAGCTTACGGAGCGATTAAAATGAGTAAAGCATCAGTTTATGATATAATTAAATGCCCGATATTGACTGAGAAGTCGACTGCTGCATCCGAAAATGGAAAATATGTATTTGAAGTTAAATCTACTGCAAATAAATCTCAGATTAAAAAAGCTTTAGAGGCCATTTATAATGTAAAGGTAAAAGCAGTGAATTCATTAAATAGAGCCGGGAAAGCAAAAATCACTAAAGGTGTTAAAGGCAAGAGAAATGATAAAAAGATTGCTATAATCTCTTTGCTTCCTGGTCAAACTATTGATATGTCATTAGGAGTATAAAAATGGTCTTAAAACATTTTAACCCTGTAACGCCATCACAAAGGCAGCTAATTTTAGTAGATAGATCGGAATTATCTAAAGAAAAGCCTATTAAGTCTTTAACTCGGGGTTTAAAAAGCAACGGAGGAAGAAATAATTTAGGCAGGATTACTGCAAGACATAGAGGGGAACGTCATAAAAGATCTTATCGTATAATTGACTTTAGAAGAATTAAGTTTGATCTAGAAGCAACAGTTGAGCGTATTGAATATGATCCTAATCGCACTTCATATATTGCTTTAATCAAATACGAAGATGGTGCCTTATCTTATATTTTAGCCCCTCAAAGACTAGCAGTAGGTGATAAAGTAATTTCTGGTGATAAAGTCGACATTAAGCCGGGCAATGCATTGCCAATGAAAAATATTCCAGTAGGCACTGTTTTGCACAATGTAGAAATGAAGCCTGGTAAAGGTGGTCAATTAGCTAGATCAGCAGGAAGCTATATACAGCTTGTAGGTAAGGATTCAGGTTATGCTTTGCTTAAATTGAGGTCTGGTGAGGTAAGAAAAGTTAGAGCTGAATGTATGGCTACAATTGGCGCGGTATCAAATCCTGACCACCAAAATGTTAATTATGGAAAAGCAGGAAGAATGAGATGGTTAGGAAAAAGACCATCAGTGCGTGGTGTAGCTATGAACCCGATTGATCATCCGCATGGAGGGGGTGAAGGTAAGACTTCTGGAGGCAGACATCCTGTTACTCCGTGGGGCAAAAAAACTAAAGGGAAAAGAACTCGTTCTAATAAATCAACCACTAAATATATAATACGTCGTAGATACGAAAAATAAGGAAAGTTATAATGACTAGATCAGTTTGGAAAGGCCCATTTGTAGATGGTTACGTTATAAAAAAAGCATATAATGCTGTTAAGTCTGGAAAGAACCAAATTATTAAAATTTGGTCACGTAGATCAACCATATTACCAACTTTTGTAGGTTTAACATTTGGTGTTCATAATGGACACAAATTTATTCCAGTTTTGGTAAAGGAAGACATGGTAGGACATAAATTTGGTGAATTTTCGCCAACTCGTACGTTTCCAGGGCATGCAGCAGATAAAAAAGTTAAAAGAGGTGGTAAATAATGAGTAAGAAACCAACTCCACGAAAAATCAATAGCAATGAAGCTAAAGCAGTTCTAAATTCTCTTAGAGTTAGTCCTCGAAAGCTGAATCTTGTGGCAGGGTTAATTCGAAATTTAAAAGTTGAAGATGCTTTAATACAGTTAACTTTTTCTAAAAGAAGAATAGCTAAGGATGTAAAAAAATGTTTAAAATCCGCTATTGCTAACGCAGAAAATAATCATAATCTAAATATTGATTCCTTGTATATTTCTCAAGCTATTGTAGGCAAGTCAATGGTAATGAAAAGAATGAGAGCAAGAGCTAGAGGGAGAGCAGGAAGGATAGAAAAATTCTTCAGTAATATTTCTATTACAGTATGTGAAAATAAGGAGAATGTATAATGGGTCAAAAGGTTAATCCAATTGGTTTAAGAGTTGGTATAAATAGAAGTTGGGATTCTCGTTGGTTTGCAGGCAAAGATTACGCATCGCAATTGCATGAAGATTTAGCAATACGGAATTATATCAATAAAGCTTTAAACAATGCTGAAATAAGTAAGATTATTATTGAAAGACCTGCAAAAAAGGCTAGAATTACTATTTTTACTGCAAAGCCAGGGGTAGTAATTGGTAAAAAAGGTCTTGATATTGAGAAGATAAAGAATAATCTTTCAAAATTGACTAAAAGTGAAGTTTTTTTAAATATTTCAGAAGTTAAAAAGCCGGAAATTGATGCATTATTAATTTCCAAATCTATAGCTAGTCAAATTGAGAAAAGGATCCCTTATAGACGTGCTATGAAAAGAGCTATTCAAACTGCTTTAAAATCTGGGGCTTTAGGCATTAGAATAAATTGTTCTGGAAGATTAAATGGCGCTGAAATAGCGAGAATGGATTGGTATAGAGAAGGTAGAGTGCCTTTGCATACATTAAGAGCTGATATTGATTATGGTATTGCAAGGGCTAACACTACTTATGGTGTTATAGGAATTAAAGTCTGGATCTACAAAGGTGAGGCTCTTGAAAATGAGGGCAATGCATCTCCCGATACAAAAAATATTAATGCAGCATAATAATTGTGGTAAATATAAATGTTATATCCTAAAAAAACTAAATTTCGTAAAGCGCATAAAGGAAGAATTCATGGAAATGCTAAAGGCGGTACGTCTTTATTATTCGGGGCTTTCGGTTTAAAAGCTACCACTCCTGAAAGAGTTACTGCTAGGCAAATAGAGGCAGCTAGAAGAGCTGCAACTAGATATATTAAAAGATTAGGTAGATTGTGGATTAGAATATTTCCTGATGTGCCTGTATCCAAAAAACCTGCAGAAGTTCGTATGGGAAAGGGGAAAGGGTCGCCAGAATTTTGGGTGTGTAGAGTGCATCCAGGTAGAATTATGTTTGAATTAGACGGAGTTAGTGAAGAAATAGCTAAAGAAGCTCTTTTAAAGGCTGCTGCAAAGCTGCCTGTTAAAACCCGCTTTATTAAAAGAGTCGAGGAGTAAAAGATAATGAAATTTTTAGATTTAAAATCAAAAAACACAGAAGAGTTAAATTCTATTTATAAAGATTTAAAAAAGGAAGCATTTAATTTGCGCTTCCAAAAAGTTTATGGGCAATTACAAAACCCAAGTCGAATTAGAACTGTAAGAAGATCGATTGCGAAAATTCTTACTTTATTAAATGCAAATAATAATATTTAAGAGATAATATGCCTAAAAGAATTTTACAAGGAGAAATAGTTAGTCGATCAGATAAGACAGTTCGAGTTAAAGTTGAAAGAACTTTTAAAGATCCTAAGTATAAAAAAACAGTTAAAAAAACAAAAAAATATGCTGCTCATGATGAACAAAACAAATACCAAATAGGTCAGATTGTTAAAATTGAGGAATCTAAGCCGTGGTCAAAAACTAAATGTTTCACAGTAATTGATGAGTAATAGTTTTTTATATAATATAATTAAGAAAGGTTAAATCATGATACAAATGCAAACTCGTCTTGAAGTTGCTGATAATTCTGGAGCACGCCAAGTGCAATGTATTAAGGTACTTGGAGGATCTCATAGAATGATTGCTTCCCTTGGAGATGTAATAGTGGTTTCAATTAAAGATGCAATTCCTAAGGGAAAAGTTAAAAAGGGAGATGTTTACAGAGCAGTTATTGTTCGTACAAGGAAAGAAATTCGTAGGAACGATGGAAGCATTGTAAGATTTGATAAAAATGCTGCTGTGTTAATCAATAAACAGGGTGAACCAATAGGAACTAGGATTTTTGGACCAGTGACACGTGAATTAAGAGCTAAAAAATTTATGAAAATAATTTCTCTAGCTCCTGAGGTATTATAAATTATGGTTGTTAAATTTAAATTTAAGAAAGGTGATCAAGTAGTAGTTATTTCCGGACGTTCTAAAGGAAAGAAGGGAGCTATATTGAAGCTTATAAAAAAAGATAATAAATTATTGGTTTCGGGAGTAAATCTTGTAACTTTACACAAAAAACCTTCTGCTTCTAATCAAGGTGGAAGAATCACAAAAGAATCGCCGATCGATCTTTCCAATGTTGCGCATATTGATCCAAAATCTGGTAATGCCACAAAAATTGGATATAAAATTTTAGAAAATGGTAAAAAAGTACGTTTTGCTAAAAAATCTGGCGAAGTTATTGATAAATAGGTATTAAATGTTATTACGCTTTGAAGAACTTTATAAAGAAAAAATAATTAAAGATTTGCATAAAGAATTTAATTATGATAATACAATGCAAGCACCTAAAATTAGTAAAATAGTTTTAAATATGGGTGTAGGAGAAGCTACTACTGATAGCAAAATTATTAATTCTGCGCTATCTGATTTAACGGCAATTGCAGGACAAAAGCCAGTAATTACGAAAGCTAGAAAATCGATAGCAACATTTAAGTTAAGATCGGATATGGCTATTGGGTGTAAAGTCACTCTTAGAAAAAAAAGAGCATATGAATTTTTGGAAAGATTGATTTTTGTTGCTTTACCTAGGCTTCGAGATTTCAGAGGATTTACTAGTGATAGCTTTGATGGTTTAGGAAATTTCTCCTTCGGAATAAAAGAGCAAATTGTGTTTCCTGAGATTAATTATGATAAAATTGATAAGGTAAGAGGATTAGATGTAACTATTGTTACTTCTGCGAAAACAAATAAAGAGGCGAAAAAGCTTTTATCAGGGTTTTATTTCCCTTTTGTTAAATAACCATAAATGGATCAAGTAGATGGCTAAAAAAAGTTCTATTGAAAAAAACAAATATAGGCAAAAACTTTTTAATTGTTTAAGGAATAAAAGAAAATCCTTAAAGGCAATAATAATGAATAAAAACACTTCTATTGAAGAACGTTTTCAGGCACAGCTTAAAATTGCTAAGCTACCAAGAAATAGTGCAGAAAATAGAATTAGAAACAGGTGTGAATTATCTGGCAGACCAAGAGGCTTTTATCGCAAGTTTAAATTATCACGTATTGCATTGCGAGATTTAGCATCAATTGGTTTTATTCCAGGTATGGTTAAATCAAGCTGGTAGAGGTAAAAATGGCGCTTTCGGATTTAGTATCAAACATGCTTTCGATCATAAGAAATGGTTTGCAAGCAAATTTAGCTATTGTTAAATGTCCTTCTTCAAAATTGAATAAAAATATTTTAGAGGTTTTAATTGATAGAGGTTTTATAAAAGGTTATACTGTAAAGACCCTTAGAAAAGGAATAGACATACTTCATATTGAGTTAAAATATTCTAGTGGTATGCCTGTAATTAAATCTATAAGTAGAACATCTAAGCCAGGACGAAGAGTATATTTGTCGGTTTCTGAGCTTGAAGAGAAGAAAATTTATAATGGATTAGGAATTTCAATTCTTTCAACGTCTAAAGGTGTTATGACTGATTATAATGCATTTATAGCAAACGTTGGTGGTGAAGTTTTATGTCAAGTATACTAAGTAATGAGGAAAAAATAAAATGTCACGTATAGGAAAATTGCCTATTAATATTCCAGACGGTGTTAAAGTTTTGATTAATGATGATAATAATGTTTCTGTAACAGGAAAATTAGGAACATTATCTGAACAATTGCCTAAAGAAGTTAGTATTTCTTTTGATACTAATGAAAATAAAGTTAAAATAAAACCTTTACAAGATACTAATAGATCAAAAGCTATGTGGGGATTGGCTCGCAGTTTAGTTTTTAATATGGTAAAAGGTGTTACTGAAGGTTTTACTTCAGTGCTAGAGATTAATGGGATAGGTTATAAAGCTTCAGCAGATAACGAATATGTAAAGTTAGTCTTAGGTCATAGTCACGATATCATCGTTGAAATACCCGCAGGTTTAAGTGTTAAATGCGAGAAACCTACTTCAATTAGCATATACGGTTCAAGTAAACAAAAAGTTGGACAATTAGCAGCTTCTATTCGTAAATTACGTAAGCCTGAACCTTATAAAGGAAAAGGAATAAAATATGAGTTCGAAAAGATAAATCGTAAAGTAGGGAAGAAAAAATAAAAATGTTTAACAATACTATAACCAAAAAACTATATAATCGTCGAAAAGCAAGAACTAGACTAAAGTTGAAAAAAAACAATCATTCTAATAGAATAAGATTATCAATATTTAGATCAGGTAAACATATTTATGGCCAATTTATAGATGATTTAAAAGGAATAACAATTGTTTCGGCTTCGTCTATTAGCAAAGAAATTAAAGATAAATTAAAAACAGGTTCCAATATTGATGCCGCTAAAGAAGTAGGATATTTTCTTGCTTTAAAAGCTAAGGAAAACGCTTTTGACTTGGATAGGATCGTATTTGATAAAGGTGGCTATCTTTTTCACGGAAGAGTTAAAGCATTAGTTAATGCTGTAGTAGAAAAACTTAGTTAAAAGGAATTATATGAAACTTAAAACAAATCCAGAAAATCAAAATAGTGAAGATTCCGAATATAAAGAAATCTTAGTTTCTGTAAATAGAGTTGCTAAAGTTGTAAAAGGTGGTCGAAGATTTAGAATCGTATCCTTTGTTGTAGTAGGTGATGGAAAAGGGCGTGTAGGATTTGGACTTGGTAAAGCTAAGGAAATGCCTGAATCTCGTGCTCAAGCGACTCAGAATGCTAGAAAAAACATGAAACGGGTTTTCTTGAAAGAAGGGCGCACAATTCATCATGATATAATTGGTCATTATGGTGCAGGAAAGGTAATTCTAAGGTCAGCAAAAGCTGGTACTGGAATAATTGCGGGAGGCCCTATGAGAGCAATTTTTAATGCTCTTGGAATACAT
>JBKBYG010000047.1:0-7331 GCA_046313435.1 Alphaproteobacteria bacterium
CTGCCCTATTTGCTAGATTAATAAAGTTAAGAGCTACAGCAGTTTTTTCTACTATATAATTTAATTCATCATACATATTGTTATTCATACGCTTATCCTTAAAGTATTGTTATATTTACTAAATCCATCCTGCCATCAGATCGTTAAGAATAAATGAATAAAATTTTAATTTTATAGACTTTATTATTACGTTAACAATACTAATAAATTAATTTTTGCAAATATATGCTGCCAAATATTGAAGGATTATACTTCATGAAATTTACTAATTACTTTAACGATAGTTAAAGCCGTATCTCGCTACATCCCTATTAGCGTGCATTTAAATGAAGAGCAAACTGAGTATAATATTTAGTACGAATATTTAATAGACTCAATTTCTTATAGTTTCACAAGACTGTGGGATGAGCATGCAATCCATTTTTCAAGTCATGATAATTTACTAGGAATTAATAACGAGCTAGAAAAATATTCTTTTGTAGAGCAAGAAAAATAAGATTGGCTGGGGCGGGAGGATTCGAACCTCCGTATGACGGTATCAAAAACCGTTGCCTTACCGCTTGGCGACGCCCCAATAAAAATATAGAAAGAATTATTCTGGAAGTGCAAAATACACTATAGTAATAGATAATTCAATATTAATATTTCATTTTATATCAAAATTTTTAATCCAATCCAGATATTCTGGGTTTCCATTTAAAATTGGCAAAACTACAATCGCTGGACATTCATAATTGTGAATTTCTTTTATTTTCTTAATAACTTTATCTACATTTTCTTGATGAGTTTTAGTAATTAATATAGATTCTTGAACTTCTTCTATTTTACCTTTCCACAAAAACACTGAGTCAACATTATTAATTATATTTACACATGCAACAAACTTCTCTCTTACAAGAATATTAGCAGCATTTTTAGCAGCAATTTTTGAATCAAAGGTTGTGTATATAAAAAAATAAGCCATAATAAATATATACATTATTATAATAAATAATTCAAATAAATGAAACTTAAAAATACGGATTTAAAAAAAAATGCATGGATGTTAAGCTTCATAGATTTGCTTTCAATATTGCTTGCATTTTTTATTTTATTTTATTCTTTGACAGGAGAGTTAGGAAAAGAGCCTAAAACAGATATTGATCAAGAGGAATTCTTTAATTCTTATTATGACGATGTAAAAAAATATAATAACACTTCATTAAATAAACTCATTGAATTAAATTATTTAAAAAAGATTATTGAATCACGAATTGTCCAGGCTAATATTAAAATAGATTATCACATTAAGTTTAATGAAAATAAACTTGATATATTGCTTTATTCAAAAAATATATTTGATCAAGAAAATCTAAATAACCTAGCTAATATATTTTTTAACTATTTAAGGGAAATTTTTAGTAATATTGATAATCAAATCTGTATAACGTATTATTATAATAAAGACGCAAATTCTGCGCTAAACAAATTGTTCAAAATACAATATATTCTGGAAAACAAAGTATTGGGAAATATCATTTTATATGTTAATTCTATGAATAATACTAATGATCCACTTCTCTCGCAAGAGTATTTAATGATAAGTATAAAAGATAATAGAATTTAAGACAGTTAATAATGCAAAAAATCACATTAAGATCAACCATTTTACTAATAGCCTTTATAAGTCTATCTTTGTTTAATATAGTTTTAGCTAGTGATAATGTTAAAATAGAAGTCAATTCTGAAAATAAATATCTGAGAGTGATTTTTCATAATATTCAAAATTTTAAATTTGACTCGATACTGAATAATAATATTATTACCCTTAAATTTGACAAAGCTTTAAGTGCAAATTTAGATAATTTAATATCAGATTCTAATCAAAAAATAACTAAAGCACTATACTCAATTGATAATAAGGCAATAAACCTTACTTTAAACAGTAGCAATTATCAGATTAGAAAATTCATTAGTGATAGTTTTATAGGAATTGATATTATACCGATAGAAGTTAATGATCAGTCCCAATTGCCTGAAGCACAAACTGCCTCACCTAAAGAAGAATTAATTAATGAGAATAAAAACACTATTCAGGAAAACTCGGTTATTAAACCTGAAGCACCTAACGCAGAATCGCTAACTCCTGCCCCTAACAATATTCAAATTCAGCAAGATATAGCTTTACAAGTCAAAGCCATTTCCGACTCTACAACTAATATAAGGAAAATTTATTTTCCTTGGAAAAAACCTGTAGCTTCTAGTGTTTTTTATAGATCTGGGTATTTATGGATTATATTTGATTCTAAATCTAAGTTTGATTTTCAAAATCTTTTTTCAGTTTTTCCAGAATTTAAAAATATTGAGCAGATAGAAAATGATAAATATTCTGTACTTAGGATAAACTCGCCAATACTTCAGAATTTTATTGCTTATAAAGAATATAACAATTGGATTATTGAACTTACACCTAACATAACTCCTCCAAATCATGTTATCACAGAATATGATACACCTTATAGTAAAGGATTATTCTTTCCAGCAGAAAATATTTACAGCTCCCCTCTAAATATTATTGATCCTGCAATTGGAGATCAGTTAAGTATAGTTTTGCTTTATGACTCAAGTAGGGGCGTAGATAAAATGCGCCATTTTATTAATTTCAAAATTCTTCCCTCCTTCCAAGGTTTTGTTGTAAACATTTTTTCCAAAGATGTAAAAATAAATATAATAGTGCCTGGAATTGAAATAATTGTTCCTAATAAAGACATCGGTTCGGTCGGAATATTAAACGGTAAAATCACTAATAATTACAGTCTATTACCTTTTGATAAGTGGCAAAATATTAATGACTTTAGTTTACAGAAACTTCTACTTGAGAAAGATATAGTCAATGCTTATCCCCAGGAAAAAAATAAAGCCCGTTTAGAATTAGCAAAATTCTACTTAGGAAATAGCCTAGCAAATGAATGTTTAGGGGTATTTAAAATCATAAAATCAGCTGATTCTGAATATGCTAAGGAAAACGAAGCATTATTTCTTAAAGGCGTATGTGAAGTTTTATCCAACAGAAATATTGAAGCAAAAAAAACCTTCAATATGCTTAATATAGATTCAATTTCAGAATATGATAAAGCAGAAATTAATTTTTGGAAAGAAGCTAATAATGTAATACTTAAGACAGAAAATGCAAATATGAAATATTTAGCTTATAAAGAAAGATTTTTAAAAACTTACCCTTCCAAGATTAGACAAAATTTTGCATTTTTAGATCTGGAGAATAGTTTAAATAATGATTTAAATTATTCCGGTGATTTGATGAAAGAATTATCGAAAGAAGATTTTACATTAAATAATGCAAATTTATATAAATATTATCAAGGAGTTTTTCTTGAAAAAAAAGGACAAAGCGATGCTGCTCTAAAAATTTGGCAAGCATTAACTGAAGAAGTGGATGATAGAAGAACACGTGCTTTAGCTAGTTTTGCTATTGTAAATAATTTATATTCGAACGGCAAAATATTAGCTAATGAAGCAATAGATAAGTTAAATAAAATTATTTATATATGGCGAGGCGATGAACTTGAACTAAGTATTTTAAAATTTCTAGGTGATTTATATTATGAAAATAAAAACTATATAGAAACTTTACGCACTTGGAAAAAAATTGCAAATAACTTTAGTGAGAATGCTGATTCACTTTTCATTACGGTAAGAATGGGTCAATTATTTTCAGATATTTTTAGCGAAAATGGACTTATTAAAGACATGTCTGATTTTCAAGCAGTTTCTTTATTTTATGAGTTTCGTGAACTTACTCCAATAGGAAAGCTTGGTGATAGTATAATTCAAAATCTAGCTTATAAATTAGTAAAACTTGACTTGCTTGATAAAGCTGAGGATCTATTAGAACATCAAATAAATTATCGCCTCGAAGGTGAGGATAGATTGAAAGCTGCCAGCAATTTAGCCTTCATATATCTGCTTAATAAAAAGCCAGTCAAGACAATTGAACTTTTAACTTCCACTGATAATAATGTAATTGATGAGGAACGAAAAAAAGTAAGAAATTTATTTAGAGCAAAAGCTTTCATAGATCTTGAAAAATATCCAGAAGCAATTAGCTACTTATTAAATGATGAAAGTGAAGAAGCAAAAAATCTTTTAACACAACTTTATTTCAAGACAAAAGAATGGGACAAGGCTATTGACATATTAGAACCTATGACGGTTAGTAAAGAATATAGCTCTAGTCCAATTGAAAAAAAAGATGAGGATAATATTTTAAAATTAGCTCTATCCTATTACATGACCAATAATATTGATTCAGCTTTAGAACTTTATCGTAATGTAAGAGATAAAATCAATAATAATGAACTTAAATCAACTTTAGAATTTATTTCAACAACGCCTTCAAAAATAGATGTCAAAAATTTAGAAGAGTCCTTGGAAATTAAAAGTATGGAAAATTTTTTAAATACTTATAAAAAAAACTTAGCTAATAAATAGGTAATTAGATGAATATATTAAATTATGCTATAAATGAAGAATTACAGCGTAGAGTTCAAACTATAAAAGAAATCAATATTTTGAGCAAAATTATACAAAACAAAGTTGGATTTTATGAAAATGAGCAGTTGCTAAAGGATAAAGCTATTGCTGCAATTGAGCATGATATATATTTATCAAATAAATTAAAAAAATATTTAGAACATCATGAATTAGCTGATGAGTTATATGTATATACTACAAATAAACTAATTGAAGCTTTTTCTGGTGCAAAAAAATTAATAGAAAATGATTTTTATGAATTAATAAGTGATTCTTTTTCTGATAAATATTTATTAGATCCTTATGAAATAATTAGATTCGAAACAAATTCAAATAATGTTATGGGCACTTCAATGCCAAATTTTATTCAATTGGCTCTGTTTACTATATTAAGCGTAGCTGGCAATTATAATAATTTTTCAGAAGTAACTGAACTTACAGAAAATAATATTTATAATTTTAATTATAGCCCGAACATTCAAACAAGTGCTATATTTAAACAAATTAACGATTTTGAGTTGGAACAAGGCATAAAAAATTGGATATATTACCTTGATGATGGCAACCATATACCTTCACTTGCAGTTTTTAACTTAGGTTATTTTTATGGTGGCTCAAGAGATAATTCACAATACAAAAATAAATATTTCAGAATGGAAGATTGTTCTTCTTCAATTGCAAAATGGTTAAATTCTGATGTTGAATTTTCAACCATACATATGGAAGAAGTATTTGATGGAGATATAGAAAATTCTTTTGCTCAAGAAGCATCAAAATTCTTGATGCCAATTAAAGATAGGCTTCCTATTGCAGGTGATATTTTTACGTATAGAAAATACAATATTGAAAAGGATCCAGGTAAGCTAGACAGAGCAAATTCTATGTCTGGACATACAGGTATCGTAGCTAATTATTATGAAAAAGAAAACAAGCATTATTTTGAACACTTATCTTATAATAGAGATATTCCAAAAATTGAGGGCTTAGGATATAAAATAGAATGTATAGAAAATTTTCCTGAAAAAAAATATATGTTTTTTGAACCAATTGAACTTATTGGTGAGACTGATTTCACGGTTTAGATTTTCTATATGATTTCTTTTTAATTTCCTAACTACTTTTATGCCAAGTCCCATAAATAAATTAGACTAAGAGAAAGATCGGTGAGGCCGATGAGCTTATATTTGATAAGTGACGGAGGCTGAATCCTGAATTTCGATAAAGTATAATTAATTATGAGACTTGGTATTATTTAATATCGATTTAGATTTTCTTTCACTATCAGATTTTAACTGGCCGCATGCAGCATAAACATCCCTTCCTCTTGGTCTTCTTACTGGCGATGCGTAACCTGCATCATTTATAAACCTAGCAAAAGCATCAATTTTGTCGTCGCTTGAACATTCGTAAATTGTTCCTGGCCATGGATTAAATGGTATAAGATTAATTTTGGCAGGGATTCCTTTGATCAGTTTTACTAGTTCCTTAGCATCACTAAGCGAATCATTTATTCCTTTAAGCATAACATATTCAAAAGTAATACGTTTGGAATTACTAGCTGAAGGATATCTTCTGCAAGCATCGAGCAAGTCCTTTATAGGATATTTTTTATTAAGCGGTACAAGCTCATTACGCAGATCATCTCTTACTGCATGTAGAGAAATTGCAAGCTGTACTCCAAGTTCTCTGCCGCATTGCTCTATCATTGGAACAACTCCGGAAGTAGATAAAGTTATCTTGCGCCTTGAAATTGCTATGCCTTCATTATCCATTAAAATTTGAAGAGCTGTTTTTACATTATCATAATTATATAATGGCTCACCCATGCCCATCATTACAATATTAGAAATCATTCTGATTTCACGCGTTGAAGGCCATTCTTCAAGCCTGTCTCTGGCAATAAGAAGTTGTGAGACAATTTCATTTGCAGTTAAATTTCTAACTAATTTTTGCGTTCCAGTATGGCAAAATTTACACGACAAAGTACAGCCAATCTGAGAAGAAACGCAAAGAGTTCCCCTGCCTTCTTCGGGTATATATACCGTTTCAGCTTCTTCATTATCATTATATTTTAAGAGCCATTTTCTAGTATGGTCTATCGATATATGTTCGCGACTAGTAGCTGGCCTAGCAATACTGTAATGCTTATCCAGCTCTTGCTGCAAATCTTTAGCAATATTTGTCATTTGATCAAAGCTAGTTGCACCTTGATTATATATCCACTGCCATAATTGTTTTGCTCTAAAAGATTTTTCACCAAAATCCTTAATTTCTTGTGCTAGCTCATCTTTTGATAAACCAATTAAATTTTTCTTTGTCTCTGTCATTATTTAACTTTCAATTTTCGATATATAGATAAATATTTTGCTTTAAATATAAATAGTAAGTCTCCTTAAGTTATATAGAAGCAACTTATAGTATAAAATAATCTATAAAAAAATCAGCTATTGTTAAGATTTTAAAATATTTTTCTATAAAATGCCATAAAAAACTTGTATTGGCAAATTAAAAATTTTACAATTTACAAACTATGTAAGGAATTTTGTAAGGTTGAAATGAAAAATATAGAATATTCTCATCTTAAAGAATTGATAAGAAAGGAAATTAACGAAAGAAAACATAATTTTGAGGAAAAATATATAAGAATATACACTGATATTCTTGATGAGTCTTATGATGCAACCATAGTAAATATTTTCTCTCAACCAAGACAAGAATATTTTACAAACATTAAAGATTTAGTTCAGTTGTTAAATGCAGCACTGGAAACAGAAAATCTACAATTTGTTATATCTTTAGTT
>JBKBYG010000048.1:0-7275 GCA_046313435.1 Alphaproteobacteria bacterium
TATGACCTTGTGCTCTAACGATTCATTCGCTTGTTCAATAATTTCTTTTGAATGAATAAGCTGTAATTTCAGTGATTGTATTTCATTTAACCTTTCAACAAGAATGTTAAGCTCTGTATATTTTGTATAATCAATATTTTGTTGATTTTTTTCATTAGCAATTTTTGAAGCAGCGCCTGCTAATTGACTAATAGGTCCTATGATTTTATATCTGAAATAAAATAATAAACATATTGCAAAAGTTCCCAAAAAGCTTAATTCTATTATTCTTGGAACAATTGATTCGAAAAGCTCTTTATTAATAATCGATCTGTTTTTACCTAATATAAGATAATAAGGATATAAACTAAGCTTTTTGTAATAAATAAATTCTGTGCCGTTTAGTAATATATTATTTGCGAAAAAACCTGAATTATCTTTAGAAAAAAATGAATTTTCTTCAATGTTAGTTTTTAGATTTTTAATAGGAATTTTAAGGTCGGGAGAATGTGCAATAATGTTATGATTATTATCAATGATAAGAAAATCAATTTGATTTTTATCAGCAATGTTGTTAACTTTATTATTAAGTTTACTTAAATCCAACCCTGTTGCTAATGTTCCATAAAATTGTTCATTATTTGCTATGCCCATACCAATTGGTATTACTAATTGTCCACTTGGGATACCTATAACTGGATCAGAAAATTGTAACTCCCAGGGTTTTAATGGTGCGTTTTCTAAGTGTTTCCTATTAAACATATTTATAGGTTCTTTAAATCTTCCATGTAAAGAATTTGCTACAAGGAAATTTTTACTATCTACCCAATCAAATAATGTCCAAGAAGAAAAGTCATTATTTAAAATATTGTTAGGTAATCTATTACTAATCAAAGATGCTATATAATCTATGCCTGCATCTTTATTATCAACAATTTTTTTTCCAATAAATTTCATATAATGTAAAAGGTAATTTACATCTTCATTCAAAGAAGTTTCAATAAGCTCAGATTCACTGATATAAAGGTGCTTTTTTGCTTTTTCATTATAGATATATATTGAAATATATACTATTAAAGATAAACCAAATATAAATGTAATTAATATTGCTGAGAGTAGATAACATTCTTTTTTTAAAGAGGTCTGGGCACAATCAAAATTTGACATTTAATTTTATAAAATATAAAAGTTAACAAAAATTAAAACTATTTACTTTATTAGTAAATTAATATATATACTAATACTCAATATTTAAAACAGGAATTTAACCTAATATTATAAGGTTTTTTACAATATGCAACATTTAAGCGAAAACGACATTAATAATTTTTTATTAAATTTAACAAATTTTATAAATAATAGCTCTGCAGTAAGCAATGATTTTTATACTATTTGGGAAAACAATAAACTTTCAACAGAAAATATAGAAATAATATTAGCAAATTATTTTGCCAGAACTATTAATACTGTTGCAAGGGTTAGCGATGTAATCAATAGGTTAATTGATCCTTTAAGAATGATTAAAGACTACAACTATAGAAAAGTTGTAGTTGAAAATATGCATAATCTTGAAGATGAGTTGGGTAGTAATGATCCTGATCACATGCATGTTATCTTGTTAGCAAATTGGATTAATGAAGTTTTAAACCGTATGGGTTCAAAACTAGTACCTATAGAAAATCATTTTGAACAAAAACTTACCGAAGAAACTAAACTCTTTATTAAAGAGCAAGAAAATTTATATAGAGATCAATCTATTCATGTTGTGATAGGTGCCTCTTTTACTCAAGAAATTATTGCAGATCATATGATGAAGAAAATAAAAAATGGTTATATAAATAATTATCAATCAATTTTTCCTACTGCAGGAGATTTTTACCAAACCACAGGTTACTTTGCAGCCCACGTATTTGGAACTGAAGAAAATCATGCAAAATTAGCTTGTAATGTAATTTCTGCAATATGTAAAAATAATGAAGATTTAGAAAAAATTACACAAACAGCGCACAAATTTATTGATATTACTTCTAAATTCTGGGCAGGAATTGTTAATCAACTTAATATTTCTTAAGTTAATGTTAGATTACTTGTATAAAGTTTATTGGGGATTAAGAATAAAATCCCTAATAAATCGCTGCTACACTAAACATCTTTAAAATGCACCCCTTCCATCCCGCATTAACATTTCACTAACCAAGTCAGGTTATAATTAAGATCAATAATATTAATATTGATAGGTTGTAGCTTATGGCTGATGATAAGGATTTTATAAAAAAGGGTTTGGAAGATTTTTTAGATGTAGTCAAGAAAAATTATCCTGACCATGCGTCTTTAATTGGAGATTTAGTTAAGGACACTACAGATAATTTAGCAAGTGATAAAACTAAAATCACACAAGACAAAAATACATCAGAAAATAAAAATAATGATTTTATAGATGCATTAAATAATTTTCAGGATGTGATAAAAAAACATTATCCAGAACTTGCTCCGATACTTAAGGATGTTATTGAAGATAGCAAAACACAATTTAATGAAAAAAGTGTGGAAGGAAAGCCTCGTAATGATCAAGAGCTTGAAGTTAAAGAAAAATTAGTAAGCAAACTTAAAAATAGCCTAGAAAATTTAGCCTCATATGACCCTGCTACCAGAGCAGCAAAACTCGCAGATATTTTAATGCAGGCAATAGCTTATGATGTTACTAAAGAATTATCAGCAGAAATTTCTAAAGCTCAAGATTTAGTCAGTAATGATAATTCTTTAGGCAACCCAAATAGGCGTACTGCGGTGCTCGTAGAAGAGACGGAAGAAGAAAAAGATCTCAAGCTTCGCAGAAGATTATTCAGAATGATCGAGGACTTCAATGAAGAGCATAAGGAAACAAATGCTAAAATTGAAGAAAATATGGATATAATGCTAAATGCTGATTTGACTACTGAAGAGGGAAGAGCAGAAGCTGAACAATCTAGAGACAAATTGAAAGAAATTAGAACTCAGCAAAACAAAGATGGTACTACAGACAAAAGACAAGAGCTTATTAAAAAATTAGAAAAACAAATAGAAAAGCTTGAAAAAGAAGAGACAAAAGGTAAATTGTCTGAGGAAAAGAAGAAGGATTTAGAAAAGGCGAAAAAGAATTTACAAGAACTTAAAGAGCAGGAGGAGATTCTGAAGAATGCAGACAGCAAAGCATTATCTATGAATGAATTTCAAAGTAAGCCTAATACTGTGTATAAAAGAACTGAAGAAAAATTAGATGAAGGTATTAATGAAGATAAAAAACAAAAACTTAATTTAAAAAATGAGAGATTGATTGCTCCTAAAATAAAAGACATTAAAAATATTCCTAACGATATTGCAAAAGCTCTTTCTAAAAAAGATTTAGAAGCATTAAATAATGTTAAATCTACGATTGATAAATTAAAAAATTCCAATAGCCTTAATAATGATAAGACTTCACCTGAAAAGCCTAAAGGGTTTAAAAAGCCTAGTGGGCCTACCCATTAAAATTATGCAAAAATTCGATTCTAAATGAAATTTTAAAAGACATTTAGCACGCAGACCTGAAGCGTGCTAAATGTATGTTAGGATTTGAGTGATAAATTGGACTGGAAATTAACTTTAAACTAGAGTTCTCGAATAAATCTAAAAATTAAATAAGGAGATACATAAAATGTATTAATCCTTTTCGATTTTACATTATGCTACAACCTTTTGATTTTGTTTTACTAGAATTATGCTTTGATACATAAGTAAGATCGTTTGAATTAGCTATTGAAACCCCTGAATCACGGGTTAACTTAACCATTCTATCTATTTTTTTAACTTCTTCTTGATGCTCAGGTTTTAATTCAGCATAAAAAGTTTTCCCCTCGTTGTTTTTTTCTTCAATATCAGCGCCAGCTTTAATTAATATACGCAAAAGAGGTTTTGTAGCTTCATAAGCATATAAAGATTCATCTTTTAATGGCTGTTTTTTTAAAGGTTCTTTTTTTAAATTCTCTTTTTTTATCTCTTCGTTTGTGTGTTGCGCAACTAATCTTCCCTTGATTACACTTTGATGTAGAGGAGTATTGCCTTTATTATCCTTAAAATTAGGACTAGCTCCATTCATTAATAAATGTTCTACCTCAGTCGCGCCAAATAGATCTTCTACTTTCGAGCTTCTATTATCATAACCTCTCTGCTGTGCGCATAATAAACTTAAAGCTGTTGCATTATTATAGCGTGTTTTTAAATGTTTACTACTCATTTCAATGTTAACAAATTCTTTAACAGTAGATTTTATTTCAGCTAGGCTTTTACCTTCATTTTTTAATTTTTCTTTGAGTGAATCAACAATAGTAGGAATCAATACTTGGTTATTGAAAACAAATGATAAGTGTAAAGCTGTTCTATGCCCAAGCTCTTCTATCATCATGCAATCTTCGCTTGTGCCCATTTTAATTAATTGCGCAACCACATTCGGATGTGTATTAGGCTGAAGCACAGCATATTGCAGGGCATTAACCATTGTGCTTTGTCTATCTTCTTCCCTAGTCTGATTAGTTGGTCTTTTTTCAGAATCTTTAAAAAATTTGGAATGATTTTTTTCTAGTTTTATTAAATTCTTTAGTACTACTTCGTTTAATTTTATTTCTGCTTTTTGAAAATCTTTTTTCTCTTTATCTGTTAAATTACTATATGCTTTCATATCCATATTCAAATTTAATTCAGTCAATATTGTAAATAATTGATCAACTACATCATCTAGATTTTGTACCATAATTACATTCCTTATATTAATGGTTAAAAACTTTACTATTTAAATTTTACTTGAGTTTAGTAAAAAATCAATTAAAAGTAAAGATACTCTTTTAATAATTTACAAATAAATTTACATTTTGCAACTAAAAATTGAGTTTACAAAAATTAATTTTACTATAAGCTGTAGATCTATGGAAGTGAGAAAAAATTTTTTTGTTTACATAATTAAATTATAATATATAATTAGTAAAGAAAAATTAACTATTATTTAAGAAAAGTAAAATATGTCTCAAGAAATAAATGCTTTATATAATATTGGAAAAGAATATGATTTATATTATGCAGGGGGGGAAGACTCGATTTACAATAAAAGATTTGGAAAAGATAAAACTATTTTAAGAGAAAAACAAATTATTAAAAAATGTTTCCATGAAACTATAAAAAAACTTAAGTTTAAAGAAAATTTAAAACCAAAAACAATAAAAATTCTAGATTATGGATGTGGCGATGGGCGTATATTTGCATTATTGGAAAGTCTAGCTACATTTTATTCAAAGTTTAATATTAATTTTGAGATTTGTGCATATGATTTAAGTATTGTGGGACTTTCTAATTATATTAATCATTTAAAATTAAGACATTATGAATTTAAAATAAACAATAAAATTTTGGATAATAATTCAAATGGATATTTATTAGCTTCAATGATAAAAAACAATGTTAAGATTAATTTTATTCACGCAAATCCTACTGATTCAATTGAGGAAATCAATAAACTTATTGGAGAAGGATTCCATATAAATTTGTGTATGTTTAGCGTTCTATCTCATATTGATACTAAAGAAAAGCGTAACCATATATTACAAATTTTTAATAAACTTGCATGCAAAGAAGCTGTAAGCGTCATTACCGTACCAGGTAAAAAGATGTTTTCACAAGAGTATCAAGTTTATGAGTATTTAAGAATATTGAAGCAAAAAATTGACAAATATAATGTTAATAATGATATTTCAATGCATTTAAGAAATTTTTTAGAATCACTTAAAAGTGACGGCGATCTACTATATTATAGAAATGATAATGAAAAGTTTCTTATTAATTTTTGTCATGTATTTAATAGTAAAGAATTTATACAAGAATTGCAGGAAGCTAATTTAGTTGTTAGCAAAATTGAAGTTTTGGCAATTACTTATATACCCGTATTAACAAAGAAAAGTTACTTGCTTAATTTAGCAGATTTTATATTATCAAAGTTCTTTTCAATGAAATTTATTTCATCTAATATATTAGATAAGGTTGCTGATCAAATGGTATGCGTGGCTTATCCAAGCAAAGATTAAATTATTAGATTTTAGTAAAAGGCTGAGTTAAATGTTACAAATGAAGAAAAAAAGATCTATATATAACCAATATATTTTCTTCATGTTTTTTGCACCCTTAGCATTATTATTAATATTAATACTTATTGGATGGTCCAAATATTTAATCTTACAACATAATAAAAAACTATATTATACAGAAGAAGTTTCAAAAATTAGTGAAGTTTTAGATACTACTTTTAACTATATTTCAGAATTTTCAAGAGTAGCAGGTGAGAAAATTATTGCTCTTCAAGATATTAATTCAGAATCTGTTGCCAAGGTTTTACAAGATACTATTTCAATATCAAAGCTAGTACAAGATGTGTTTAATTTGAATTTATTTGATTTTACTGTTCCTTCAGGATATGTAATAGCTACTACTGTAGAGGGGGCCTTAGGTAAAGATTTAAAGGTAGATCTTGATAAGCGACTATGGATGAAACTTGCTCCTAAAAACCCTTGGAGAATTCTTATTTCTTCACCAGATGAATCTATAGTGAGCAATAGGATGAGATCATCCAAAATTATACCAGTTGGATTTGGCATAACTAATATAGATAATAAATTTCTTGGTACAATTTCATCAGGAATTGATGTAAATAAGCTTACTCAAACAATTAAAAGGAATATAAGTAATTCTGTGAATTTTATTATTTTAAATGATAAATTAGAATTAATAGCATCATCTGTTTTAATAAATGACCAAAAAGAATTTAATAAATTTTTAGTTCCTCTAAAAAATATTGAAATAAGTTCTAATGATTTTAATTTTATTAGCACAAAATATTTTAATGAATCTTTTAATTTTTGCTATAAGTTGAATCAGTATCCTTTCATCATTTTATTAGGTGAAAATAAAGCTATATCAGCCCAAGAATTTAGAAATTTTGTTCTGCCTGATATAATACAGAGTAGCTGCATAGGTCTTTTTCTTTTAATGCTTTTAATTTTTTTCAAAAATAAAATAGTAAAGCCTTTAATGTTATTAGCTTATAATGCTAGATTAATATCAAAAGGAAATATTCATATTGAGTTTCCTGAGCCTAATAATTTAGAAGAAGAAAAGTTGATAGAAGCGCTTGAATTAGTTAAAGAATCCTTTAAGCTTGAACGTAGAATGCGAAATAAGCTTCAAAAAGCGAACAAGAAGATAAAAAGTATAAACAACAGTTTAGAATATAAGGTTACG
>JBKBYG010000049.1:0-6844 GCA_046313435.1 Alphaproteobacteria bacterium
GGGCTACATTAATTCCTTTAATAGCAGTACCAGTGTCCCTTATTGGTACATTTGCGGGAATGTATATACTCGGATTTTCAATAAATCTGCTAACATTATTTGGAATGATTTTAGCCATTGGTATAGTTGTAGATGATGCAATTATTGTAATAGAGAATATTGAACGTATAATGCGTGAAGAGGGTTTAAGAGCGCGCGAGGCTGCAATTAAAGCAATGGAAGAGGTAAGTGGGCCAGTAATAGCAATAGTACTTGTACTATGTGCAGTATTTTTGCCTGTAGCATTTATTTCTGGCCTTGCTGGAACTATTTATAAACAATTTGCAATAACTATAATAATAGCAGTTATACTTTCAGGATTAGTAGCTTTAACTTTAACACCAGCATTATGTGCACATTTTATTGAATATAAACATCACGATAATTATTTCTTCAATAAATTTAATAATTGGTTTGGTAGGCTAACTGCAAAATATATTTCAGGTGTGAAATATTTCCTAAATAATAAATTTATTGCATTTTTAGCATTTATGTCAGTAATTGCACTCGTAATTGTAATGTTTTTGAGGCTTCCAACAAGTTTAGTGCCTGATGAAGATCAGGGATATATTGTCACTGCGCAAATGTTAATGCCAGGAGCTTCTATAGATCGAACTGTTAACGTTATTGATGATTTTACTTCTCATATTATTAAAGATCCTGCGGTTGAGCATGTTATAAGTTTAGCTGGGTTCGATCTTATTGGTGGTAGTGGCCTTAAATCGAGTGCTGGTGCTGCATTTGTTAAATTTAAAGATTGGGCTTTTAGAACAAAGCCATCTGAGGATTCAAAAGCATTAGCAGGTAAATTTATGGGAATTGGTGCAGCAACAAATAAAGATGCAATTATTCTAGCATTTAATCCGCCTGCAATTACAGGCATGAGTACTACAGGGGGGTTTGATGCATATATTTTGTACAAAGGAAGTGAAACTAATTTCACAGATTCAATAAGTAATGCAATAAATAAATTTCTAGAAACAGCGAAAAAGCGTCCAGAACTTTCAGGTCTACAATCAACTTTTTCAGCCAGCGTACCAATGTACAAAATTATATTAGACAAGACAAAAACCAAAGCTCTTAACATTAACATTTCTGATGTATTTAATGTTATGCAAACTACATTCGGTACAGCTTATATTAATGATTTTACATTATATGGGCGTACATATAAGGTGTTAATGCAATCAGATTCAGAATTTAGAGAACGTATAGATAATTTAAAAGATGTGTTTGTACGATCTAAAACTGGAAAAATGGTTTCTATAGATTCATTGTTGAAAATTGAGCCAATTGTTGGTTTGAATAATTTGGACAGATTTAATATTTTCCCAGCAGCACGAATTATGGGCAGTCCTGCAATTGGTTATAGTTCAGGTCAAGCTTTAAACGCAATGGAAGAGGCAGCAAAAGAGTCGCTTTCAGAAGAATTTTCACTTGCTTGGACTGGTTCTGCTTATCAAGAAAAAGCCTCAGGTAATACAGGAATTATAGCGTTTATAATTGGAATTATAATGGTATTTTTAATACTTGCAGCACTTTATGAACGTTGGAGTTTACCAATTGCTGTAGTCGCTTCTGTGCCCTTTGCTGTCTTTGGTGCAGTAATTTTTCAGTCTCTGAGAGGGCTTGCAAATGATGTATATTTTCAAGTTGGACTTGTAACTTTGATTGGATTATCAGCAAAAAATGCTATCTTAATTGTAGAATTTGCATTTTTAGAGTATAAAAAAGGCGTACCAGCAATAGATGCAGCTCTTAATGCGGCAAGATTGCGTTTTAGACCTATAATAATGACTTCACTTGCATTCATTTTAGGATGTGTTCCTCTTTATTTCAGCAGTGGGGCAGGATCTGCAAGCAGACACTCTATAGGAACAGGAATTATTGGAGGAATGCTTGCAGCAACCTTTATTGCAACATTATTTATTCCGTTATTTTTCAAAGTAGTAAGTAATTTTAGTAAATCAAAAGATATTAAAGCAGAGAAGGAACCAATATATGATTAAATTAAATTTTCTATTTTCTTTATTGTTTTTATTACAAGCTTGTACAATAACTTCAGAGTTTAATGATCCTCAAATCAATACTCCTAAATCTTGGGTTAAATCTAATGAGGAGATAAAGCAACTTGAGAATAAAAAGAGTCAAAATTGGTGGCAAAGTTTTAATGATCCGCTACTTGAATCTTTGATAAATGAAGCATTAATTGCTAACTCTGACATTCAATTAGCAATTAACAATATCACTAAGGCACAAGCTGCAATTGCTGCTAGTAGTTCAGATAGATTGCCTTCGCTTGACTTAAAAGCTAGTGGTTCAAGAACACAAAATAGTCCACAAGTTCCTTCTCCTATGGGAAATAAACCTATAAATTCATTTACTGTTGGTGGCAATATTAGTTATCAGTTAGATTTGTTTGGAAAACTTGCAAATGCTAATAAATCAGCAAAATCGGAATTGCTTGCTGCTGAAACCACAAAAGATAATGTACGTTTGACAATAGCATCTGAAGTTGCAAAAGCATACTTTAATATTATTAGCCTTTCAGAACAAATAAACCTAACTAAAGAAGTAATTGAGTTTCAAAAACAATTATTTGAAATAGTACAAGCAAAATATAATTCTGGAATCATAGACAGGCAGAAATTTCTTAATGCTGAATTAAACTTAAATACTATAATTACAAAACTTCCTTCACTAGAGCAACAACTATCTGAACAAGATAATGCTATTAAAATATTGCTTGGAAGAGATCCTGAGTCTTTTACAAAAAATATTATAGAACATACAGATAAAATTAATAATTTACCAGCTACACCTATTATACCTAATTTGATACCTTCACGGCTTTTAGCTCAAAGGCCTGATATTAAAGCAGCTGAGTATAAATTAGCATCTGCTAATGCACAAATAGATATTGCAAGAGCGGCGTATTTTCCAGACATATCATTGACAAGCTTGATTGGCGCAGGAAGTGTTGATATTGATAAATTATTTACAAACTCAAATACATGGAATATTGCTGGAAGTCTTACCGCTCCAATTTTTAATTTTGGAAAAACAAGAGCAAGTGTTAAAATAGCTGAAGCAACACGATCTGATTATCTTACGAAATATCATACTGCTGTAAGAACAGCATTTGCTGAAGTATTTAATGCATTAACTGCTCAAGAAAATAATTTTGCAATTTATGAAAAAATAAAAAGAAATGAATTATCAGAAGAAGAAGCGCAATCGATTTCTCAGTCAAGATATGATGTTGGATATACAGATCTATCAGAAGTATTTAGTGTTAAACAAAATTTATTAAATGCAAAAATTGTAACAATTAAATCATATCAAAATTGTTTAAACTCTTCAGTAGATTTATTTAAAGCTTTAGGTGGATACTGGGACGCTCCGTAAATCATAATAAATCTTTAATTTATAGAAAATTGAATTTTAAGCTTTATAATATTTTTATAAATTGAATATTATCAGTAAATAGGATTCTTATAAATTATGCTTTAAAAAGAACTTATTAATTAAAATAATAGGATCAAAAATGCATAAATATCAATTAGTTACTGAAATTGATTGGGAAGAAGAACAAACTGATCGTACACCTAATATAACACCAGAGAATAGTAATGACTTGTATCAAGACTGGCCTTCATGGCCTGAAATTCCTAAAATTAAATATGATTCAAATTTAATATATTGCTCATCATCTAATTTTTAAATTATCGAAATTCTCTAATCTAAGCCTTTACCTTATTAGGAAAATAGAGTATAAAGACTTAAATTTAAATAATATATTAACTTGACATTTATTAATAGAAATATTAAAGCTTGTTAACTTTTAATATAAATATATTGTTTAAATGGCAGAAGAAAATCGATTAAATATCCATTCAAGATGGGTTCCATATTTAACAACAGTATCAATTAGTACTATTGGGGGAGCAATTAAAAATGGATTAAGTGGGGGTCTAATAGGCTTAGGCGCTTCAATAATAGATGAATACTTAATCCAAAATGATATAATAAATAAACACTATATTACATCTTATTTATTCTGGGCAAGTACAATTTTATCACCAGCAGCCGTTTCATTTTTAACAATTTATCCTAATTTAACATTACCTATATACGCAGCAACATGCACAGTTCCTGCAGTGTTATCTTATTTTGCTGATGATTTCTTAGACTTTAATGAAAAACTTAATTTGCCACTAGATTCATTTCTAACTGTAAATAGTTTATTTGATACAAAAGAAATAATCTCTTGGAAAAATCTAAAGCTTATTCAAAATACATTATATGAAAATCCATATGAAGGAATGAAACTAATTTTAGATAATCTAAGCGAAGTTTATAATAATAAATTTTTACTCAATCTTATCTCTATAATAGGTTATACCTTAGTAAAAATTAGTGCTAATTTTACTATTGAAAATTACTTTTTACAAAATTTTATTTCTGCAGCTTTTACTAAAGACCTTTTACTTAAGCTTAATCCCTTATCTTATCCTAAAGGTTCAGAATTAAGCTTGATAAGTGGAATTTTTAATTTGAGCAAGAATACTTTAAAATTATATACAATAAAAAAAGTTATTGAGACATGTATTGACATAAAGTTAAATAATCTTACTCAAGATCAATTTAATTTAATTATTGAGCAAAGCACTGAGTTAATACTTAAAGATGGCAATGGAAGAAAGATATTAGCTAATGATCAGGGTCAAGAAATAATACAAAATCTTACATATGATCTATATAAATTAATATTTTGTGGGAGCAGTAAACTAGTAGACGTTACGGAAGAATGTTTAAAATCTGTTTTAGAATTATATAAAATTGTCACTAAAGCAGCGGATGCTTTAGCTCCATATGCTATATTTTTAATACCAATGCAGATGTGTCTTCAGTATTTATCAGATAAATCAAGGAAAATAACAGAAGAGCAAGCACATATTGAGAATCAAAAATGGGAAATAAAATTTGATATTTCTGACAATATTGAAAATATTAATTTAAGAGATGGCAAGGAATTTGTTAAAGATAAATATAATCGTGTTTTGATAAAAGAAAATGAGTTAAGTAATCAATTAAAATACTATAATACAGCTAAACAAGCTTTAAATGATGCCCAAGAGATTTTTAATTTAATTGTAGATTTTGGATATTTTGGAGGCAAGTTCATTTTCGGAAAATTCGATTTAGAGTATATTTATTCTATAAAAAATGCAACTTCTCAAGTTTATTCATTCTTATCAAGTAATATTAATTTTCAGTTAGATAATACAGAGATAATTATTTCCAAAAACCGTATAGACAAATTATTTGAAATTATTAATCAACCTGATAATGATAAATTGCAAAAAGATTATAATAATGACAATAAATTAATTATAAAAAATTATAAAATTGATTTCGATAATAAAGAAATAGTAAATGCTGAAAATATAGAGCTTTCTATGGGTAAAAATTATGCTGTTACCGGGAAATCAGGATGCGGTAAAACTACTACTTTCATAGATTTTAAAGAAGGAGTATATGAGCCTATGAAAACTGAAGGAAAAATTTCTTTTCCTTATGTTGATGGTTTATCCCCCCATATAATGTTTATTAATCAAGATTTATATTTACCTAAAGGATCAACTTTGCTTGAAGTAGTTTTTTTCCCCAATCTTTTAAATTCTTTAAATGAGGAAGAAACCGAAAATTTGACGCTTGCTGTGAAGCAATTGTTTAAGGAATTAGAAATTGATGATTTCATCAATGATGATTCTAATGAAAAAGGACTTATTTCAAGGTTAGATAGTAAGGAATTTAAATTAAGTGGTGGTCAAGCTAAAAAAATAGCTATAATTCAAGCGGTATTTAACCAACCAGATATTTTGATAATGGATGAAACTTTAACAGGCCTAGATAAAGCTTCTATAATTAAAGTTGAACAAGTTTTAAACGAATATTTAGCTAAGTGTATGAAATTAATCATTGATCATCACGCTCTAGATAATAATTATAATGAATTTTATGATTATGGAATAAATTTTGATGAAGGATTTATAAAATTAGTTGATATACCTTCAAAATTTTATAATGAAATATTGTGAATTAAAATAAAAAATTATCAGTAAGATTAATTGTTTTTTAAAGAATTTAATTAATAAGTCACCATATACTAGATTGTATAAAATATACAATTATATAAATATGATTAGAATGTTTAATGAGAAAAAAATGTATAATTCTTATAATACTAAAATAGATCCTACCAAAGCATATATAATTGTAGTAGGTAATGAAAAAGGAGGCGCAGGCAAAACCACTTCGGCCATGCATATAATTGCGAGTCTATTAACCTTAGGATTTAAAGTAGGAAGTATAGATACTGATACTAGGCAATTATCTTTAACAAATTACATTAATAATCGTAAAAATACAGCATTAAACAAAAATTTGAACCTTGCTATACCTACTCATTTTGCAATTAAAATAAGTAATAATCCGGATATAAATCTTCGAGCAAAAGAAGAGGAAGCAGAATTTTTATCTATATTTAATGAATTGTGTAATGACAATGATTTTATTGTAATAGATACGCCTGGAAGTGATTCGGATTTATCCCGTCGCGCACATTCTCGGGCAGATACTATTATAACTCCGATGAATGACAGTCTCGTAGATATGGATGTACTTGCTAAAGTTGAAAGTGATACATTTAAAATAATACAACCAGCGATATACAGCCAGATGATTTGGGAGCAAAAAATGGAAAGGGCTAAGCGTGATCAAGGTTCAATTAATTGGATAG
>JBKBYG010000050.1:0-6814 GCA_046313435.1 Alphaproteobacteria bacterium
ATTAATTGTTGTAATATTTGGGGTAAAAGCTTATCAGCATTAGCTTGATTTTTTTCCATACCAAAAGTAACCATAGTTAAGTTTATTCTATTGTACACATCAATAGTAGAAATCATCTCTTCTCCAACAATAGCTGCAATACTAGTAGGATTAGCCGAGTAACAAATAGTTGGTAAAATAAGTAAAAATAATTGTAAAAGTATTTTCTTCATAATGAACATAATTATTGAGTTATATTTTTAAGTGATAATGTCATAAAATAAGAGATTGAATTTTTTTTCTGCTCTTTAGTATGGGTAAAATCTTTTTCTATAATTGTAGAAATTCCAAAACAATCTCCAGTATAATTTATATTTCCGCCACTAGAAATAATTTTTTTGTTATTCTTAGATAAATTTTTTCTAACATACGTCCCGATATTCCATCTATTTGTTAAATTGGCTGCAGCTTGAAGAAATATTTGTTTTCTGCTAGCGTTAATTTCTTCTTGAAAATAATTTTCACTTAAAGTGACATAATCAATTAGAAAGGAAACTGGCGAATAATTTACATTTACACCAATTTGATTTCTTTGAAAATTAAAATCTTTTTTATCAATTCTATAACGATAGAATAAATTAAAATGTTCATTCGGTACATAATTAATTTTTCCTACATAATCGGAAAATTTATCTTGCAAACCACTTGTCGAAATATATTTTATTCCATAACTATCTTCAATTCTTTTTGTTCTATAGCTTTGTCCAACTAACATATCTAATTTACCATATTGGTTGTTCAAGACACTATTAACACCATAGTTAATTCTTGTTCCTTCTTCTACTAAATCTAAACCAGGAAATTTACTAGGTTTAAATAAATTATCTTCATATAATTCAACATACAAACTATCTTCGTTAGGGATAATTTTTTCTGTAATTTTTTTGTTTATGCCTGTAGGAGTTATAATTAAGTTAGCCATAGGCTTTAGATATATTTCATTATTATATACAGAATTAAATAAAGGATAATTCCAATCAATCTGTAAAACTGGAATAGGGCGTATAAGAGAAGTGTATTTTAAATTTGAAGAATTTATTTTATCAAGAGCTTTGTATATATCAAATCTTATAGAGCTAGTTATTCCAAATACATGTCCAGATTGAGTAATTAAAGAGTTTTTATAACCAAAATTATTTATAAGCCTATTAGTATTATATTCTGTTTTCCTAGTTAATAACATTAGATTACTATCTATAAAGAAATAAGAATTATTTTTTTTCTCACTTTCAAAATGTGAATGCATATAAGGAAATAATAATGGAGTATTGTTTCTATTATAAAAATCATTTAAGCTTTGAAAAGTAATAAATTTAGTATTTATATAATTTCGATTAGCATAATATTCTAAATATGCTTGAGAAACTAAATGATCTTCGTTGCTAAATTTATAAGTTTTAAGGTATGTTCTACTTGAAGCTCTTTTAAAATTATAACCAAAATTCCAATCCTCATTTAATTTAAAAATGCCTTTTCCTTCAAAATGTCCTCTATATTTATTGTCTTTGTTATCTGAGCTTACTGCAGAAAATCCATAATTGTGACTACCAAAATTTGCTAAATGACTGTATTTTCCAGTTAAAATAATTTTTTTAGTAGTAAATATTGGAGAAAGAATAGCTTCTTTATTGGAGGCAATTCTTAAATATAAAGGAATTTCAACGGTATTACCTAATTTAGAAATATGACCTAATTTAGGAGTTAAAATTCCACTTTTTGCCTCAGAGTCGCTGGTCGCATGAGAAAAATATGGTGTATATAATATTGGTACTCCATACACTTCAAAATATGCATTTTTGTATAATATTTTTTGCTCAGATTTATCAAAGGTAACTTTATCAGCCTTAATTTGCCATACGGGTTGTTTGTTAGAACATACAGGACAAGAGGAATAAACTGCCTTAATTAATTGATATTGATTATTATTTAGTTTACCTAAATTAGCAGCAAGTAATGAATTATCTTTGAATCTTAATTTGAAATCTTCTATGTGCCCTTCTTTCATATTAGAATTTAATATTATTTTATCCGCATATGCAAAATTACCATCATCTTGTAGTAAGCGAATATTTCCATTAGCTCTTACCTGCTTTATTTTGTCGTAATAGGTTATTTCATCAGCCCAAACTATATTATCATTTTGCATAAATTTTACGCGTCCATTAGCTTTGATAGTTGCGTTTTGCTCATTAAATAAAATATCGTCAGCAGAAAATAATATAGGATTACTGAATTTGTCCTGGTGGCCTTTACTACTCGAATCAGTTAAATTTATTGTTGAATTATAAGGTTGCTCGAGATTAGAGAGGAAATTATTATCATTACCTAAAGTAGATTTTGCAAAATTTATAAATATAAAAAAATACACTAAAAATGATAATGAATATAATGTTTTTAACTTAAGCATATATTATCCATTTTCCAAATGAATTAAGGCAGCAACAGAAATTAATAATAAAATGAATACTGGCACAAATACTGAAATACTAGGGTAAAGTTTTCCTGATAAACCAAATGCAGCAATAATATCAAACATAAAATATATTATAAATCCAGATGAAATTCCAATAACTATAGAAAAATTTTTTCTTTGAAAAAAATAAGATCTTAAGGAAAATACTGCTGCTAGAATTACCATACTAGCTAAATAAATTGGTAATATAACAAGTTTATATAAATGTATATGATACTTAACTCCTGAAAACCCGGTCATTTTCAATGTCCTAATAAACGCAAATAAATTCCAAAATGAAATTTTTTTAGGAGAAGCAAAATTATCTTGTAATTTAGAAATTTTAATAGAGGTAGGAATATTCATTATATTAGCTGTTTTATAAGTAATTTCTCTATCGTTTAAAATATTTATATTATATAAAGTCCATGTATTATTTTCTAATTTAGCTTCTGTTGCATCTAGTCTTTGAAGAAATTTACCATTTTTATCGAACAAATAAAATATAGCAGTTTTTAATAAGGATTGATTTTGGTTAAATGATTTAGAATGTATAATAATATTATTATCTAAAGTTTTATCTGTAAGCCAGATTCCGTTATCATCAATTACTATACTATTATAAGACTTGTTACTATATTTATTAGTCAATCTATCAAACTTTTCAAGTAAGGTTGTGCTAAAAGGATTAAATATAGTAACTATAAATATTCCAAATAAAATCGCAATTAATATTAAGGGTAATAAAAATTGCCAAACTGAAATACCTGCAGCTTTTGCAACTACTAATTCGTTAGATTTTGTTAGACGTACTAAAGTAAATATAGAAGCTAAGAGAAAAATAAATGGGATAATTTCTTCGATTAAAAAGGGTAACTTAAATAATATAAGCTTCAAATACGAGGCTAACTCAAGAGATTTGCTTTGATATATTCTAGAAATTTCAAGCGATGTTGAAATTAATAAAACAGTAGTCATTATAGCTAAAATCAATATCAAGCCCGTTACAAATTGTCTAGCCATATAGAGGGAAAAAGTTGGCAAAATTTTCATTATTAATAAATTCCTATCAATTGCATATAATGTTATAAATTATTAGACTTCTTCAGAAACTCTAGTTTTAAAGGTGATTTATAGTACTCGAATCTTCATCTACTTTATATAATTCTCCTTCCTCTCTTCTTACAAAAGCGAATTCTGTAAGAAAGCTAATTTATAAACAATTTGACTAGAAGTATTACTATAAGTTAGACGGAAACATACTATATTATATAGAAAAATCAAAATATTTATCTTTGAATGGTTCATTTTCTAATGTAAAATGCCACCACTCTTTAGGAAAATTTATAAAACCATTTGCTTCCATAATTTGTTTAAGCAACATTCGATTCTCATGAGCAACTGAATCAATTTCATTGTTCATTGTAAAACTAGCTTCATCAAATAAATCTACTGAACTTCCCATATCCAAGCTGTTATCATCTAAAAAGAATATAAATTTACCATTTATAAGTTTCCTGTTTGTAATTATTGGAGAAAATACTTTCTTATTTAAATCTATTAAAGTTAGATCAACAGTGCTGCCTCTACTATGAGTAGATCTGGTAGCTATATAACCTAATTTGAAAGCATCTTTTTTATCTATATAAGGATAGAAAAGATGTTTGTTTGCCAGCGTAGCATCCTTGCTCCAATTTATAAAATCATTTACTGCATGCTGTGGTCGGTACCCATCATATATAAGTAAAGAATAGTTTTTCTCATTTAATTGTTTTTGAATTTCTTTTAAAATTTTCGCTGCTTCTTTAGTAACAAGTATTTTATTAACATTCTCATAACCTGCAACAACCCGGCCTAAGAAATTTACTTTACTATTATACATTATCCTAAGTTGAATTGTCGGATCTATATCTTGGATGCTTACAAAATATTCTCTTTTGAATTCTAGTTCATCTTCCATTTCATTTTACTAAATTAATTAATAATCTTTCGCATATCAATTTAACAGGGGTTCCAGTTTTTTTACAAGCTATTTCTAATTGCGTAAGATTTTCTAATAAATTTATCAATTCTTTTACAGACCATATATTAAGTGCTTTAGTAAAAATAGGAACTTGTTTAAAGAATAAAGCAGGGCTTAATGTTGATATAGCATCTTTTATTGTTTTGCCTTTTTCCATTTCTAGTTTTGCTTGGTATAATCTTATAATATATCTAACAATATTTCTAATTATACTTATGGGACTAATATTTTCTTCGAGTAGATATGTAAAAATATTTATTGATTTTACATCTCTGCATATTAAATATTGGCAGAATTCTTCCATTGAAGCATTAATAAGATTTATATTACAATTTTCAATATCTGATAATTGAATATTTTTTCTGTCTCCAACGTAAGTCATGAGTTTATCCAATTCGTTTTTGATAATGAACCTATCCCCTGATATTAATTCTTCAAGCTGTTCTATAACTCCATTTTCGTAGGTAAAATTATGTTTCTTTAAATAATTAGATATAAAGCTTCTTAATGCTTGATTTTCTTCAGTGTAACACGCAATAGATGCTGAATTTATGTTTGTTTCAAAGAATTTCCTAACGCTTGAACTTGGTGGAAGTTCGCCAGCTATCATTATTACAATATTTTGTGTTTTAATATTTGATAAAATTTCACATAATTCTGGATTTATGTTAGAAGATACTGAAATAATTTTTATTATTTTTCTTTGGCCTGTTAAACTAATTGAATAAATAAGCTCTTTTAGATAGTAGGGATGATCTTTTACTTTATCATAATTAAGTTCAAAGATATTGAAAGGATCATCTAACTTGCCTCCAAGCTTCCTGGTCAGGCTTTGAACTCTTTCGCTCGCTAAGCCATTATCAGGCCCATATATTAATATAGATTTTATATTATTTGGCGGTGCAGATAAAAATCTATCAACATTATTAGGTAATATCTTCACTTTTTCTCCCAAATAGATAATCCCTTAATAGGTATATTATATTTATTCCATTTTTCTGTAACTTTATTAATAATATTTTGGTCCATTTTTATTTTTTCTCCCCATTCTCGATCTGTTTCTGGAGGAAGCTTGTTAGTAGCATCAAAACCAATTTTACCACCTAATCCAGAATGAACTGATGCAAAATCTAAATAATCTATAGGTGTATTTTCAATTATATGAGTGTCTCTAGCAGGATCCATACGGGTAGACATAGCCCAAATCACATCTTTCCAATCGCGACAATTAATATCATCATCTACAATTATAACAAATTTGGTATATAGAAACTGCCTTAAATAACTCCATACACCCATCATTATTCTTTTAGCTTGCCCTGGATAAGTCTTTTTAATAGAAACAACTGCAAATCTATATGAGCACCCCTCTGGAGGTAGCCAGAAATCAATTATTTCAGGAAATTGTTGTTTAACTAGCGGTATGAATATTTCATTTAATGCTTCCCCTAAAATAGAAGGTTCATCAGGCGGTCTTCCAGTATAAGTAGTGAGATAAATTGGATCTTTACGCATAGTTAATGCAGTAGCAGTGAAATGGGGGAATTTTTCTACAGAGTTATAATAACCTGTATGGTCACCATATGGCCCTTCATCTCTATAGTCCGTGAGGCTAACATATCCTTCAATTACAATTTCCGCTTGAGCTGGTACTTTTATTGGTATTGTCTTGCAATCAACTAACTCTAATTTTTCACCACGAAGGAGCCCTGAAAATTGATATTCAGATAAAGTATCTGGAACTGGTGTAACAGCTGCAAGTATAGTTGCTGGATCAGCACCTATTACTATTGCTGCAGGCAATGGTTCTTGGTGTTCAGCTTTCCATCTTTGATGGTGAGTAGCCCCTCCACGATGTTTTAGCCACCGCATTATTGCAGTATTCCTGCTTGTAACTTGCATTCTATAAATGCCAAGGTTAAAATCATCAATTTTTTCACTTGTTGGACCTTTCGTTACTACGAGTGGCCAAGTTATCAAAGGAGCAGGTTCTCCAGGCCAGCAAGTTTGTATAGGGAGGATATTCAAATCAATATTATCGCCTGTAAGTACAATTTCATGCACAGGTGCATTATTCACATGTTTGGGCTTCATAGCTAATATTTTTTTCATTAGGGGAAACATTGATAATGCTTCTTTAAAACTATTTGGCGGTTCAGGCTGTTTTAAAAAAGCAAGTAATTCTCCAAATTCGCGTAATTTATCTTTGGTGACGCCCATACCTAATGCCACGCGTTCAACAGTACCGAATAAGTTAGTCAGCACGGGGATTGTAGATTTTCCTGATTTTGTAACCACAT
>JBKBYG010000051.1:0-6400 GCA_046313435.1 Alphaproteobacteria bacterium
CATTTAGTAACGTTCAGTTAAACCGTAATACTACTTCTCATACTATGTCTTCATCAATTACTTTTTTTATAGTTTTCAATTATGCGGGAAGTATTACAAGTAATACTGCTCTAGCTAAAGTCACAACAAATAATGGAAATTTCAATTTATATTATAAATCAGCTACAAATCTTTTCACCTTACAATATAATGGCATTGGCACTGCTGATACTGGGACTGTTAGTAGCTCTACCCCTTCATTATCAGGCAATACTGTACAAATTGCGGTTGGAATGATTGATTCGAATGCTACAATGTATTTAGCATTAATAAATTCTGCAGGTGGATATATTGCTGGCTCTAGTCCAAGCTTTAGCACAAATGCGAATGTTTACAAAACAAATATTTCATATACTGGTACTAATCATACTACATATAGTGGGATTGATGTAATACTGGCAAATTGCGATTCTTCAATGAGCTGTTCTAGATTTAATGGTAATATAAATGAATTTATATTATATAATGATAGACTCTTCGATTCACAAATTGATAATGTATTAAAATCACTAAACTTAAAATGGTCAGTTTATTGAAAATAATGTCATTTAGATATTTTAACAGAATATTTTTTACTTAAGTAATTTATATATTCTTCAGCTATGTCATGTATTGATTCTTTCTCAAGCTCATTTTCAACGCGTATTTTCTCATCCTCAGTTAATTTATCATTTTTTGAAATATGTTTAATAATTGCGAAGGCGAAATCACCATTAGGCATTTTATATATACTTGTTGATTGGTTTAAATCAATTTTAAATATATTTTTGATAAACTCCTCACTTAAATCTTTTTGCAATATAGAATTTCTTTTAAGATTTGCAGATTCAACTTTTATATTTTTATTTAAATCATGAGTTTCATTTGTTTTACTTTTGCATTCCTCTAAAGCTTTTCTTGCCATTTCTTCTTGTTTAATAGATTTCACTATATTTATGATTTCATTTCTAACATTTCCAAATTTTTCAACTGCACTGGGTATAATATTATCTACTTTAAATATTATGTATTTTGAATTATCCGAATTTGAAATGGCCTGGGATATGAAATTGATATCGTTGTTAAATACTGCCTCATCTAAATTAGTAAATTGAATAAACTCTTTATTATCTCTAAAATCATCTTGAGTAATTTCAAAAATTTTTTTAATATTTAAGGAGAATTTATTTGCCACTTCTTCAAAAAGCGCGCCGGAGGCTATTTCATCTTCCACATCTTTGATAGTTTTGAACAAAATTTCATCATATTTTTTATGCTTTATATTTTCAGAGAGCTCATGTCTTATTTCGTTATAATTTGGCGTGTAAGCAGGTATAATCTTTTCAACAAGTAAAATATGATATCCGATAGTAGTGCTCAAAATTTCACTAAATTTATTTTCATTTAAAGAAAAGCCTATATCTTGCAATTCACCAGGGAAATTAGCCTTGTCAGAATTTTTAATAAGATATTCTTTTGGGTTTTTATATAACTCCTTAACAGATTTGCCAGATTTCAATTTCGATAAAATATCTTCTGCTTCATTTTTGCTTTTAAATATAAAATTATAGATATTTCTTTTTTCGTTTATTTTATAATTATCTTTATTCTCGTTATATTCATTCTTAATTTCATCTTCACTAACGCTTATTTTATTATTAAATGTATCTTTATTTAAAATAATATAGCTAAAGCTTCTCTTTTCAGGTTTAATAAAATTACCTTGATTTTTATTATAATAATCTTCAAGTTCTGTTTCATTGACATTTGTGATATTAGTTATAGATAAGGGATTAATTTTTACCAATTCAATTAATCTCTCTTCATTATTATAAATAGCAATTTCTTTTGCTAAATTTTTATAAATGATAGGCTGTCTGTTAATGGACGATATCAAAAATTTTGATACTAATTCATTTTTTAAAGAATTAATATATTGCTCTTCTCTAATATTGTTGGCTGCTAATATTCTATGAAATCTTTCATTATCAAATTTTCCTACATCATTGAAAAATACAGCTTCTGTTTTAATATAATCAACAATATCTTTATCAGGTACTTTTAAATTTTGTTTTAATGCTTCTTTTTCAATTAATTTATTATTAATTAGTTTTTTTAATACAAACGCTTCAATATTAAGAGCCTGAATTTGTTCTTCAGATAAATCTCCTAAAAAATTTTTTAATTTTGCTATTTCATTTTTTTTTGCTATTTCTAATTCGTTACGGCTTATAATTAGATCATTATCAATAATAGCAACTTCATTACTTGAGTTTTTTTTAAAAAAATCTCCCAACCCCCAAATTAAAGCAATGGCAACTATACTAAGCAAAAACTTTACTATTATATTGTTTGAGCCTGATCTTAACGAATTTAGCATATTTTTAAGTTCCAAAAAATTAGTTACTTGAGCAAATTAATTTGCTATATAATTTTGCTTATACCAAATTAATTTATTATAAGCACTAAAATTTTATTTAAATAAGTTCAAACATGGAAAATCACAAATTAATTATAGCTAATTGGAAAATGAATGGGAGCGTGAATACGGTTTTAAATTTATTGAAGCCTTTAAATCAATTTTGCAATATGGATTATAGTAATGAAATAATAATATGCCCACCTTACACCTTAATTCAAGAAGCAAAAAATTTTTCAAATAGTAAAATTTCGCTTGGCGCTCAAAATTGCTCTGACCATACAGACGGAGCCTTTACAGGAGAAATCAGTGCTAAAATGTTAGCTGAATTAGGATGCAAATATGTTATTATAGGACATTCAGAAAGACGTAAATACTATAATGAAACTAGTAAAATAATAAATTCCAAGATTTTACTGGCGCATTCAGCTGGTTTAAAAGTGATATTATGTATAGGCGAAGATCAAGAAACACGTAATAAAGGAAATTACTTAGACTCTATTTATAAACAGTTAAATTCTGATTTAAACATCGAACATGACCCAAATAATGTTATTTTAGCTTACGAGCCCCTATGGTCAATAGGCACTGGTAATGCTGCTTCCATTGAACAAATTGAAGAAATTCATTTTAACTTAAGCGAAAGATTTGAAAATAAATATAAGATAGTATATGGTGGGTCAGTAAATGGCAGTAATGCACATGATATACTTGCTATTAATTCAGTAGCAGGCGTTCTTGTAGGTGCAGCAAGCCTTAACTTTGATGAATTTAAAAAAATTATAGATTATAAAAATTAGAGTGATTTAAAAAA
The DNA here is from genome assembly GCA_046313435.1 of Alphaproteobacteria bacterium. Lineage (GTDB taxonomy): Bacteria > Pseudomonadota > Alphaproteobacteria > Rickettsiales > Arcanibacteraceae > JBKBYG01. Next base: position 3,252 of record JBKBYG010000051.1, read on the forward strand.
TGCAATTAATTTTATTAGTGGTACATATTATTATTTCTATATGTTTAATTAGTATAATACTTATTCAACGTAATAGCACTGATGGGCTTAGTGGCTTATCGGGTGGCGGTAACAATGCTGGCGTGTTATCAGGAAGAGCTGCTGCAAATATTTTAACTAAGATAACTACAATACTTGCAGTATTATTTATGATTAATAGCTTAATTTTAGGCAATTTTGCTATTAGATCTAGTAAAAAAACCTCTTTAATTGATTCTGAACAATCTATTAAACAGCAAGATAATATCGAAAAAGCTCCTGAAGTTCCTATTGTTGATTAATATAGTTAAACAAGTTTAAGCCTGTATATATTATAAAGATTGCATTCTTTATAATATATTTCAGTCTAAATATAGAAATTTAATATAGAGTAGCTTTTACATTTTCAATTAAACCATGAAAAAAAACAGTGTCTACCGGGCATATTTCAAAATTTTTAGGTAAAATATTCTTAGAAATTTTCATAAATCCTCTTTTTTCATAAAAACGCTGTGCTGCTTTTAACTTATCAACAGTGCCTAAATATAATGAATTAAATTTATGTTTCTCAGCTACAAGTACAAGCTTACTAAATAATTTTTGTGCTACCCCATAACCTCGGTATTCTTGTTTTACAAAAAATTTTTTTATCTCAGCTTTATTTTCATCTATTTTTTTTAGTCCTATAGAACCTATTATTTCTGCGTCCGCATTTGTGGCATACCAAAAATTGCATTCATTATTATAATGAAAATGTTCCTCAGCCTTTAAAATACATGAATTAATTTCATCATTAATTTCAACTGAAAATTCTTTAGTCTGAATTTCTTCTATCATTGAAATAATTTTTTTTCGAATCAAACGAGAAGTAGATAATTTAAGAACTTTAATTTCTTCTTTTTTTATTCTACTTAATTCAAGTGCATTAGAATATATCTCAATAGATCTAAATATCTGTTGTTGCTCTTCTATATTTAGATATCTTAAAGCCCCTTTTACGCGTAAATTGGAGAAATCCTCAATATTTGACAATTCATTTTTGGCCTTTTCAGTTATATAAAGTTTTTTTTGTCGTTTATCTACCCCTTCTCTATATTGAACAAGATTAGATCCTACAAGTGTATCTACAATACGAGAAGTAACCGGTAAAGATAGTAATAGCAAATTGCTAAGCTTTGATATTGTAATACCCTGTTCCCCATTTATTTCAATTAGGGCATGCCAATGTGAAGGAGTTCTGCCGGCATTATTATTGTTAAGCTCTAACATACCTAGTTCGCGTACTAACTTACGTGAAACATACCTCAAATTTGCAATATAATCATTTTTTTCCATAAAATACCTTAATGTTTTTAATTACATTAAGTATTTTAATAAAAATAGTTCAATTATACAAGTTTTTTTATTAAAATCATTGCTAATCTGTATTTAAGAAATTTGAAAAAACCATTATCTATATTCTCGAGTATTATTTAAATTCTCAAAAATTGTATGAATATGAGCAAAAACCGCATCATCCATAGCTCTTTGTGCTTCATTAGTAGTTGCAGCCTCCCCTTGAATAATGAAATTAGGACGTATATCTTTTACATCTATAAATCCTGCTAATGAAGCTTTCAACTGATCTTTCATTCCATCGAATACTACATTAATATCTTCTCTCAAGCAAAGCTCTTTAATTGCTTCTTTATCAAATACAGCAATTGGTGAAACAGAAATGAGCTTAGCATTACTAGCAATACTCTTAATATGCTCAATTTTGATTATATTTCTTGTGTTATCATTTATAGGAAGGGATATTGCTATATGAGTTGAATCTTTAAACACCTCTCCTATATCTTTTACACATATTACTTGATCTTCTGGGACTTTATATTTGTCTAATTGCTCTTGGCGTGATTCGGCATTTAGTAAGCTGGGGCTATAAATAAAAGGCTTAATCTTTTGTGTAATTGCTGCATCAGTAAGATATCTCCCAATAGCACCAAATGGATTAATTGCAAGTTTTTTAATTTCTATTTGCGGATTATTTATAAAATCGAACATGTATTTTGCAACATAAGGTGAATTAGCCCCTGGCGTGTTTTTCACCCTGATATTCAACTCCTTTGCTGCCTCTATATCAATACGTGATGTATTAGTGCCTCTTTGAATCAATGTTAAATTTTTCTCTAAACATGTTTTTTTCCATTTTGTAAGCATATTCCTAGTGAAATTACATGGTCCGATTACAATAATATCTGGCCTTAATTCTTCAATTTTTTGTAACCAAACTTCTTCATCTTCTTGAGTTAAAAATAATTTATGTGTGATGTATTGCTGATATTTAGCTTCACTATCTTGTTCAATTTTAGTTGTATATAATATAATAGGTTTGTTTCTATCTAAGTATTTCATTGATTTAAAAACTCCATAATATTTGAAAAAATTTTATATAAATAGTATTTATATAAAAAATATATATGCATTAAGTATATTAAATCTATATTATTATCTTAAATTTTATTTCATGCATTTAGAGTAACATTCAACTTATATAAAGACAACTAATGACAAGTAATTATAAGCCTAGTCTGATTTCTGCAGATATAAATGACTATCCTATAATTCAAAACATGGCTAGGTTTTATGTTTATGACATGTCCCGCTATTGCGGTAATATTGAAGGTTGGGAATGCCCTGATGATGGTTTATACGAATGTTTTGACCTTAAAATATATTTTGGGACGCCTGGTAGATATGCATTTTTAGTTAAAATTGACAATGAATTAGCTGGTTTTGTATTAATCAATAAAATTGGCTCTAATGCTGAGGTAGATTGGAATATAGGTGAATTTTTCATTTTAGCTAAGTTTCAAGATAAGGGTGTTGCAAAACAAATAGCGTTTCAAATATTTGATAAGTTTAGAGGAATTTGGGAAACATCTGCGATGCCTGACAATATTAAAGCTATAAATTTTTGGAGAAAAACTGTAGCTGAGTATACTAAGGATAATTTTATTGAAGGCCAGAAAACGATTGGCCCAACTAAGTTCCATCCTGAGGCATATTCTATGATAGTGTTTAGATTTGAAAATTAGATACTGTTCTGTATTTTTATTAAATGTTGTACTTCTTGATTGGGGCGTCAC
>JBKBYG010000052.1:0-6323 GCA_046313435.1 Alphaproteobacteria bacterium
GGTTGACTAGAGAACGATAGAGGATGGTGGAATTCCTAGTGTAGAGGTGAAATTCTTAGATATTAGGAGGAACACCGGTGGCGAAGGCGACCATCTGGGTCGTTTCTGACGCTGAGGCGCGAAAGCGTGGGGAGCAAACAGGATTAGATACCCTGGTAGTCCACGCTGTAAACGATGAGTGCTAGATATCAGGATTTATTTTTGGTGTCGAAGCTAACGCATTAAGCACTCCGCCTGGGGAGTACGGTCGCAAGATTAAAACTCAAAGGAATTGACGGGGGCCCGCACAAGCGGTGGAGCATGTGGTTTAATTCGATGCAACGCGAAAAACCTTACCAACCCTTGACATGGTGGTCGCGGATTTTAGAGATAAGATCCTTCAGTTCGGCTGGACCACACACAGGTGTTGCATGGCTGTCGTCAGCTCGTGTCGTGAGATGTTGGGTTAAGTCCCGCAACGAGCGCAACCCTCATCCTTAGTTACCAGCGAGTAATGTCGGGGACTCTAAGGAAACTGCCGGTGATAAGCCGGAGGAAGGTGGGGATGACGTCAAGTCATCATGGCCCTTATGGGTTGGGCTACACGCGTGCTACAATGGCGATGACAATGGGAAGCAATAGGGCGACCTGGAGCAAATCCCTAAAAGTCGTCTCAGTTCGGATTGTATTCTGCAACTCGAATACATGAAGTAGGAATCGCTAGTAATCGCGGATCAGCATGCCGCGGTGAATACGTTCCCGGGCCTTGTACACACTGCCCGTCACGCCATGGGAGTTGGTTTTACTCGAAGCCGGTGAGCTAACCGCAAGGAGGCAGCCGACCACAGTAGTATCAGCGACTGGGGTGAAGTCGTAACAAGGTAGCCGTAGGGGAACCTGCGGCTGGATTACCTCCTTTCAAAGACATTTAGTAACTTAATCTATGATTATAGTTACCAAGTCAGAAAACATCACGCGATCACTACCTTTACATTTTTTTTCTTATACTTATTTAACGCTAAATCTTTTCTTTTAAAACCTCCACAAATTCATTTTATTATCTTCTAATTTCAATAAATATTTAGCTTTTAATACGATTGCAATTACAATTTACTACTATAAAAATAATCTAAAAACTTAAACTTGCTAATATTAAAGTAGAATTTAAAAAGTTAGAAAATTCTATAGGTTTTTTAATTGTATTTTAAGCAAGATAGAAGGATAAAAACCCTTTAAATTTTAATTAAGACAAATAATAATTCACAAAATTCAAATTAGACTTATTATACAGATGATTGGGAATTAATTAAGAATAATACAGTTTGTAAAAAAAATGCCATATATCATTTGAATTAGTGGAGCATCAGGAGCAGGCAAATCAACTATTGCTAAAGCTTTAGCTAAAAAGCTTAATGCGACAGTTATATATTGGGATGAATATGATGAAATTTCTAAAGCCCAAGTGATTATGTTAAATGGTTTGAAGAAGGGCAAAATTATACTAGATTCAAGTATGATGTCTTAGCAAATGTACTAAAGGACTTAAAAGAAGGTAATAAGGTTACCTTCCCTGTAAATAATATAGAACTAACTCCTACAAAATTCATAGTTTTTGATACTCCAATAGGTAGGATGCACGAAACTACGTGTAAGTTTATTGATCTTCAAGTCCATATCGATACCCCCTTGATATAGGGCTTAGCAGAAGGTTATTAGAGATTTCAAAGATAATGATAAGCTCAAAGAAGAGCTAATTGAAAAATTAAAATTTTATTTAGCAGCATCAAAGCATATATTTTCAATTAACAAAGCTAAGGAATCTGAGGATATAGTAATTGAGAGCTCATTACCTATAAATGAGCCGGTCAACTTAATCACTGAGCAACTCAGGAATCATTAGGCCTAAAATCATGTTTTTGCTAAGCCGCTCAGAATGTTTGATTTTAAAATTTTAATCTTCCATTTTATTAGTAATATAAGTAAGTTCAAGATTTCATGTATTTATCCTTCTTCCAACTATATTTTATTTTCCTTTATATAACTTTAAACAAATCAGCGTAATATTTCTACAGGAAAAACAGATTAAAAGATCAAATTTTTTTTAATAAAGTTTTCTTAGTAAATTCATTTAAAAATACTTTATACCTATTGCATCGCGAACTTCTCTTAAGGTTTCGCTTGCTACTTTTTGTGCTTCTATGCTTCCAGCTCTTAATATTTCCTTTAAATGTTCAATTTTAAAGGAATTTCTCTTTTCGCGAATGGGCTGAAGAAATTTTTGTAAAGATTCATTAAGTATGTTTTTAATAGTTGTATCTCCTAAACCACCTTTTTTATAATGAGCTTTAAGTGAAGAAACCTCTTCTTTATCGGAATGAAAAGCATCTAAATAAGTAAATACAACGTTGCCTTCTACTTGGCCTGGGTCACTTATTTTTATATGATTAGAATCAGTATACATTTGAAATACTTTTCTTTTAATTTCTTCAGGCGAATCGGCTAGAAATATTGCATTATTTAAAGATTTACTCGCTTTAGCTTTACCGTCAATCCCCACAAGCCTAGATGCAGAACTTAATACTGCTTCTGCTTCTTTTAAAGAGTCTGTATTATAAATTCGGTTAAATTTTCTTACTATTTCGTTTGTTTGCTCAATCATTGGCAATTGATCATCCCCTACTGGAACTAATTCTGCTTTAACAGAAGTAATATCTGCAGCTTGGCTAATAGGATAACAAAAGAAGCCAGCAGGAATAGAATCACTGTAGCCTTTTTGGAGAATTTCAGATTTAACGGTTGGATTTCTCTCAAGTCTTCCAAGTGTTACTAAATTCATAAAATATATTGTAAGCTCAGCTATTTCAGGAATTTGAGATTGAATAAATATTGTAGTCTTATTCGGATCAATACCTACTGCAAGATAGTCGAGTGCTACTTCGTATAAATTATCAATTATTTTTTGAGGATTTTCAAAATTATCGGTTAGGGCTTGTACATCTGCAATCATTACATATTGTTTATAGGTATTTTGAAGTTTAACTCTATTTTCAAGAGAACCAATATAATGGCCTAAATGAAGTTTACCCGTAGGGCGATCACCAGTTAAAATTATTTTTGTCATTCTAGTCCTATCTAAATTTTATTAATTATAATCTTAAACATTTAAGTTACAATATTATTTCAGTCTTTAAAATATAAAAAAGTTTTCTCTTAAATAATTAACTTTATATTAAGCTAGTTTTTTTAACATTAGAATACAATTTAATTTAAAAGATAGATACTAAAATGAAGGAAGAAAGGACAGGTAATGATTAAATATAGTGTTGGAAAGTTAAGTTTTGCAAATCGAATAATGATATTGTTCATTTTACTTATAATATTGATTCTTACTGCTGTAACTTTAAGTACAGTTAAGATGATCAAAGAAAATACATATAAAGAAACGGAAAAAAGTTTAGAGTTAAATTTAAATTTAGGATGGAATTTTATTCATGAAAAAGGCAATGAACTTTTAGTAAAAGACAATATGCTGTATATAGGTGAGTATATAATCAATGATAATAACGAGATTGTAGATAAAATACAAAATCTTAATGGAGGAATAGCTACAATTTTTCTAAAGGATTTAAGAGTTTCTACAAATGTAATTAAGTTAGATGGAACAAGAGCGATAGGTACTAAATTAACCGCAGGCCCAGTTTTTGACACAGTATTAAAGAAAGGAATGCTATATAAAGGAGAAGCAAATATTTTGAATCAAAGATATTTGACTATTTATGATCCAATTAAAGATAAAAATGGTGACGTAATAGGAATATTATTCGTTGGAGTTAAAAATGATAATATAGATAATATTATTAAAAGTTACGTAAAAAAAATTTTAGAGGTAATTTTTGCAACTTTATTCCTTAGTATAATTATAACATATTATTTAGTTAAAAAAGAAACTTTAGTATTAAAAACATTACAACAAGCAGTGAGATCAATTATTAATGGTGATACAAATATTAACATTAAAATTGTAGAGCGAAACGATGAAATTGGAGAGCTAGCAAAAGCAGTAGACTTGTTACGCATATCAAAAATTAAAAGTGATCAAGAGGCTCAAATTAAAATTACCGAGGATAAGGTTGAGGCTGAAAGAAAAAAAGAACTTACTAAAGCAATAACTGCATTTAGTATAAATAGTCAAAATATTGTTGGATCTTTCTCGGAAGCCTCAAGTAAAATGTTGGATAATTCTTCAACCTTAAATGACATAGCAAGTAATACTTCAGAAAAAATAAATTTATTGAGTAAATCTTCACATGAAGTTTTAAACAGTGTAAAAGCTGTAGTAACATCGAACGAAGATCTTAATTCTTCTATTTCAAATGTAAAAAATCTTATTACTGATTCAGTTGAAGTTGCAAACAAAGCTTCGACTCAGACAAATAATGCTAAGATTACAGTGCAAAATTTAATTGAATCAAGTAATAAAATAGGGACTATTCTTGAGGTAATAAGTGATATAGCAAAGCAAATAAACTTACTTGCGTTAAACGCTGCTATTGAAGCAGCGCGCGCCGGAGAATCTGGGAGAGGATTTGCAGTGGTTGCATCTCAAGTAAAAACTTTAGCTAGTCAAGCAACTAATTCTGCAAGTGAAATTGCAAATATTATATCTTTGGTGCAATCGAAGACGAATGAAACATATATTTCAATGAATGGAATTAATGATACTATAAAATTAATTAATGACATTTCATTAAAAATCAATGCAAGTTTTAAGGAGCAAGAATCAGCTATAGAACTTATATATAACAACTCGCAAGCCTCAGAAAAGGCTTCTAATAACTCATATGAAAGCACACTTCTTTTAAAAGAAGATGCAGTTAATGTTGGAGAAGCTGCTAAAGAGTTAACTGCTACATCTGTGGCACTAAATGAAAAATCTACTCAGCTTGTAAAAGAAATAGATAATTTTATAAATGTAATTAAGGATAAAGAAACTGACGAATAACTAAATTTGGGAGCCTAGTATTTTTATAATTATATCAGTAGCTTTCTCACTGGGAGTAGGACTTAGACCATATCCTAATTCTCTAAATGCTTTCTCTGTTGCTTTAAACTGGGCTGCTTTTATATTTTGATCGCAAAGCAGCTTATATAAACCTTCAGCAAGTATTTCAGGTGTGCATTTTTCTTGCAGATATTCTGGAATTACTTCTTTTTTGTTGATTATATTAATGAGGTTAACATAAGGTGTCTTTATAAGTTTTCTTATAATATATGCCGATAAAGGACTGACCTTATATGCCACAATCATGGGTATTTTTGCCATAGCAACGTCAAATGTGACTGTACCAGATTTTACAATTGCCGCATCTGAGGCAAAAATTGCTTCACGGCGTTCAATTTCGTTTATAGTGATAATAGTTTTTATAGAAGAATCACTCATATAGATCTTAACAAGGTCCTGAAGATGCGGCAAAGTAGGTATAGCTATTACTAAATTTTTTAAATCCTTAGATAAAATACTTACAGCTTCTTTAAATATCGGTAAAAGTCGTTCTATCTCTTTTTTTCTGCTTCCCGGCAAAAGGCAGATAATTTTTTGTTCATCAGAAATATTATATTTGGTTCTGAAATCACTGTTATTTATTGTTGTGTAATCTTCAATAATGGGATGACCTATAAAATAGGTAGTAAGCCCCTCGCGACTAAAATAGTTAGCTTCCCAAGGTAGGAGCACAAGCAAATAATCATAAATCGCCGCTATTTTTTTAGCGCGTTCCGGCTTGTAAGCCCAAACTGTGGGTGCAACATAATGTACCAACTTAATTCCAAATTTTTTTATTTTTTTTGCAATTCTAAAGTTGAACCCTGGAGAGTCAATAGTAACAATAAGATTAGGACGGATTTTTTTTATAGCGCTAATCGTCTGATAGATTCGGAAAAGAAATTTAGGTATATAAGGTAGTATTTCACTAAACCCCATGATAGATAATTCATTCATAGGAAATATGCTATCTAACCCTTGTGCAGTCATTTTGTTGCCGCCAATCCCATAAAATTTTATAGATGGGTTCTTTGCAATTAAAGATTTCATTAATTTAGAACCCAAATTGTCTCCCGAAGCTTCTCCGGCTATAATGAAAATTTTGATATTATTGGTATTATTCATAATAAAATTGTAAAAAAATAATAACTTACGCAATTTTTCTTTGAAACTGATATAAGTTTAGCGTATAGTACAAATTGATATAACCTAACTGATTCTATTAATTATGCAAAGTTTAATCAATACTTCTTTAGAAGAATATCTGCCTATTGTAATTTTTTTAGCTATTGCAATAGGGTTA
>JBKBYG010000053.1:0-6230 GCA_046313435.1 Alphaproteobacteria bacterium
CAATTAATTGGATAGTAATGCGTAATAGGTTAAGTAATATTGATGCTAAAAACAAACGTAATATGGCCATAATACTTGATAAATTAGCTCAACGGATAGGTTTTAGAGTAGCACCAGGATTTAGTGAAAGAGTAATATTTAAAGAATTATTTTTACAAGGTCTAACTTTATTAGATTTAAAAGGTGAAGTTGCAAGGAAGTTTGGATTTTCCTTTAATATATCACATATTGCAGCAAGACAAGAACTTAGAGATTTTTTAAAATTTCTGCAAATACCTAAAATAGACAAGGCATTGAACGAAAATCAAGCTGACATTAAATCAATAAGTTCTAAAAATTTGGTAGAGGTAGAATAAAATTTTACTAATTTAAATTATGATAGTTTTAATAATTTTGTTCATAGGAATTTCGTATTATTTTTTGAGAACAAAAAGTAAAAAGCAAATTAAAAAACTAATAATAACATATGGAGTCCTTTTGTTTTCTGTGGTTTGTTTGCGATTAGGTTTGGGTTCAGTTGGACTAGCTTCATTACTTTATATAATATTTTCTCCTTTTATTTCTAGGTTCAATATTGAGAAGTATATTAAAAATTTTAAAGAAAATAATAGTGTAAGGTATAATAATTCTTCAATGACAATTAAAGAAGCTGAAGAAATATTAGAAGTTTCGAAAGATGCAAGTAGAGATGAGATCAAACAATCATATTATAAATTGATGCATAAAATACATCCTGATACTGGAGGAACAAAATATTTTGCAAATAAATTGACTGAAGCATATAAAATGCTTATTAATAATAAATAATATCGAAACTAAGTATTTAAAATTGTTCTAGAATTTATAGTAAATGCTAAAAGATTAAATGCTTATTTTTTATATAATAGTTATTTTTGTGAGTATGTATGAAGTATATTTTAATTATAAGCTTATTATTAAATCTATGTGGGTGCTTGCCTGCAATTTTTAGTGCGGCTGCTACTACAGGTGTAGTGCTTACGCAGGATCGTTCTGCAGGAAATGCACTTGATGATGCAACAATATGGGCAAAAATAAAATCCTCTTATCTTCAAGATGATATTAATAACTTATTTGCACATATAGATGTTAAAGTTAATGAAGCTAGAGTATTACTCACAGGTTATACTACAGATCCTGAGATTAGGATAAAGGCGGTTCAAATTGCTTGGGAACAAAAAGGCGTTAAAGAAGTTATAAATGAAATTAATTTAACAGAACCTACAGATAAATTGGCTATAAAAGATTATAGTTTAGATACATGGATTACTGCTCAAATTAAAGCTAAACTACTAGTGAATAAATATATAAAATCTGTAAATTATAGTGTAATTACGCTAAACCAAACTGTTTATTTGTTTGGGGTTGCCCAAGACGAAGATGAATTAAATAATGTTTCTGATATTGTTAGTAAAACAAGGTTTGTTAAACATGTAATTAGCCATGTTAAAATTAAGGAAAATATAGAAGGCTAATATTTACAAGCTATTTAATTATTACAGATACAAAGTTAAGTTGATTTAAATTAGCTTTAATTTTCATTTTAACTTTTTCATCATTTTTTGAATCAACATATCCAACAATTATACCTGCAGGAAAAAATTCTTCATCCCCTAATGTAACTACCGCTTCACCAATTTGGGGGTCAGCATCTTTTGGAAGATATAGTAATTCCAGACTTGCAGAATTATCACCTGATGTAATTGCTTTTTCTCTTGATTCTGCTAATAAAACTGGAATTTTTGACTGAAAATCATTTATAAGAAGAATACGCGCAGTTTTTTTGTTAACCTCTAATATTCGTCCAACAAGTCCATCTTTATTAACAACCACTTGTCCTTTTTTAATTCCATTTATTTCGCCTGCAGAAATAATAGATTTCCTCATATAAGGACCACTAACGTTACCTATAACTTTAGCAGTTATGTATTTTGGTTCAAATTCATTCACAAAATTTAAAAGTTTCTTTAACTCAATATTTTCATAAATAATGTGCTTTAAATTTTCATATTCTGCTAATAGTAAATTATTTTCTTCTTTCAAAAAAATATTTTGCTCATATGCATTAATTAAATTACGAAAATCGGTAGGAGAATCCAAAAGAGAGGTAATTACATCTGATACATTGGATATAACTGGATAAGTAAAATCCATAACTAGATCTCGAGTTATTTTAAGAAAATTACTCTCATGGCGATAATCAATTATAATTATAATTGAAAAGACTAAAACTAGTATAAATAAATAAAATTTTTTAAAAACTAATCGAAGGCTTTTTAATATCTGTATCAATAAAATAGCTAGTTTATTTAGCTGCCTTTCAATCATTTATTAAACTATACTTAATCTTGCTTAAACAACACATGTTGAAGTTTTTTAAAATCCTCTAAAACTTTGCCTATTCCTAGAGCAACGCAGAAAAGTGCTTCATCTGCAATAATAACAGGTAACTTAGTAGCTTCTCTTAAAACATAATCAAGGTTATTTAAAAGTGATCCACCGCCAGTCATTACTATACCTTTATCGACAATATCAGATGATAATTCTGGAGGTGTGCATTCAAGCGCAATTTTAACTGCTTCAATTATTTGACTGACAGGCTCAATTAAACTTTCAGAAATTTGAGCTTCGCTAAGGGAAATCTCTTTTGGTATCCCATTAATCAAATCTCTCCCTTTAATTTCCATCATTTTGCCTTGGCCATCTTCAGGTTGACATGCACTTCCAATTTGTTTTTTGATTTTTTCAGCTGTTGACTCTCCTATAAGCAAATTATGATGTCTACGTATATAAGATATAATAGCCTCGTCCATCTTATCTCCACCAACTCTTACTGAGCGGGAATATACAATCCCTCCAAGGGAAAGTACTGCTACTTCTGTAGTTCCTCCACCAATATCTACAATCATTGAACCTGTAGGTTCAGTGACAGGAAGGCTAGCACCAATTGCAGCTGCCATTGGTTCTTCTATCAGATATACTTCGCGTGCACCAGCGCTTTCAGCTGCTTCTTGTATTGCTCTTCTCTCTACTGGAGTAGAACCTGAGGGAACGCAAATAATAATTAATGGTCCTGTAAAACTTCTTCTATTATGCACTTCCCGGATTAGATTTTTAATCATTTCTTCAGCGCCTTTAAAATCGGCAATTACACCATCTTTTAGAGGTCTCTTAGCTTCAATCCCTGGAGGAGTTCTCCCAAGCATCATTTTTGCTTCATGTCCAAATGCATAAGGACGAGTTGTTGCATTTTCATGCAGTAACGCTATTACTGAAGGAACATTACTGACAATACCTCTATCTTTAACATACACAAGTGAATTAGCAGTACCTAAATCAATTCCCATATCACAAGATAAGAAGCCTAAAAGTTTAGAAAACATATTATTCAAACCTAATCTCTTTTATAATTTTTATAATTAATTAGTGAAATGTACCTTAAATAAATTATTCTTCAAGAAGTAATTTACAAAAAATTACTTCTTTTAGTAAATATAATATGGATAATCAAATAATTATCTTGTCCAGGTTTGATTATCAGGATTCTTGAAAGTTTTATTAAGGTCATGAAACTTTACTTTTTTAATAGGCTTATAAGTTAAAGATTCTAAAAATGGTTCACCAGAAAAAATTTTAGTCTTTTTAAAAGGTTGACTAGAGTCTTTAGATTCGTCAGAGTTTTCATCAAAATTAAAATCGTTACAACTTTCAGTCTTCATATCCGACTCAATATTTTCAGCATCAGATTTATTGCTAATTTCTGAATTTTTCATCAATTGTTTAATGCTCTCATTAATTCTTTCTTCATCTTCAGAATTTAGATTGTCGTTAATTTCTTCATCGCTTGATGAAAAAGACGCATTTGTACTGACAGTTGACGCGTTAATTTGCGCTTGATTACTAATTTCTTGAACATAATTTGTCACTCTGTTTTGAATAATTTTAATAATTCCTTTAAGTTCCAAAAACTCTTCATTGTCTTTAACTAATGAATTTAAAGATTGTAGAAAATCTAAATATGTTTTGTTTAATTTTTCGTTATAAATATTTGGATTTTTAGAATAAAGAGGATAATTATTTAAATATTTATCACCCTTGCAATATTCATTAGTTGTGAAATACTTGTATATTACAGATAGTTGCGCAATATGTTTTTCTGATTTATTCAAGTTCTTTAAATATTCATTTGCCAATAATAAGTTGGATTTAATAAATCTTCTTAAAGAAATTGCTTGATCGTCTTTAAAGTTGTGAACAGGAGTTGATTTTCTGCTTAATTGTTTTTCATTTAATCTTTGTTCATTTTCTAAAATGAACATTGCAGATTTTACAAGATCCTTGACAACATTTTTCTTATCTTCATCAATTACTAGTGTGTATAAGTTTTTATTAATCATATACAAAATTTTATGAGCTTCAATTTTTTTAGCTAAACTGCTGGTGTTAGACCCTATAGATTTTATATATTCTTCATACTTATTTATTAATTCACTAAAATGAAACACTTGATTTTCGTTCGAAAAATTTTTTATTTTTTTTATTTCTAACTTAGTATTGTCGAAATTTATTTCGGTAAATTTTTTTGTTTTATTCATATTCAAATCATTATCAAGTTGTTAATTGTTCTTAATATATAAATATTAATTTTAATTAATTCAAGTTATTTTAACATAAATTTATATTAATTTACTTTAATAAAAGCGTATACGGACCGCAAAGAAATTACTTTACAAATATCAAGAATTGATATAATTAGCTCAGAATTAACTTTTAATAGCAAAATATGATAATACCAATAATACTTGCAGGGGGTTATGGTAAGCGCTTGTGGCCTTTATCTACAAAAACCATGCCAAAACAATTTATTAAACTTAATGGAAATAAATCGTTATTCCAGCATGCGGTAGAGAATGCTTTAGTAGTAAGTAATCAATATATAGTAATAATATGTAATAATGAGCACTATAATTTGGTAAAATCGCAATTAAAAAATTACGACTTAAAAAAAATTCAAATATTGGTTGAACCTATTTCATGTAATAGCTTTACAGCTATTACAATTAGTGCATTAAAAGTATTTAAAGAGTTCAAAGATGCTTTTGTAATTATACTACCTGCTGATCATTATATAGAAAATATTGAAATTCTTAAAAACGAAATTGAAATACTATATTATATAAGATCTCAGAAAATAACTATTTTCGGTATTCCGCCAAAATATGCTGAAGTTGGTTATGGTTACATTAAAAAAGGCAATAAAAGTTTTTATAAAGCAAATTTATACCAGGTTGCGGAATTTGTTGAAAAACCCACATTACAAATTGCAGAAAAATATATAAATGATAAAAATTATTTATGGAATAGCGGGATCATATTTTGTTCATGTAAAGTACTTATTAATGAAATCCAAGTTCATGCAAATATATTTGTAAAATATGCAAACCATGCTTTAAAAGAATCAAAATCATTGCAGCCTAATATTGTAACCTTTAATGAAGATGAATATAAAGATATTCCAAATATTTCTATTGATTATGCGTTGCTTGAAAAAACTAAAAATATTCAGGTAGTAGAATTACATTTGAAGTGGAATGATCTAGGTTCTTGGAAAAATATATCCAAAATACATAATCATGAGGATAATAATTATTTATTCGGAGATGTTACTATGGATAATTGTAAAAATACATATTTATATGCTCAATCCCGTAGAATCATAGCATTAGGTATTGAAAATTGCATATTTGTAGAGACTGATGAAGCTATATTGATTGCTTCTAAAAATAAAATTTGTGAAATATCAAATTTGAAAAACACTTTTGATACTAAAGTAAAACCATATGTCCAAATTTCTAATGAACATGAAAGACCATGGGGGAAATACAAAGTACTAAATGAAGAAAAATATTTTAAAACAAAAATTTTAACAATAAAACCGGGTCATAAGACTTCTATGCAATTGCATTATAAAAGGGAAGAATATTGGACGATAGTTAGTGGTTTAGCGAGATTATCAATAAATGATTCTATAAGTGAGGTTGGTGCCGGTAGTCAAGTGCATATTCCAAAAAATGTTAAACATAGAATAGAAAATATCGGAACTATACCTCTAAAAATTATTGAAGTACAAATAGGAAATTATCTTGCCGAAGATGATATAATAAGATTTGATGATGATTATGGCAGAGTTGATATATCTCTACAATCCTAGT
>JBKBYG010000054.1:0-6098 GCA_046313435.1 Alphaproteobacteria bacterium
TAATATTATTCATTGGATTATTAATAACTATTCCTATAGCGCCTTCTTTATTGTGAGAAATTAAATAAATTACAGACTTACTAAATAGTGAATCGCTTGGTATTGCTGGAGTAGCAACTATTATTTGGCCTTCTAAAAAATTATTTTTTATATCTAATTTTGCCATATTGAACACCTTGAATTATCTTATAAATATTTTAGTTAACATAATAAATAATATCTGTTAAATATAGTTTCAACAATCTGAATAAATTTAATTGGACTAAGGCTAAAATGTATTACAAATTTTTATTAGTTTTAGTATATTTCATTTTTAGCAATATCTGCATTGCTAGTGCAGATGTTAATGACAACAATATTTCAAATAGTTTTAATCAATATATTTCATTCAATATTTCCTATATAAACCATAATAATGATTCCTATATTACCCTTAATATTGGAGTAAAGGATGGATGGAAACTTTATTTTAAAACAAGCGGTGACTCAGGTATACCGTTAGATATACATTTCAAATCCAAGCAACTTCCAATTAATAATATAATTTTCTGGCCAATACCTTATATTAATCAAACTACAGAAAATGACTCATATTATTATCTAAATAATGTTACTATACCAATTAAGCTCATCTCTCCTGTTACTAGCAGCCAAGAGTTGGTTATTAATGGTAGTATTTGTAACAACACATGTATTCCATTTAATTCTATACTATATATCAATTTAAATGAACTCAAATCTTATACAAGTTCAAAGAGCTTTGAAGAATTAATAAAGCGAAATTTAATTTTATATGAAAATGATAAATTAAATATAAGCGAAGTGTTTTTAAAGCCAAATCAATTAGTTATTTTAGGAAAAATGAATGAATCAGCTAAAAGCATTATTCCTCTAGTTGAGAATAAATTTTATAAATTTAAGCATCCTTCAATAGATATTGATAATGAAAACTTTACAATAAAATTCAGTATTCCCAATTCTGAATATAAAAAAATCAAAAATAGCCTCTGTAATATTATTTTAATTAGCGAAAATACGGGAATTGAAAAAAATTTTTATGTTAAAGAAAAACGCTCGTCTACAAATGTGCAGAATTTATATTTCATTTTTTTAGCGTTTTTAGGGGGTGTTATTTTAAATATTATGCCCTGCGTGCTTCCAGTTTTATCCATTAAATTATTATCCCTATTGAATAATAGCTCTGAAGAAACACAAGTTATTAAAAAAAGTTTCATATATACTAGTTTAGGGATAATATTTTCTTATTTAATAATAGGATCAATTGCAATTATTTTAATGAAGACAGGTAAAAATTTAGGATTAGGTTTGTATTTTCAAGAACCGCAATTCATAATTTTTATAAGTTTAATAACTGTAATTTTCATCACTATTCAACAAGGCAATATTATTATTCAGTTACCATCATATATTATTGATAAACTTAACAATTATATAAGGATAGACAAACTTTATCTAAAAAGCTTTTTTGAAGGTGTATTAGCAACTATTTTAGCTACACCTTGCAGTACTCCCTTTATCGGAAGCGCTATAAGCTTCGCTCTTACTCAATCGGAATGGATAATATTAAATATATTTTTATTTATGGGAATTGGATTTTCTTTACCATATATTATTTTATCTTTTGTTCCAAGATTAGTAAAGTTTTTACCTAGACCTGGTCGATGGATGGTAATTATAAAACAAATTTTAACCATACTGCTTATACTGACTTTTTTATGGTTAATATATCTTTATACTATGCATACTAATTTTTTTGCAGGCAGCTTACTATTTCTTTGCGGTTTATTTCTAAAATTTATACTTGAACAGAAAAAAACTATATATAAATTTTTTATTCTCCCTATTTTTATAATAAGCTTTATTCTCCCTAATATTACATATAAAGATTTTCATTTTTTTAAAAGAGTTACGGATGAAATATGGCAAGAATTTAGTGAAGAAGAAATTTTCAATAGTTTAAATCAAAAGAAAATTATCATAGTTAATATCACTGCTGATTGGTGTACTACTTGTCAATATAACAAACTAATAGCTTTTTCTAAGCCTGAAATTTTGAAGATTTTATATAATTCTCAAATAGTTGCTATGCAAGGAGATTTTACTTCTTCAAATTTAAATATGCTTAAATTTATAAATAATAGAAAAAGATATGGCATACCATTTACGATCATTTATGGACCAAATGCACCCGAGGGAATTTTGTTACCTGAAATTTTATCCGAAGAAAAGCTTATAAATGCTATATATAAAGCAGGATATCAAAATAAATAAACTTGTTATAGTTTTGTAAATTGAGTTGAATCTAATACAAGATATCAAGTAGTGAAGCCTATATTATAGTAGGTGCATACGAGCAATAACGTCAGAACTATAGCACATATTTCTTTGGGATTTCGGTTCTATGCTCCTAATCCCGTTCAAATACTTTCATAAAAGTGGGTTCTACAAGAAGTTTAGTAATAGATGCTGAAACAAGTTCAGCATGACACTAGAAGCAAGACCTGTAATCATTATCATGAGCTCCATTTCAGCATGACACTAGACGTAAGACTTGGAATCATCATTCAAAACTTGTTAAGCATGAAACCAGTCTCAAGGTTTGGTGTCCTCCTGAACTCGTTTCAGGATCTCTGTTAAACTAGTTTTTTAAACTATACACTACTTCTTTCAAATCCTCAAAAACGGGTTTTGAAAGAAGTCTAGCAAGTCATCCAGCAGTATTTATAAATTTAAGTCTTTCATCTGCCCAGGCAAAGCATAAGCCCAATCGGTAATGTTTCCAGCGCCAAGAAATATCACAATATCGCCTTCTTTAGCAATAGAGTTAATTATATAAGGTAAATTCTCTAAATTGTCTAATGGTCTTACTTCTTTTTTAGGGTTAGCTTTTTTTATTGTAGCCGCTAATATATTTTTATTTATACCTTCAATAGGTTCTTCACCTGCTGGATAAATATCTGCAATAATTATATTATCTGCATCACTAAAACAATGCGCAAATTCTGAAAACAGATCATGCACTCTACTATATCTATGTGGTTGCGCTATAGCTATTATTTTATTCTTACTATTTTTCAATACTGTTTTAGCAGTTTTAAGTGTAGCACTAATTTCTGTTGGATGATGCGCATAATCATCAATAATTCTAATTCCATTTATTTCTGCAACCTGAGTAAATCTTCTTTTTACTCCCTTGAATTCTTTAAATCCTGTGGTTATCACTGAATATTCAAATTTTAATTCTATCGCAACAGCAATAATTGATAATGAGTTTAATACGTTATGTAAACCGGGAGTTGGCAAGTAAAGATTTTTTATCAATCTCTCTCTACCATTAGCTATACGTTCAGAAATAACTACATCATATGTTGAACCATTTATTTCCTGCTTTATATTTATTGCTTTAATATCAGCATCGTCTGAATCAATTCCATATGTTATAATTTTCCTATCTGAAATTTTTTTACTTAAATTTTTTACCTCAGGATGATCAATACAAAGAACGCCAAAGCCATAAAAAGGAAGATTTTCAATAAAACTATGAAAAGCTGCCTTGAGAGCATCAAAGTTACCATAAAAGTCTAAATGCTCAGGATCAATGTTTGTTATAATGCCAATTGTAGAAGGAATTTTAATAAAAGTAGCATCAGATTCATCTGCCTCTGCAATTAGATAATCACCGCTACCTAGATAAGCATTAGTACCTCGAGAATTTATTATACCCCCATTAATAACTGTAGGATTTAAACCTGCTGCTTCAAACATAATAGCTGCTAAAGAGGTAGTAGTTGTTTTACCATGAGTACCTGCGATAGCTATTGAAAACTTAAATCTCATTAATTCAGCTAGCATTTCTGAACGTTTAACTACTGGGATTTTTCTCTCTCTTGCTGCAATAATTTCAGAATTTGTACTTTTAATTGCACTTGATTTAACAACAACTGCTGCATCCTTAATATTTTCTGATGAATGAGAATAAAAAACTTTTATGCCTAATTTTTTTAAACGCTCCATGTTATAATTGTCACTCGTATCTGAGCCTTGTACAGAATAACCTAAATTATGCAAAATCTCTGCAATTCCACTCATTCCTATTCCGCCTATACCAATAAAATGTATATTTCCAATGTTTTTTTTTATTAATGTTTCGGCATGTAATTTCATTTTCTTTTCCTAATAAGAGGGTTACAAAATTTATATCAATCAAGCAAGTATTAGTCAAAAAAAAATTAAATTTACAGAAAGATTAGTTATTAAAAAAACTAATTTATAAGATTTAATTGCATAGCACATAATTTTAAAAAAAATTTTGCTTGCGAAAATATCAAAATTTGTTATTTAATTATATTCATAATAATAATATTTGATATTAGAGGTTAAATTGTTAAAACTAAATCAAGAGATTGTTCAAGCTATTGATTATAATATGCTTAACAAAGTTAAAAAAATCATTTTAGAAAATAAGAATATCGATGTAGAACATTATGCTAAAATAGCTTTGCTTCAAGGTAAATTACGTTTAGCAAGATTAATTATTATTTGGAGTATTAAAGATTCATAAAATTATTTAAAAAATAAAATAAATATTTACTATTTTTGACTAGATTAATATAAATTACTTAAAAGAAACCTTCTATCTACGAAATGAATAGTTAAATAATGAATTATTTTAAAGCAAATTTCAATTTTCAAAAATATATATTATATATCTTTACTGAGTACTATAAATTCTTAGCAGCCGGAGAAAGTGAAAAGGCTAAGAATTTATATATTTACACAAAGAGTTTAAATCTTAAAGATGAATATTTAGATATTTTAAACGGAATTAAAGCTTTTTATTTAAAAGAATATAGCAATTCGATTAAACTTTTTAATCAATCTATTCAAATACTACCTACAAAACATGCTTATCTTTTTAAAGGAATATTTTTAGAAGATTTATACAAAAATAACCTAGATTTCCCTAATGAAAATCATTTTATATGTTTTATTAATGCAATTAAAATTGATCCTTATTTTTTTCCTGCATGGCAAAGCTTAAAAAATGCTTATTACGCAAGCGATGAACAAGGATTAGAAGGTTTTGATGAAGAAAAAATATATTTTCAAAAAGTTATAAATGGTACAAATTCTTTATCTAAAAAAATAAAGAATATAAAATCATATAGGATTAATAATGAATTAGATAAATTTAACTTTAATATTCAGCAATTATATGAGGAAGTATTTAATGGAGAAAATAAATATATAGAAAAACCAATATGGGCAAAAGCTATAAAATTTCTTTATAAGGAAAATCCTAATGATATACTTCTTTTTAAAGAATATGGAAAAATTCTCGAAAAACAAGATATTGAGCTTGCTAAAGAGTTTTATTTACATTCTCTTTTAAATCCAAAATTTTGTTCAATTTCTAAAAAAGCTTTACATAATATATTAAAAGCTCAAACAAGAGCTCAACCTTATAGTTTATTAGCATTATCAAGTATAAAATTACTTCAATCTAAAAATATTTTATTTCCTGAAATTGAAAAAAGTCTTGAAGATATGACATCTCCATATTTCATAGGAATAAAAAAAGCAGTTGAAGAATCAAGACATGCATATTTTAATAACTTAACTCATTTAAAATCATCTTCAACTTGGCAGGAATATGTATCAACACGCAAAAATAAAATTACCTTAGCAGTTAGTTAAATAATATTTACGTCAATAGTTTTTGACTAACAGCTAATACCAAAATTACGTTCTAAGGTTTTTGCTAAACGCTCAGTATAAGGCCCAACAATTTCCTTAGCCTTCTTTGTTAAATACGAAGCACCATCCATACTAGCTCCTGCTATTGCACATGGTACCACCGTGGGCATTTGATTACTTAAACTAGTAACACCTACTATTATACTACCTACTTTTTCTAATACTGCTGCAGTACCTCCTTTTGCTATAGGATTGTTTGAAAAATATGAAGCTCCAAAGTATATACAAGCTGCTCCTAGACATGGCCTTACTGCTGCGGCTATACTACCCCCTACTATTGTCGCAGCCGCTATTTCTATTCCTGCCCCAATGAATCCTGC
>JBKBYG010000055.1:0-5976 GCA_046313435.1 Alphaproteobacteria bacterium
GGTTAAACCAATATGTACGGTCAATTGTTGGCTATAAATTAACACCGTCAGTGCCAATAAGTAGCTACACACGACCGCAACACCACCACCGCGTGGTGTGGGCACACTATGGGAACTACGTTCATTGGGGTTATCTATGATATTTTTTTTGAGGGCGTAATGCCGCATATAGCCTGTAAATAGCAATGTCAGTATAAAAAATACGATGCTCAGTGCAAAAATTGACATGCGTAAATTACTCTTTCATTTTTAAATAATTTTGACCCGCTTGCAGCATCGCATGCTGGGTACTCAATGGTGCTGTCCAACCCAACAATTTCTGAGCTTTGGTCGTATCGACCTCTAGTGACTCAAACAACTGTTCATAGAGTTTGGATTTGCCAATACATGCTGCGCCTAGTTTCATAAGCGGTTGCGGAATATAAATAAAACGTGCAGGTTTTCCCATGCCCTGCTTTAAATATTGCACCAGCTCACGTGTAGAAATAGGAGTTTGATCTGCGACTAGAAATGTTTGATTGGCTGCATTTGGATGTTCAATACAGGTTTGAATAAAGTCTACCAAATTTTCAAGCGCAACAAAGCTACGTTTATTGTTTGTGCCTGCAAAAGGTAAAGGTAAATTGCTCGCAACTAGTTTGAGTAACCGAGCAAAGTTACCTGGTGCATGAGAAGCATAAACTAAAGGTGGACGAATAATGACGAGCTCTGTGTCTGATCCTGCAAACAGCTTTTTGAGCTCTTGTTCAGCCTCTAATTTGGAAACAGCATAATCTGCATGAGGCTGAGGTGCTGCATCTTCTGTAAATGGTTGCTGTGATGTCACTGAACCATTCACACCAATAGAACTCATGAAAATAAAGCGTTTTACTTTTTTGTCCAAAGCCTGACGCGCTAATTGCAAAGTACCGTCTACATTCACTTTACGAAATTCGCTCAATGGATCTATAGTTTTTTCATTAAGAATATGAGCACGGCCAGCTAAGTGAATAATGACGTCTATATTTTCAGGAAAATCTGATCCGAAAATATTTTCAGCAACAATCTGTTGAACTGTTGAAGGAAGTAAACTACTTCGAGCACGGACTAGAGCTATAACATCATATGATTTATTAACGTTTTGCATTAAAGATTGACCTACAAAACCTGTCGCACCTGTTATTAGAACTCTCATGCCTTAGACTCTCTTCAAAAGAGCTTTAATCATATAATAAGAAAAATAATATAAAGAACTAATTAAATTTAATTGAAGATATTTTCGGTAAATCCTCCAAGTCCATCCAGCAGCTTTAAACTTATTTCCAGAGATATTCTGACCATCTTCAGCAACTCTATAATAAGCTATAGGGTCCTGAATACCTATGCCTTTTACATCTGGGCTAGAGTTAAAAATTTCTAGCCAAAATAAATAATCTTCGTGACCAATCTTTTTTTGCCGGATTTCTGGATATTTTTTAAAATTATAGATAGCGGTTAGGTTGCCTATTGGATTACCTTTCAATAACTCTTTCTTATCTAGCAGCTTAGGAACCTTTACTACATTTTTAACTCCATCACTATTAAATCTATAGTAAGAACCATATACAACATCAACATCATTTCTTTCTTTCAAAACTGCTAATTGCTTTTCTAACTTATCTTCGACCCATTTATCATCAGAATCTAGAAATGCGACAAAGTCGCCTTTTGCATAGTTTAGACCTGTATTTCTAGCTTCCGCAACACCTTGATTTTTTTCTTTTTTTAAAATTTTAACTCTCTTATCTTTTGATACATAATTTTGCACTATTTCTACAGTTTGATCAGGAGAGCAATCATCTATTACTATTAACTCAAAATTTGGATATGTTTGTGCTAAAACACTTTTAATAGAATCTGATATGAATTTTTCTGCATTATATGCAGGCATAATTATAGAAAAAAAAATAGAATTCAATGCAAAGCACTCCACAAAAAAATTATCACTAAGGAAAAAAGAAAACAAAATACTGAAAAACTAGAATTAACTAAATTCCGAATTATAGCCCCAAAATATTAATACTTTATTCATTAAACACATTATCCTTCCATATTTTTATAATTCGATCAAATTGAAATTTATGTGCATTAATGAGAGAATTTTTTGAAAACAAATCTAAAGTATCTACAGAATTAGCTAACTTAAGAATTGCATCAGACAGTTCTTTAATATTCTGATCTTCAACTAGATAGCCATTCACATTATTGTGTACAATATCTGCAGGACCATGTGGACAATTATACGAAATAATAGGCAATCCAAAACTTTGTGCTTCTATTAAAACCATAGGCAACCCTTCATATTTTGACGACATTACGAAAAAATCTGATTCTTCATAAGCTTGAATTACATTTGAAATAGACCCTTTTAAATAAATATTTTTAAGTTTATATTCATTAATAAGCAGCCTTAGATAAGCTTCTTGCTCACCTTCACCATAAATATTAAGCTTCCATTCAGGGATTTTATCATTAATAATATTCCACGCCTCAATCAAATGAACATAATTTTTTTGATCACTCAAACGACCAATTGATAAAATTGTTTTTTTTAATTGAGTATCTTTTTCTTTAACCTGAAATGGTGAGAAATTGGGTATAGTAATGACATTTGAATGTATTTTATCGAATTGATTTTTATCACTATTAGTTAACGTTACCACTTGATCAATTTTTTTATACAAAAAACCACTTAATATCTGAATAACTTTAGGACGACTAACAAAAGAAATATGCTCTAATGACACAAGCTTCTTTACTTTTGGTAATAAAGAAACCAATAAGGATAATTTACCCATATTATGAACGACTACAACATCATAATTATTTGAAATTATATCATTTTTTAATTTAATAATAAAATTTATTGGATTACCTTTAATCACTTTTACTTTTACTTTATCTTCTACTATATATGCACAATTCTCTTTACTCGAATCTCTGTTAATAATAGTAATATTATAGCTACTTAATTTTGATAATTTATTTACTAACTCTACTGCAACTCGCTCGGAACCAGATCTATTAGCCAATGAATTAATTAAAAATAAAACTTCCACTTAAACCTCAAACTTAATTCAAAAAAACACTATACTTAAAATATAAACTTACCAACATAAAATATACCACTAATAGTTAATATGAATATAGAGGGTTAAAATACATTTCCAATAAATACGGGGCTTGAAAATGTAATGTAATAAATAATTGTAAAAGTGCAAATAAAATTAAAATAGCTGTTCTAGCTCTAACCTTAAAACGATCAAACAACAACATTGAAAGTGCAAATATTTCAACATAAGAAAAAGCTGTTGACAATCTTCCAGACATGATGCCAAAATCTGAGAATCCTATACGAATTGACAAAGCTATAAACATTAAAAATAAAAACAATCTGAAATATATATTCTTATTTAAATTTTCACTCGAAAAGTATGTCAGAAGTATAAGAATTAAAAAAGTTCTAATATTAGGTGGACTGAAAAGCTCAACAGCTTCATTAAAAGTATTCGAATTTGCATAACTCTGTAATCTACCTGATAGATTAATCAATAAATTCAACAACCAAAATTTAAATATAACTATAAATATAATAAATAAAGACCAATTTGTTAGCTTCTGATTATTAGCAGAAAATATTTTTTTATTGCGTAAAAAGTAGAATATTAAACAAAAAATAATTAAGAAAATCGTAGATTGATGCAATGACACTGCAAGTAGAATTAATAATAATTGATTAAATTTCAATCCATTTTTTATTGCTGAAACAACCGTAAATATAACTAAACTTACTGCAAGCCCTTGTCTCATTTGCATAAACTGCATCATAATAAAATAAGAACTTGTGATATAAAATACTATTGAATAAATAAAATTAATATCTAAATACTTGGTAGTTCTATATATTAAATAAAAATTTAATAAAGAAAAAATTGTAAACATTACTACACCCGAGGATGTAAAAAGATTCACAATATAAGCAAACCAACCAAAACCAATTTCCATTCCAGTATCTTGATAAAACTGATAAGGATTCAGAAGCGGTAATGTTGAAATATTTTTAAAGACATCATAATAATCTTGTGTATCAGGTGTACTTCCTCGAAAACCAACTATTAAAGCTGCAAAAATTGATACAATAACAAAAAAAATAGTATCTTTATTAATTTTTGATTTCATAAATAATCCTTAAAATTACAAAATAAAAGAATCACTAATATTTTTTGGCTAATAGATGATTTAGAAATAATAACATAAAATTTAATAGCAAATATTAGGAAATTGACTAAAAATATGATTAAAATAACATCATAAATATACAAATACTTTATATAAGTATAATATTTAAAACCACCACCTTATAAAAATAAATATTAATAAATTAAAAGTCCATATTATCAAAACACTCCATCTAAAACAAAAAACAAGCAGCATTTCATACTATATTATTAAACCAACCAATAAAAAATTTAGTTAATAAAAACCCAAAAAATCATATAAGAAAAATTAAACCCCTATACTACTTTTCAATATTTATTAATTCTACATTATTATTTTTGAAAATATCATAAATTAGCCTATTCTTCTTAAAAGAAGAATCATCATATAAACAATATACTTTGACACTACTAAATCCCAATATATTTAAAATAGCTGTGCTAGTTAATGCATATAATTCAATAAAATAATTATCTGAAATTAACTTCAATATAAAATCCTCAAAAATTAATGGACTCTCGATATAATCAAAGCCATCAAAAACTATATTTTCCCTAGGATGCGGATAATAATTTTTAACCTTACTAACTTTTAAAAAATTTATAATTTTTTTTTCAAATTTGCCGTCAAACTCATGTAAAGGCTGACCTAAAAAAATTTTTATTTTTTTAGTTCCATTTCCAGAAAAATTATTTTCAAATAGTGGTAAGAAAAAAGTTTTATCTATAATATTTTTAAAATTTTTATATATAGTATAATGCAATACACTTTCATTTTTTACTCTCGATAAATCATATTTATTACCTAGAAACCCCATCATTCTTTGTTGAAAAGAGCTGTGAACTGGTGGCTTGAAATAAATACTATTCAGGTTTATATTTGCACTACCATCATCATAGGTATAAATTTCAGATTTATCCATCCAAGATAAAACTAAATGAATAAATGGATTATCAATACTGGCAAGATAGATCCTTTGATAATTTTTACTAATCTTATTAACCAAAAAGTATTTCAAACGCATTAGATCAAATATCCGCATTATTTTTTTAGTACTATATATATTAAATCTAAAAGAATTCACACACTTCAAGCTAATTTTATTATAATAAAATGTATACTTATCATTCTTGTTATATGAAAAACAAATAATGTCATAGTTACTACCAGGATTTAAATTTATAATCTTTTGAGCAATTACCATTTGTAAAGGTGTTAAACAAATAATTAAATTATTTACTCTTTTATCCATTAAATTCCAATCCAATTAACGTAAAAATTTAAACCAAGGAAGTTTTACTTGTTTCATTGCAATATAAAATACACTGATACTACTTATAATAAAAGCCAGTATGGTTGAATATGCGACACCCACTGCACCATATTGATGAATAAAAAAATAATTCCCTATTAAACTGAATATAGCTGCTAAAAAAGTAGTGATTGCCAAATATTTAGTTTTTGAAAAGTGAACTAGGTAAGGAAAGAAAATTTTATAAATTCCTTGCACACTATATGCTAATGCAATCCAGAAAACATATTTTGTAGCTGAATGATATTCAGGTGAGGTCATAAATGGAATTAAAAACAAAGATATTATATAAACAACAATGCTAAATAGTAAAATAAATATAATATATAGATAAGTTACCTTAACGATTTGTCTTTTCCCACGGTCATTTAAATCATTCATCTTTTCATAAAACCATGGAGACCATGCTTTAATAAATGCATCTGAAA
>JBKBYG010000056.1:0-5364 GCA_046313435.1 Alphaproteobacteria bacterium
CGTGATTATACTCCTTTCCTCCAATTCTAACATCATCTTGAGCATTGTGATTTTTTTTATATATGGTTGGTTTAGTAATATTTCTTTTTGGTCGGATTTGAGGCCTAGATTGAGTCATAAAATTTCCCTAAATTAAATTGATTATTATACATCTAACAATACCGGAAAGATCATTTTTATATGTATAAATGTTAAGATTATTTTTTATAAATATATCAGTAATGTCATTATGTTGAAACTGACCACATTCAAATATGGCAAATCCAGACGGATTGAGTAATTTGCTTATATATGGAGCAATCTTTTGATAGCATTCAAGCCCATCATTTCCTCCAAATAAAGCTTGATATGGTTCATATAAGGATACATCTTTATCTAATATAGATAGATCGCCATTTTTTATATAAGGGGGATTACATACTATAATATCAAATTTCTCTTCAATCCCATCTGCCCAGTTATTCAAAATTAACCTTGCTCTTGAAGTAAGCATTAAATTTTCTGAATTAGATTTTGCTATTTCTAAAGCCTCAGGGGAGATATCAACCCCAATTCCTGTAGAATTTGGAAACTCAGCCAGTAAGGTAAATAGTAAACAGCCGCTACCTACGCCTAGATCTAAAATTTTCAAGGGTTTGCTTTTATTAAGATAAAGTTCAAGGCAAGCTTCTATAATTGTTTCACTATCAGCTCTAGGTGTTAAAACATGT
Source organism: Alphaproteobacteria bacterium (assembly GCA_046313435.1). GTDB lineage: Bacteria > Pseudomonadota > Alphaproteobacteria > Rickettsiales > Arcanibacteraceae > JBKBYG01. Next base: position 711 of record JBKBYG010000056.1, read on the forward strand.
TTATTAACATTAAATTCTCTCCCATAAAATTCTTTTTTACCAACTATTTGCGATATTGGTTCAAAATTTATCCTTCTATAAATCAAATCTTTGTATAAATTAAATTGTTCCATACTGATTTCTTCATCAAATTTCGAAATCAATTCCTCATGGTTGAAGCCGGAAACTTTTTGTAAAAGAATCCTTGCATCTAGGCTACTATTTTCAATGCTATTTTCTGTTAATAGCTTATTACCTAAGCGTAAAGCTTGATTTAAACTTAAGCACTTTGAATTCACTATTCTTCTATTCCATTAATTAACGATAAATTATTGATAATTTCTTTTATCATTATAGCTTCTTTATTATTATAAATATAATCATAAACAAATTGGCATATAGGCAAATTTAATTCATATTTGTCAATTAATTGTTTAACAGAAATACAAGATTCAACTCCTTCAATTGTTGAATTCTGAGGTATTTGTCTATTTAACACTGAATCAAGCCCAAATTTTAAATTACGCGATTTAGAACTATTACAAGTTAAATTAAGATCACCAATTCCAGATAATCCCATTATAGTAGCTAATTGCCCGCCCTTTAACCGTGCTAACTTGAATATCTCAGCGATACCTCCAGTTATTATTGCGGACCTTGCATTCTCTCCAAATTCTAGCCCAATTGTAATTCCACACGCTATTGCTATAATGTTTTTTAATGCACCACCAATTTGTGCACTAATAACATCGTCACTAGCGTAAAGTGAAAACGATTCACAAGATAAACTGTCAGCAATTTTTTGTGCAATTTTTAAATTTTCTGCAGCAATTATAGTTGCCGCTGGTAAATTTAACATGATCTCGCTTGCAAAATTAGGTCCTGTTAAAACAAGTATATTATTATTTGGAGCAAGTTCTTTTAAAACTTCACTCATTAATTTTAAACTGTATTTTTCAATCCCTTTGGAACATATGACTATATCATAATTTTCTAATTTTCCGTTAAAATTTTTAAAAAAATTGCGTATTTTTTGAGCAGGTATTGCAAGAAAAAGAATGTTGTTTTCCAATGCTTGAGTAATACTCATAGTAAATTTAATATTTTTACGATTATTTTTTTCTATAAGATTTTTCAAATCCTCTGAAATATCACTTCTTCCCCAAACTATAATCTCTTCTGCTTTATGGGAAAAGGCTTTAGCTAAAGCCGTTCCCCATGCTCCAGCCCCTATAATACTAATTTTTATATTCATGGAACTATTCTTTAACTAAAGAAATATGTAATTTCCTTTCATTAACTTGACTAACAGAAGAAAAGTCAATTTTGTCTAAAGGAACATGCATTATTTTTGATAAAGTCTGTTCACAAATATATTCTTCGTAAGTTTTGACTATCTCTATAGTTTCAGCGTCGGAATCAATAAATATTTTTATATGATCAGAAACATTAAAGTTAGCTTCTTTACGCAGCTGCTGGATAATGCGCACTATATCACGGGCAATGCCTTCTTGCTCAAGCTCTTTTGTGATATTTAAGTCCAAGATAACTAAACTATTTCCAGATGAGAGTGTTCTAGTTGATTTGGAATCTTTTGCCTCTAGATTAAATTTTCCTTCGTCAGCAAGTAATTCTTCTCCTAAAATTTCTATTTTTCCAGATTCATTAACTTTCCAATTATTATTTTTCACTGCAGCTAAAATATCTTTCATTTTAGTTGGAAGTCTTTTGCCAAGCATTGGAAAGTTTAATTGCAATTTTTTATTTGCTTTATCTTCAATATTTTCTGAAAATATTATTTCTTTAACATTTACTTCGTCTTTGATTATATTTTCAAAATTTCTTAAATGAGCAAGATTTTCACCTACTATCTCAAGCTTATTTAATGGCAAGCGAGTACGTATATTTTCATCACTTCTAATTGAAAGACTTGTACTACAAATATCTCTTACATAATCCATGTCTCTAATTAAATTGCTTTCAAGAGAAATTTTTAAATTACTTGGATAATTGCTTAAATGTACGGATTCTTTATCAGGATTTAAGCCCTTATATATTTCCTCTGCAATTAAAGGCAGGAGTGGAGATATAGCTATACACATCATATTTATCACAGTGAATAATGTATCATACGCTTCTTTTTTATCTTGATCTTTTTCACTTTTCCAAAATCTAATTCTATTCCTTCTAATATACCAATTATTCAATATTTCAAAAAAATCTTGGATTTTAGCACAAGCAGTAGGCGTGTCATAATTATCCATAGATTTTCTAATGATTTCCAATGCATCTTTAAGTTTTGCAAGAATATATTTATCAAATAAATTATTAGATTCTTCAATGAGATTTGCTTGGATTTGATCTGAATTAGCATAAAGAGTGAAAAAGTTATATGCATTCCAAATTGGCTTTACGACAAGTCGTAATGTGTCTTTAACCATTACTCCTTCTTTATCAATTAAAAATTCTTCACCCTTCATTACGTTTGAGGAAAGCATTAAGAATCTAAGCGCATCTGATCCATATTTTGCAAATAATTCTTTTGGATCAGCATAATTGTTTAATCTTTTTGACAATTTTTGCCCGTGTGCATCAAGTATTACCCCGTGGCATACACAATTTAGGAATGGTGGTCTATCAAATAATGCTGTAGACAATACCATTAAAGTATAAAACCATCCTCTAGTTTGAGCGACATATTCAGCTATAAAATCTGCAGGGAAATGATTTTCAAACCATTCTTTATTTTCAAAAGGATAATGGACTTGTGCATATGGCATAGAACCACTTTCAAACCAACAATCAAATACATCATCGACTCTTCTCATGACAGATTGGCCTGTAGGATCATCTGGGTTTGGTCGAGTTAATTTATCAATGAAATGTTTATGAAGATCTGAAACCTTAACATTAAAATCTCTTTCAATTTCTTCCACTGATCCATAGACGTCAATACGCGGATATTTTGGATTATCCGATTTCCAAACAGGTATTGGAGTGCCCCAAAATCTATTGCGGCTTATCGACCAATCCCTAGCATTTTCAAGCCATTTTCCAAATAAACCATTTTTAATATGCCCAGGTATCCAATTAATTTGTTGATTAAGCTCAACCATTCTATCACGAAATTTGGTAACTTCAACATACCATGAAGGCACAGCTTTGTATATTAAAGGAGTATCAGTACGCCAACAATGTGGATAATTATGTATATATTGTTCTGTTTTAACCCAAGCATTATTATTTTTTAAATATTTTATAATTTCATCATTAGCATCAAATACTTGCATTCCTGCAAAATCACTAACTTCACTTGTGAATTTTCCTGCATTATCTACTGGACACACAAGCTCAATATTATTTTTTTGACATAAAACTTGGTCATCTTCACCAAATCCTGGTGCAATATGAACAATACCTGTACCATCACCTTCAGTAACGAATTCTGCAGATAAAATTCTAAATGCATTTTTATGATTAGCAAAGTAAGAGAATAGAGGTTGGTAAGTTAGGCCTTCTATATCTTCTGCTTTCAAAATGCCGCTGACTTTATCATCGTCTGAAAGCCCAAGTTCCTTTCTATATTTATTTACTGAACTCTCAGCAATAATTAAACATTCATCACCTTTGACTATATAAGCGTAAGATATTTCCTTACCAATTGCGAGTGCAAGATTTGAAGGCAAAGTCCAAGGAGTAGTAGTCCAAGCTAAAATCTTGTACTTTAGATTTGTATCTAAATTTTTTGGACTTTCGTTTAAAGTAAATGTAACTGTAACAGCTTTATCAGCGCGCTCCCGATAAGAATTATCTAACTTAGTTTCAAAATTAGATAATGGAGTTTCACAGGCCCATGAATAAGGCATTACTCTCATTGATTCATATATCAAGCCTTTTTTATATAATTCCTTAAATGCCCATATTACAGATTCCATATACGGTAGATCCATAGTTTTATAATCATTTTTAAAATCTACCCAACGAGCTTGCCTAGTAACATATTCTTCCCAGTCAGATGTATATTTCAGGACAGAGGTACGGCAATGCTCATTAAACTTCTCAACACCATATTCCATAATCTGCATTCTACCAGAAATACCAAGCTCTTTTTCTGCACCCATTTCTGCAGGTAATCCGTGACAATCCCAACCAAATCTGCGTTCAACCTTTTTGCCTATAATAGTTTGAAAACGCGCAACCATATCTTTTTTATAACCAGTAAGCAAATGACCATAATGTGGAAGACCATTAGCAAAAGGAGGACCATCATAAAAAACAAACTCATTATTCTTACCATCTTTCTGAGCGGGTCTATTATCTATGGATTTTTGGAAAATATTTTGTTCCTTCCAATATTTTAATATTTTTTCTTCTATTTCAGAAAAGTTAGGATTTGAATTTGTATCAGGATAAAATTTATTACTAGTCATTATATCTCTTAAGTTTTTTATGTTATAATTAAGAGATATAATATGAAAATTAGAATCAAGTTGCAAGTAATCTAGTTTGAATATTGATAATATTATTTCCTGGAAAAATTATTTTGAAGGTACTGTAACAGAATTTGTTGATAAATCGTTAGACTCTCTCTGTTGTCTTATTAATTCTCCCCAGCAGGGAATGCTGTGATCTGTTAAACTAATTTTGGTTTTACATATTTTATTAACTGCTCTTA
>JBKBYG010000057.1:0-5164 GCA_046313435.1 Alphaproteobacteria bacterium
CTGTACTATCTCATTGGTTAACTCAGGTGATTTGGTAAGCTACTTTATATTTAATGAACTAATGGCATTAAGCGCTGCTATAATAATTTTCAATGGCAGAACAGAGGAGTCAAAACACGCTGGAAAACTATATCTAAAAATACATTTTTTTGGAGGAACCTTGTTACTTGCAAGCTTAAGTTACTTCTATGTTACAAATGGAAATATAAATTTTGTTAAAATCATTATTGATACTGAAAATCTTTTTAAAGATTACTCAAATAATATTCCATCGATTTTATTTTTATTATCCATTCTAATTAATGCTGCAACTCCACCTTTCAGTAGCTGGCTAACAAGAGGATATCCTGCCGCTAGCACCTCAGGAAGTGTGTATCTTTCAGCTTTCACTACAAAAGCAGCAGTATTTAGCTTGCTTAGTTTCTTTCCTTCAAATCCCATTCTTATATATATTGGCTTGTTTATGATCATGCATGGAATCATATATGCAATTTTAGAGAATAATATTCATAGAGTTTTATCTTATAGTATAATTAACCAAGTAGGCTTCATGATTACTGCAATTGGTATAGGAACAGATTATGCTATTTCTGGTGCAGCGCTTCATGCATTTTGTCATATTTTTTATAAATTGCTATTAATGATGACTGCTAGTAGTGTTGTACAAATTGTTGGCACAGGTAAATCTTCCGAACTTGGAAATTTATTTAGCTCAATGAAATACACTTGTATATTTGCAATTATTGGCTCAGCTGCAATTTCAGCTTTTCCATTTACTTCCGGATATATTAGTAAATCTATAATTAGTTATGCAGCAAAAGAATCAGGATTATATGTTATTTGGGTTAGCTTGATGATAGCTTCAGCAGGTGTTTTTCTCCATGCAGGCATCAAATTTCCATGGTTTGTATTTTTTGCTAAGAATGATGAACGAAATTATAATGCACATGATCCTTCTAAACTCACTTTATTTGCAATGTTTTTAGCGTCTATAATTTGTATTTTACCGGGTTTTTTTCCTAACTTAATATATCAATTATTACCTGAAAAAAATTTCCAATTTAATCCCAATAACTTAGTTAGTATTCGCCATCAAATTGAACTTTTACTTTCGTCAGCAGTTGCTTTCTTCTTATTTTTACCTTTACTCAAAAGAACTGATACAATAAGCTTGGATTTTGAATGGATTGGTAGCCTTTTTTCACGCAGAATTAAGAAATTGAGCCTGCCAGTAGCGTTGTTTATTGATAATTTATTACCAGAGATTTATAGGCTTTATAATAACTTTGTATTTTATATAGAAGATTTCAGACCATTTCGAAAAATCAAAATTTTAACTATTACAATAGCAACAAGTTTAATTTATATATTTGTATATATCGTATTGAAGATAGTACTTATATAAGACTATAAAAATAGTGATTATTTTTAATATTCATTTGTATTTAACAGATAATTAAATATAATATTGTATGTTAAATTAAAAATATCGAATTTTAATAAAAATATTTTAGGTAATATTATATGTCAGGCTTAGAACTAAATAAGATTGCAGCTTCAATTTTACTAGCTGGTCTAATAGCTATGGTAGTTGGAAAAATTACTGATATACTTTATCGGCCAAACATCCATATTGAAAAAAGAGGCTTCCAGATTGCTGTTGAAGAAAATGACACTGCTGTTGATACAGATGCAAATTCTAAAGAAGAAATAGTAAAGATTGGTCAGTTACTTGCTAAAGCAGATGAGAATTTGGGAAAACAAAACGCGCAAAAATGTGTAATTTGTCATAATTTTGACAAAAACGGACCTAATAAAATTGGGCCAGATCTATGGAATATTGTAAATTCTCCAAAGGCACATCATTCTGGTTATACATATAGTGAAGCAATGGCTAATAAAGGCGGAAATTGGACATATGAAGAATTATATCATTTTTTAGCTTCTCCTAAAAAATTTATTCCAGGAACAAAAATGGGTTTTGCAGGTTTTAAGAAACCTGAAGATATATCTAATACCATTATGTATTTAAGGTCTTTGAGTGACTCACCTCAAGCATTACCCCCTATTGAGCAGTAATTATAATGATCAATGAATTTATCAATAATTATAACCCTCATAGCTGGATAATACTAGGTTTATTATTAATTGTGATTGAAACTTTTATTGTTCCTGGTATTGGATTTTTATTTGCAGGGCTTGCAGCGTTTACTACTGGAGCATTGATAAATTTTGGCATTTTAGAAAATCAGCTATATACACAAATTGCTTGTTTCTTAACTAGTTCTGTAATATATGGGCTAATTTTATGGGTTCCTCTTAAAAAATTTTCAAAATCTAGTCCTAATGTAATAAAAAACATTATAGGCGATAAGGCCATTATTTATGATGAGTCAATATCTTCGGGCAAAACAGGTAAAGTTAAGTGGTCAGGCACTATTTTCCAAGCAAGGTTGCTTGACGGGGATCAAATTCGTTATAAAGACACTGAAGTAGAAATTGTTAAAATCGAAGGAAATATTTTAATAATAAAATAGAATTATCCAATTTACATAATAGTAAATATAGCTAACTCAACTCTTATCAAAAGGTTTTTTTATGTTAACAGATTCAACAGTATTCTTAATCATAATTATGCTATTTATAGCTTTAGTTATATATCGCGGTATTAAAATTGTTCCACAACAAGAAGCATGGATATTAGAGAGATTAGGTCGCTATGATCGTACTTTACAGCCAGGCTTAAATCTAATTATCCCATTTATTGATAATATTGCATACAAACATACACTTAAAGAACAAGCAATGAATGTTGCAGAACAAACAGCAATTACAAATGATAACGTATCTTTAGTTTTGGACGGAGTTTTATACGTAAAAATCATTGACCCAGTTGCAGCTTCATATGGAATTTCTAATCCTTTCTATGCAATTACACAACTTGCTCAAACTGCTATGCGTTCAGAAATAGGTAAAATGACGATGGATAAAACTTTTGAAGAGCGCGAAAATATGAATATCAATATTGTAAATGCTATTAATGAAGCTGCTACAAGTTGGGGGACCCAGTGTATGAGATATGAAATCAAAGATATTAGCCCTCCAGCAACTGTAGTAAAAGCAATGGAATTACAAGTTGCTGCAGAAAGACAAAAACGTGCAGAGATTTTAGAATCTGAAGGTAAGCGTCAATCACAAATAAATTTAGCTGAAGGTTATAAACAAGAAATTGTTTTAAGATCTGAAGCTGCTTATACTGATCAAATTAACCGAGCTAGAGGCCAAGCCGAGGCTGTAACTTTAGTTGCTGAAGCAACAAGTAAAAGCATTGAAAAAGTTGCTACTAGTATTAATCAGCAGGGTGGGACAGAAGCTGTGTCATTAAGGGTTGCAGAGCAATATATTGAAGCATTTAAGCAATTAGCTAAAGATACAAATACTACAATTATTCCAGCAAATATAAGTGATGCTGGCGGAATGATAACTCAAGCTTTAACTTTATTTGATTCACTCAAAAAACAACCTATAGAGAAATCTGAGCTACCTTGGAAAAATAAAGAGAATAAATAATGGTAAAAATTTCTTGCTGGAATGTAAACTCAGTTAGGACTAGACTTAGCCACCTACTCTCTTGGCTTGAATCTGATAAAGCTGATATTGTTTTACTTCAAGAATTAAAATGCACAAATGAATTATTCCCTAAAGAAGCGATAGAAGATTTAGGATATAATGTAGTAGTGCATGGACAAAAAAGCTATAACGGCGTTGCAATTTTATCACGATATCCAATTGAAGAAATCAATATTGATTTAACTAATGATCCTGATCATAGCCATTCTAGATATATTGAAGTTGTAATTACAGTAAATAAAAAAGTAATCAGAGTTGCATCAGTTTATGTGCCAAATGGTCAAGAAGTGGGCTCAGATAAATTCAAATATAAGCTTGCGTATTTTGACGCATTATACGATCATTTTAACTATTTATTATCTCTTGATGAGGTGTTAATAATAGGAGGTGATTTTAACGTGGCTCCAAATGCTATTGATGTATATGATGAAACTACATTAGAAGGCTCAATCTGTTTTCATGAATTAGAACGTAAAAAATTTGCTGCATTACTTCATTTAGGTTTTATTGATGCATATAGAGAAGCATATCCTAAAACTCAAGAATTTACTTGGTGGGATTATAGAGCTGGAGCATTTTCTAGAAATCAGGGAATGAGGATAGATCATATTCTTCTTTCTCCTCAAGCAGCGGATTTATTTAATTCCATAAAAATTGAAAAAAATATCCGCAATCAAGAAAAGCCCTCCGACCATGCACCAATAACATGTGTATTAAATATATAGGAGAAATATGCTTCAAAACAAAGTTGCAACATCAGATTCAAGTAATTATTTTCAAGATTTAGTTAGACCTGCTGAGAAAGTAATTAAAGAAAATAAAGCTATAATATCACAAGCAATAAATCAAATTTTTGAGTCTAATAAATTTAATGATAAAATTGATCCTAGAACTCAAATTTTTCATGAATTAATAGAGTTACTAAAAAACAAAAAAATTAAATTAGAATTATCTGTATATGAAGCATTCAATTCTGAAGACGCAGGAGGATTCGGTAGATATAATATATATAATTTTAAAAATGAACATTACGAGTTTTCACTTTGGATGTTTGCATTTGCTCCCGGGAATAAAACTGTGATACACGACCATATAGTTAGCTGTATTACAACAATATTATCTGAACAAACCCTAACAGAAAAACTATATAAAATCGCTTCATCTGAGGAAAATAAAGTCGAGAGAAACCCTTTAAAGAAAGAGCGCATTAAACATAGTATAAATGAAGATATTATCGATAATAAAGCGACAATAAATGAAGAAGAGATATTTATTCATTCCATAAAAAATATGCCGAACTCTAAAGATACAGGCGTTTCTATGCATATGTATTTTAAAGCAGTAGAAAAACCAATGAATTTCAGCAGCTTAAATAGAATTTTCACTAAACTAAATAAAACTACTACTCAAAGCCAAACTCGTTGAAGGAACACTTATGAAGATTGAATCACCACATTTAAACTCTATTAAGAATATTGATAAAAAGAAAGCCTCTTCTAAATCAGGCTCAAGCTTTAAACTCAATTTAGAACCT
>JBKBYG010000058.1:0-4695 GCA_046313435.1 Alphaproteobacteria bacterium
AGATCATCTGCTACTAAACCTAGTTTTGATTTTCCAGTTATGCCTAATGGAATGCTACCTGTACAATTTGGTGCGTCAAGAGATATACCTTTGATTAAAACCCCTACAGATGGCAAATATATTATTGAAAGAAATGAAATATATAATAATTTTTATGAAAGGAAAAAATTTACAGAAAAATATTATTTACCACATGTCGATTCTAATCCTGAAGTAGCAGCGGATGCCTTATTATATTTGTTTGAACATATAGTTAAACAATCTATTATTGAAAAACATAGTTTTAAAAAACCTTTTATTATATATATAGAAAAAGAATTAAATAAAATTGGGATAGAAGACTGTATTAACAGCAAGGTAGAGAAGTTAATCAAAGCCAGGTTAAATAAAATTACTATAAAATATTCAAAGTTTTTTCCTAAAGAAGAAAATCTTTTTCACAAACCTAAATTAGATGAAAGAGAAAAAATTGAAATACGTTTTATTAAGATTTCAAAATCTAAAAATATTATTAATCCTAATACTCAAATTGATGATATACCACATGATTATCAAGTTTTTGGTGAAGAAGATTTGGATATTTATGATAATGATACAAATGAATTAATTTGTTCTTTAAGAAAAAACTCTGTTAAAAAAGAAACCATTGAACAGGCAAATAAGTATATTTTTAGCACTGAAAAAAAGATAATACAAGCAAAAGGAGCAAGGAGGGCTGACGATTCAAACAATATCGACAATACTAATGATAAAACCATTCCTTTATCAGCGCCAATAGGGTTTTTAGGAAGTCAACGTACGTCTAGTATTGTACCTACAAATTTCCTTACTGAGCATGATAATGGCAAAGAAATACTTGAAATTTCTACTGATCTTGCCTGTCAAATGGAGGAAAAATATAAACAAATAGCACCAAAAGAATTTGAGCATTGTAAGGAAAAAGCACTTAAAATTAAACCTTTTCTATTCGATGGATGCGATACTTTAGCAACTATAGACTATAATTTCGATAAGCAAACTAAACTTCATATAGATAGTAATGAATTTCCAGGTAGAAGTTACGGGATAATGACTGTTTTTTACGGCAGTGAAATGAAAAGATATAAGGGTGGCTATACTATGTTTCCTGAATATAAATTAGCAATTGATGTGTCTCAAGGTGATTTATTAATAGCAGATTTTAATAATTTGTACCATTGTAATAGTAAAATAGAGAAGCTTGATACACGTGAAGGATTTGCATATCAATATTCCTCGAAACGTCATGAAAAATTTATTGATGTTTATACGCGTGTATCAGCAGTAGGTTTTACAAGAGGTGAACTTTTAATGTACAAGCAGCCTGCTATTGAAAATTCCGATGATGAGAATGAACAAGATATAGATCAAAATAATAATATTAGAAAGCCTATAGTAAAAGAAGAGATCAAAAGCTTTGTAGAATATGTTAGAGACTCTTATAAAGTTGGACATGAGAATAATAATAAAAATAATATGAGTAAAAAAAGAGCTGAGGAGCAAGCAATTGACTCCTATAATAAGCGTAACAGTTTTACAAATATGATAGAAGAAAAAAGAGCCGTTCAACAGACCTCAAAAGAGAAATCTTAAAAAATTCTAGTTTAAGTTCTTTAAATTAAGCTATATTATAAAAAACTTAAACTAGGGTTAAATTGAAATACAAGATAAGCATGGAAGCTCATAATATTTTATGGGCAGATTTATTTAAGCAAGAAGCAGAGATTTTAGCAGACATTATAGGTGATAATATGGTCAATATTAATCATATTGGATCTACATCAATTCCTGGAATCATGGCTAAGCCAATTATTGATATATTGCCAGAAGTTAAGGATATTGCTAAGTTAGACCTGCTTACATCTGCTATGGAACAAGCTGGATATGAAGCTCACGGTGAATTTGGTTTAATTGGCCGAAGATATTTTACTAAAACCGATTTAGATGGTAAAAGGCTTGTAAATGTTCATTGCTATCAGACTGGTAATCCTGAGATTAAAGGCCATTTATTATTTAAAGAATATATGCTTGAGCATCCTGAAGAAGCTACAGAATATTCAGAGCTCAAAGAGAAACTTGCGATTCAGTTTCCAGATGATATTGATGCATATTGTAATGGCAAAGATTTGTTTGTTAAAAACATTTTAGCTAAAGCCGGATTTAACGAGTTATACTTGCGCGAAGTAAGAACAGATAATGGATGGCATCATTATCACCGTATACGTAAAGCAGAGATTTTTGATAGAAATTCCGATCTAACTTATGATTATAACCACCCTTCTCTTTCTGATCCTAAATGCACACATTATGTATTTTATAAAGGCGTTGATATTATTGGTGTTGTATTTACTGAACCACTTAATGACGAAGATATAGTTTTTCGATTATTAGCAATAGATAAACCATATCAAAATTACGGATATGGGAGCATTATGCTTAAGCAACTTGAAAATATAGTTAAGGTTAAAAACTTTAAAAGAATTCTACTTCATTCTCATAAAAACGCATATAATTTTTATAGAAAAAATGGATATATTGAGATGGAATTTATTGACAAGGGTAAAACATTTCAAAACGTTATAGATATGGGGAAAATATTATGAATGACTTACCAAATGTTTATGGAAATGCTGGAGTAATGGTAAAATATGATAATAAATTATTGGTTGTTAAAGATATTATTGGAAAGTGGAATGTACCTTCGGGCAAACCGTTACCTGGGGAGACCGCTCATCAAACTGCTACAAGGGAAACACTTGAAGAAACAGGTATAAAAGTTAAGCCTATTAAATTACTAAAAAATTTTTGGAATGAATTCTATCTATATGAAGCGGTTATTGATGATCCAAATTTTATATTCTCAACTTCTTATACTGTACCTCCTGACTCTATAGACGAGATTAGTGAAGTAAAATTTCTACCTATTTACGAACTTACAGATGATAATGTTAGATTTCCAGTAGTACTAGGGGCTATTAAAAATATATTTGATGAAATTGATAATTTATAAGCTTACAACACTAAATAAATTTCTCAGAAGGAATAGTAAAAATATTGTATATACGAAAATTCAATTGCGTCAGTTTAAAAACTTAATCGATATCACAATATAAAACTTAATCTTACTTTAATTTAAAATATTGATTTTAAAGCTTAATCTTTACTTGCGCCAAAAGTTTTATTATGCTAACTTATGCGTGTTATAATAATAATTATATCAAGTGAAAACATACCTAACAGAAAATTCATATAATGAAAGAAATTGTTAAAAGATACGCAAAAGCTTTTTTTTCAATAGCAGAAAAAGAAAATATCACAAATATTGAGCAGGATTTAAAAATTCTTCAAGATCTTTCTAAGGATAACTCTTCTTTTAATAAACTTATATCTTTACGTAATCTTAAGTCTAAAACTCAAATAATATTATTAGATAATATACTTAAAACAAAACAATTTTCTAATACTACAAAGAACTTCTGTTTTTTCTTAGTTAAAAATAAACGTTTATACGCTTTACCCTATATAATTGAAGAATTTTTTAATCTCTTGGCAGATAAAAAAGGTGAAATGAAAGCTGAAGTTACGTCTGCAGAAAAATTGACTGCTCAGCAAGTTATGTCAATTACTACTAGCTTAGAAGCTTTGTATAAAAAGAAAATAAATTTAAATTTAATAATAGATGAAGAAATTCTGGGTGGGCTCATTATAAAAATAAATTCAAAAATGTTAGATAACTCTTTTAGAAGTCAATTGCAGAAATTAAAAAATGTTACAAGAGAAGCAATTTTCCAAAATTAATTTAAAAATTAGGAGCATTAATAATGGATATCCGTCATGCGGAAACGTCAAAAATCATTGAAAAACAGATTGAAAATTTTAATAATGAAGCTGAACTTAAAGAAATAGGCCAAGTTATTTCTGTAGGCGATGGTATAGCAAAAATTTACGGACTTGATATGGTTCAAGCCGGAGAAACAATTGAATTTGAAAATGGCATTAAGGGCATGGCTCTTAACTTAGAAAATGATAATATTGGTGCAGTAATTTTTGGTGATGACCGATCAATCAAAGAAGGTGACATTGTTAAACGAACTGGCGAAATAGTTCAAGTATCAGTTGGTGAAGGCCTGCTTGGGAGGGTTGTAAACGCCCTTGGTGAACCTATTGATGGCAAGGGTCCACTTACTAATGTAACCAGGAAAAGAGTCGAAGTTAAAGCCCCTGGTATCATTTCACGTAAATCAGTACATGAGCCTGTACAAACAGGAATAAAATCTATTGATACTTTGATACCTATTGGAAGAGGTCAAAGAGAGCTAATTATTGGCGATCGCCAAACTGGAAAAACTGCTGTTGCACTTGATACAATAATTAATCAAAAAGTTGCACATGAAAATAGTGATGAAAGCAAGAAAATATACTGCATTTATGTTGCAATTGGTCAAAAACGCTCTTCAGTAGCTCAAGTTGTTAAAAAACTGGAAGAATCTGGCGCATTAAAATACACAATTATAGTTGTTGCCTCTGCTTCTGAACCCGCTCCTATGCAGTTTCTAGCTCCATACTCAGGATGTGCTATGGGTGAATATTTCCGTGACAAGAAATAATGAGGCCTGCTAACACAAGTAATAAATGGATAAATATTAAACAATTAGAAATAGGAACCCTAAAAGGTGT
>JBKBYG010000059.1:0-4406 GCA_046313435.1 Alphaproteobacteria bacterium
ATTTTTTATTTTCATCTTTTAGAACTCCCTATTAAGTATATATCATCTGCATTACTGCAATTAGAATATACAAAAATTAAAAAATATTCTATGTTTTTACAAAGTGAAGAAAGATACTTGAATGTTAATATAAAAAATTCAATCTTTCTAACACAATGCCTTTAAATATTACAAAAAATTTTTTAGATATTTTTTATGAACAATATTAATAGATTATACATAGAAGAAGATTTAGCCGCTAATTCAAGTGTAGTGTTAAATAAAGAGCAATCTCATTATTTAATCAATGTACTTCGTCAAAAAGTTGGAAATAATATAAAATTGTTTAACGGCAGAAATGGAGAATGGCTTGGAGAAATAAGAGAATGTCATAAAAACTCTGTAACTATTCATTTAATACAACTTATTAAAGAACAAGGTGCCGAAATAAATATTGAATTAATATTCTCACCTATAAGAAATTCAAGATTGCCTTATTTAATTGAAAAAGCAACGGAGCTTGGTGCGACTAAATTAACCCCAATAATAACACAAAATACTGTAAGTAGAAATTTCAATGTTTTGAGGGCAAAGTCAATTGCAATTGAAGCTGCAGAACAATCCGAAAGACTAACGGTACCTATTATAAACGAAATAATTAGTTTTAGTGATTTAATTAAAGACTGGGACTCTAATAATAAAATATTTTTTTGTGATGAAAGGAAAATTAAAGATTTAGAGCTAAAATCAGATTTCCAAATTCCAGTTAAAAATGCACCAATTAAACATACAGTCTTAATAGGCCCAGAAGGAGGATTCAATGAAAATGAGAGATCCATTCTAACTTCCCTACCATATGTTATCCCTGTAACTCTTGGTCCAAGAATATTACGAACAGAAACAGCTGCTGTAGTAGCACTAGCTTATCTAAATTTTAATTTAAGCTCTTAAAAAAGCGTCCATAAAATGTTAGACCTCTTTCGAAACTCTACTAGAGTAAGTAATTTTTGTGCCGGTACCCGTCCCCAATCCTCATGTACATCTTTGTACATTGCAGTTCTGAGTTTCTGATTCTCCTAAAAATTCCTCGGCACTAGTGAGCTTCAAAAAAGGTATATTGAACGCTTTTAAAATATTTTTTCTTATGCCATTTGATCTATTTGATCTTCTTCATAACTGTCTTCTGAGTGATTATCAGCATCATATCTAGTTTTTCCAGAAGATTTATTCTTTTTCAATCTTCCCCCAGATTGTACTCTTACTAGTTTCCCTTTCTTATCATCCCAAGTATATTGGAAAGTAAAAGTTTTTACCTCAGTTACAATAATATCCCCATTAGGCATCTGCATTACATCACAACCTTTTTGTAAAGATTCAGTGATTAGTGAACATGATTTACATATATATCTTATGTCTGACATAATATCTTTTTCATCAGAATTATTCTTATCTGTAGACATATAATTTTCAATATTTTTTAAAAGTTGCATATTTTTCCCTCTCATTTATATTTAATATTACAATAAATAATTTAATTTTTATTAGAACTATAGGCATTTTATTAACAAATAATTAATTTCATCAAAATTATTTGCTTTTTTAACTTTAAAATATAATAATTCTTAATTTACTAAAATACCTTTTACTTTATTATTTAATAAATTAACATTATTTAACATAAATTACAAGGTAAATTATTTGTTTCTAGAAAAAATTTGAAAAAATTTATCTTAAAATATATATTTTGACAAATTAAGCAAGCATAAGTTTCAAAATTACCAACAAAGGTTTTTTGATTAAAAAAAAGTAACTTTTTTTTAAAATTTATTTAAATAACTTAAGAATACGCACTTGAAAAAAATATCTTATTAGTTATAATAAAAAATTAATTAAGGATTAGTAATTAATTTATAAAGATACAAATATGGATATTTCTTCAAATTTACTTAAACTACTTGTTTGTCCTTTAACTCAAGGAGAGTTAATTTATGACAAGGATAGACAAGAGCTAATTAGTCCAAAAGCAAAATTAGCTTATCCTATTCTCGATGGCATACCAATAATGCTTGTTGATGAAGCTCGAAAAATAGAAGATTAAACATTTTAAGCTTTTACAATCTCTGTTCAATACTATTATATAAAATATAAAAATTAGGTATTGAACGGTTTACAATTTATAAGCATTTAAGTTATAAATTTTCCTTTTAGGTTAAAATTGAATATAAAATAATGTATCACATTACTTTATATTCTGCCTTAATCAAATAATTTCCCTAAATTTCAGGCTTTTCTTTATATTCTTTTAGAAAAAAAATCTAAGTAGAGATCAATATATACTAACCAACCCTTATTTATTATAATAAAGAACAAGTTTCTGCCAATTATACTTTCAATATATAGTTGAAGTACTAACTTCATTGCTTGTCGCTCACCTACTATTCTGTAGGCTTCGCTCTTACGCCTAGTATTATACTAAACTTAATTTACTATATGTAAAAGTGAAATAAGGGCAAAATAAAATTATTTAGCCCTTATGAAAATCCAAAACTTAAAATTACCTAGTTAAGATTAATTAATTCTTTCTATATTTACATCGATTATAGGATTTTTTCCCGAATTAGACTTTATCATTCTTCTTACTACTGATCTTGTTAAGTTTATTATAGCTTCATTTGAAATTTTAGTCTTTTTAGCAGTTTCAACAAATGATTTTATATTTTTTACCAATTCCTTTATAATCGAATCAATAAGTTTGCTATCTTCAACTCTATCTAATATTCCTGGCGTGTTGATTATTGGTAAAGTCAGAAGAGATCTTTTACTATCAAATACTAACGTAATGATAACAATACCTTCATTTTGAATCTTTCTTCTTATACGCATAATAGGAGAATTAGGCGCGATAAGATAATGCCCATCGATTGCTAAATATCCTGCCTGCACTTTTGCTATGATCTCAGAATTTCCTGGCGCAAGCTTAACCATATCCCCATTTTCTACAGTTATCGATTTAGGGACCCCAACTTCTAAAGCTAATTTTGCATGCTCATGCATATGTACTAACTCTCCATGAACAGGAATAGCTACTTGCGGTTTTACAAGCTTATACATTTTAATAAGCTCTTCCCTTGCAGGATGTCCTGAAACATGTACAAAATGATCTTTTTCCGTAAGTACTTCAACTTCTTGTTTAACAAGCAGATTGAATAATTTAAATATCTTTTTTTCATTTCCTGGAATAATTTTTGATGAAAAAATTACTGTATCCCCCGGCGACAATCTTATATATGGATGAGATTTATTAGCAATTTTAGTAGAAGCCGCTAAAGTTTCGCCTTGACAGCCAGTACATAAAACAAGAATTTTTTCTTTAGGGAATTTGCTGATCTCACTTTCATCTAAAAATGGCTGTATATCTCTTAAATACCCTACCTCTTTTGCAGCATCGGTTACTCTCCATAAACTTCTTCCTGCGAGTACAACTCTTCTACCACATTCTTCTGCAACTTTGATAATCGTTTCAATCCTTGCGACATTAGAAGCAAAAGTAGTTACAGCAACTAAGTTCTTGCAATCTTTGATTATCTTATACATGCTTTTTCTAAGATCACCTTCTGAACCTGACACACCTGGATTAAAAACATTGGTTGAATCACCAACCATTGCTAGTATGCCTTCTTCACCATATTGCTTTAATAAAACTTCATCATTTGCTAGACCAATTAAAGGATCATGATCAAATTTCCAATCGCCTGTATGAAGAATATTACCTAACTCTGTTCTTATAACTAAAGCTTGCATTTCCGGGGCTGAATGCGTTAAAGGAACTAATTCGATTTTAAATGGGGAAAGTTCAATTTTACCCCCAGGACTTACTTCATTAATAATAATTTTATTACTAAATTCTATTTCAGATAATTTACTTTTTAAGAACGTAGCAGTAAATGGGGTGGTAAAAACAGGACAGTTTATTTCGTCCCATAAATATTGTACTGCTCCTAAATGATCTTCATGAGCGTGGGTTAAGATCATACCTAAAATATCTTTCTTTATTTTAATTAAAAAGCTTATATCTGGCACAATCATATCAACTCCTGGCAAATCTTGGTCTGCAAAACCTGCGCCGAAATCTACTATCAACCATTTACCTTTATAATGGTATAGGTTTAGATTCATTCCGATTTCGCCGGAACCCCCTAACGGTATGAAAATTAATTCATTTTTTATTTTATTTAAATCCATTTTTTTATCTTATTATTTATTTTAAAATTTAATTTTTGTTTTATATGGTGAGTTTCTAGACATATACTAAAATAAAAATACTTTGGTTATAGCATTTTATATAAAATAATATATTTAATCTAAACGTATGGGATCTCACCTGAAGAAATTTGGCAAATTTCACCACTTGCAAGTTTTATTTCCGT
>JBKBYG010000060.1:0-4099 GCA_046313435.1 Alphaproteobacteria bacterium
TTTAGTAAAATAATAGATGCTATTAGTTCCGTCAACGCAAGCGTTTGCAGTAGCAACCCCGCCGCAATTTTCGACAATATCCGATCCAGGGGCAATAGCTTTGCCAGTTTTAGGATTGCCGTCATCTAATTTATTATCTATATTATACGCATCCATTGGAGTTACAGAATATGTAGGAGTGCCACTAGTAACTTTTCCTCCAAACATAAGGTAAGGAATCGCGCCAATATTATAGCAGTTTTCTGTATAAAAACTATATCCAGAATTATTATATTTTGATGCAGGACTATTGACTGAAAATTGTCCATTTTGAGCACTACTAATGCCTATACCTGAGTAATTTCCTGATATTATACCGGCTAAATTTAAATGCTGCCAGGCTCTTAATGCTTCATTTGTTTGATAAGTACCTTGCCATCCAGTATTTCCTTTAATGCCAATTGTCCCATCACCATTTCCATTGCAATTTGCAGGAGTACTATCGCAACTTGGCCAAAAGGTACTAGCATTTGTGATATCACCAGGAAGTGAATTATATTTTAAGGCAAAATTATTTACAGCAGATCTATATTGAGTTATTTCTCCTATTACTGATAAAATCTGAGATTGATTTATTAAAGCAGAACCATAAGTTATGCCTCCTATAATTAATCCAATTATGATCAGCACTATTGATAATTCTACTAATGTAAATGCTTTTTTATAAGCGGAAATTTGATTATGCATGATTATTATAAAATAGTGTAAAAGCTTGAAACTACTAAATCTAATGAAAAAACATTAATAATTTATAAAAATTTATATTAATTTTGTTAAAATTATGATGTAAAGATTGATTGATTCATTGAAATATTTCTGATAGATGTACTTACGATTAATATTTTAGGTAAAATATGGAAAGAACTCTTAATGAACTTTTAGAAACTAAGCGTAAAGCAGCAAGGTTAGGTGGTGGGCAAACAAGAATTGATGCTCAACATGCAAAAGGCAAATTAACTGCTAGAGAAAGAATCGAAGCTTTAGTTGATACAGATTCTTTTGAAGAATATGGAACTTTTGTTGAGCAGCGTTGTACTGACTTTGGTATGGAAAAAAATAATATACCTGGTGATGGGGTAATAACTGGGCATGCCGCAATAAATGGACGTTCAGTATTTATATTTAGTCAAGACTTCACAGTTCTCGGTGGATCATTAAGCGAAATGAACGCTAAAAAAATATGTCAAATTATGGATATGGCTATGAAAGTTGGCGCTCCTATAATTGGAATATATGATTCAGGTGGTGCAAGAATACAGGAAGGTGTAGATTCATTAGGAGGGTTTGGCGATATTTTTCAGCGTAATGTAAATGCTTCTGGCGTCATTCCTCAGATATCAATTATAATGGGCCCATGTGCTGGGGGAGCAGTATATTCGCCGGCTCTTACTGATTTTACTTTTATGGTTCGAGATAGTTCTTATATGTTTGTAACTGGGCCAGATGTAGTTAAAACAGTAACTCATGAAGAGGTGACACAGGAGAAATTAGGCGGTGCAGATACTCATACGGTAAAAACAGGTGTAGCGGATTTAGCCTTTGATAATGACATACAAGCTTTGCTTCAAACAAGAAGATTATTCAATTTTCTTCCCCTGTCAAATCGCGAAAGTCTTCCCGAATTGCCTATACAAGACCCTGCCGATCGTATTGATATGTCATTAAACACTTTAGTACCTTCAAATCCTAATAAGCCTTATAATATGTTAGAGCTTGTAGAAAGAATTGTAGATGAAGGTGATTTTTTTGAAATTCAAAAAGATTATGCAAGAAATATAATTATTGGCTTTGGCAGAATGGAAGGTAAAACCGTAGGAGTGGTAGCTAATCAGCCAATGTACTTAGCAGGATGTCTAGACATAAATGCTTCAAGAAAAGCTGCAAGATTTATTAGATTTTGTGATGCATTTAATATACCACTTGTTACTTTTGTAGATGTACCAGGATTTTTACCAGGAGTAAGCCAAGAACATAATGGAATTATAAAACATGGAGCAAAATTATTATATGCTTATGCAGAAGCAACTGTTCCTAAAATTACAGTAATTACTCGTAAAGCTTATGGTGGAGCTTATATTGTAATGAATTCAAAGCACTTATTAGGTGACATAAATTATGCATGGGCTAATGCAGAAATTGCTGTAATGGGAGCAAAAGGTGCGGTAGAAATTATTTTCAAGAATAATCTAAAAGAAGATGAAACAATTGAAGATAAAATCACAGAGTATCAAGAAAAATTTACTTCACCATTTAGAGCAGCAGCAAGAGGATTTATAGATGATGTAATTAGACCTCAAAACACAAGATGGAGAATCTGTAAAGCTCTTACATTGCTAAAAAATAAGAAGCTTGAAAAGCCTTGGAAAAAACATGATAATCTACCTTTATAAATATTAAAATTTTGAGAATTTTTGATGCCTAAAAATGTATTTGAAAAAATATTAATTGCCAATCGTGGTGAAATTGCATGCCGTATAATACGAACAGCAAAACGTATGGGAATTAAAACAGTAGCTGTATATTCAGAATCTGATACTAATGCCCTACATGTAAAAGAGGCTGATGAAGCTTTTTACATTGGGCCATCACCTGCAACTGAAAGCTATTTATCAATTGAAAAAATTATGATGGCAATCCGTGCTACTGGTGCACAAGCAGTTCACCCAGCATATGGCTTCTTATCAGAAAATAAAAAATTTGCACTAGCTTTAAAAAAAGAAAGAGTGACTTTAATTGGTCCTACTCCTAAAGCGATTGGTGATATGGGAGATAAAATTGAAGCGAAAAAATTAGCTGAAGCTGCTGGGGTAAGTACTGTTCCAGGATATATGGGTATTATTAAGAATGCGGATGAGGCTATAACTATTGCAAATAAAATAGGATTTCCTGTTATTGTTAAAGCTGCCGCTGGTGGCGGTGGTCGAGGTATGCGTGTTGTTAGAAGTGAATCAGAAATTAGAGAAGCATTCCGCTCAGCATCAAGTGAAGCTAGAAATAGTTTTAGTGATGATAGAGTATTTATAGAAAAATTTATTGAACAACCTAGACATATAGAAATTCAATTACTTGCGGATAAATTTGGTAACGCGGTTTGTTTAGGTGAGCGTGAATGTTCCATTCAAAGACATCATCAAAAAGTTATTGAAGAAGCTCCAAGCCCATTTATTGATGAGGCAACAAGAGTTAAGATGTATGAACAAGTAAAGTCTCTTGCTAAAAAAGTAGGTTATTACTCAGCTGGTACGGTCGAATTCATTGTAGATCCAAATAGAAACTTCTATTTCTTAGAAATGAATACAAGATTACAGGTAGAACATTGTGTAACAGAATTAATCACAGGTATAGACCTTGTTGAACAAATGATAAGAATTGCTGCAGGAGAAAAATTAAGCTTTACACAAGATGATGTAAAATTAAATGGTTGGGCTATAGAATCTAGGATTTACGCCGAAGATCCTTCGCGTGGATTTTTACCTTCTAGTGGAAGAATAACGCAGTATTCTGAACCTGTTAGGAGTCCGAATATAAGAATTGATACAGGTGTTGAAGAGGGCGGCGAAGTTAGTATGTTTTACGATGCAATGATTTCTAAATTATGCACCCATGCTGAAACACGCGACGAAGCAATAAAACATATGCAGCATGCATTAGGGCAATATGTGATAAGAGGTATTTCTCATAATATAAGCTTCCTTGAAGCAATTATGGCGCATCCAAGATTTATATCAGGAGATATTTCAACTAATTTTATCGAGGATGAATATCCAGAAGGGTTTTTAGGAGCAGAGCTTACGTCAGAAACTAGCCAAAATATTCTTGCTTCTGCGATACATATGTATCTTACAGAATATAAACGTAATGCGGCAATTACAGGTTATTTACCAGGAAGACAACATCAAATTAGTACACGTTGGGTAGTTACAATTGAAGGAGTCTCATATACTGTATTTATTAAACCCGTTAGTGAAGGTAATGGATATAACATAAGACAAGAACGCCAAAGATTATATGTTAGAAGTAATTGGGTAATTGGTAGTAGGTTATTTAGAGGTATAGTAAA
>JBKBYG010000061.1:0-3834 GCA_046313435.1 Alphaproteobacteria bacterium
TGTACTGGCGTCCTTACCTCATGACTCATGTTGTTCAAAAACTCTGTCTTCGCCTCGAGTGCCAATTGTAACTCTCGCGTCCGCTCAACCACTTTTTGTTCTAGCTCATCTCTATATTCTTGTTCGCGCATAAAAGCTTTTTTAACTAGTTCTAATGCTTGCCCTAGTACATTCATTTCTTTACTATTTAATATAGGGACTTGAGCTGTGACATCGCCTTTTGCAATATTATCAGCAACTTGAGCTAAATTCAAAATAGGTTTAATTACTAAAAACTTTAAATAAGCTAATAGTGAAATTGATATTAATCCGATCAATATGATCTCTGCAATTCTAGGTAGAAAATTATCAGCAAGATCTTTCATCAAAGCTACTTTGTTAAATCCTACTAATATTATAAAAGGATATTTTGAAAGCTTGCTTATATATTCGTAATTAATTTCATTATAAATAATTTTAGATTTTAAAAAATCGGAATTTAAATTTTCAAAATCATATTTATAGTTTTGAAAAAAATCTTTTTTATCACCTAAAAATATATTGTCTGCAGATTTAAAAACAGGCACTAAATCAAGATTTAAAATAATGAAACTAACGCCCTCTTTTTTTATTTCTTTAGCAAGTTTTTCAGTAAAAAGTGTTAAATTAAATCCCATAGAAATTATTCCTTGGAATTTACCTTTTTTATCAGCGATTCCTATACCGGCAGGTAATATATACTGCCCGCTTGGTATCCCATAAGCTGGAGGATCAAAATATAATTTTCCAGGGTTTTTTACGGCCATTTTAGAATAATTTCTAAATGAAATATCTTTTGGTTCTTTCAAGACCCCAAATGGTCCACTAACAACAATTTGGTTGTTTTCATTAATCCAATCAAAAATTGTATAAGCGAAGATTTTTTTAGCAATATCATTTGTTACAAAGTTTCCATTAAGTAAATCTGCTATATGATTAAGATTTCGTATATTTTCCGGCTGAACAACTTTATCACCTAAAATTTTTGCTAAATAGGTACTATAGTCAAAAGACTCATTTAATAATTCTTCAATACGATTAGCTGCTGCGCGCAATTGATTATTTTTGTTTTTGATGTAAGAAAAATAAAAACTGATACTAAATATTAGAGATATACCTATAACACATAAAATAATTATAATAGCTATAGTTAGATAATCTTTATTTACAGATTTGTTATTTGGCATCATTTTTAATTTAACTTTTTATAAAAATGTGATATGTTAATTTTCTTTAACAACTAGGTTGTAATATACTTTGTTACAATTGACTTTTAATAAACACTTTTTATATAATAGTAAAATGAAAAATCCATTAGAAACTGATAACTTTGATAATGTTGAATCAAATATAACTGTAATTCGTAAAGATAATGTAGCTATCTTAGAATTTTCTCCCGGCCATTATAATAATCCTTTTAGTGCTAAAAGAATGAGAATTTTAAAAAGGATAGTAGATGATTTAAATCAAAATTCTAAAATAAGAACTATTATTTTATATGGAGGTAAAAATAATTCTTTTTCAGTAGGAGGAGATTTTAATGAGACAAGCAATTTTAGTAATTCTACAGATGTAATTACTTGGATTGACGATGTTACTGAAGTCTATTTATCAATATTAAATTCAAAAATTCCAATTATAGCATGTGTAGAAGGCTATTCTATAGGATTTGGATTACAGCTTGCTTTATTATGCGATTATAGAATAGGAGCAACCAATTGCAAGCTTCAAATGCCTGAGTTTAAGATGGGTATATCATGTAATTTTGGAGGGTTAATTTTAGAAAAAACTGTAGGAAGATCTTTAATGCAAAAGATGTTATTTGATTGTGAAATTATCGAAGGCAAGGTAGCTGAACATTTAGGTTTACTTCATAAAACACATGCACAGGATATTGTCTTTGAAAAAACACTTGAATTTGCACAAAAGTTAGCGTTATATCCTGAGACTGTAGTAACTGAAACTAAAGCCTCTATTAATAGGGAGTTTATTTCAGATATTGAAAAGCTAAATTCGATAGCAAAAAACTCTCATGTTAAAGGATTTGCTGAAGGTATTGCTCAAAAAAATATGAAGAACATAATAACTAATAGACAAAAACAATCTAATTGTAAGAGTTAAACAAATTTACTCAAATTGTTTATGTAATCAAAATTTTTAGTTAAAGATAAAACTATCTTGTTAGCTTCTAATGAATATTGGTGTTGGATTTCAGATTTATATATTTTATATGAAAAGTAAGTGGATAATAATGAAAAGATAACTGTGATGCATAATATTGTTACTAAAGTAATATGAAATTCTCTTGAAATTGAAGGTTTATACATTTGTTATCCTTTAATCCAATATGTTTACTCACTTACTATTACAAAAGCTAATGCAATTGGGTAGTCATCACTTAGTGAAAGATGAATTTGATAATTAGAATTACTGGAAAATAATATTTTATGTGCTTTTCCAGTAATATTTATAAAAGGAGCTCCTAAAGAGTCTTTTGTTATACTAATATCTTTAAATCTGATCCCCCTAAATCCTTTGCCTGCAGCCTTAACTAAAGCTTCTTTTGCAGCAAATCTCTTAGCAAAATATGCTGCATATAAAGCAGAATGTGTATATGAATTAGAAATTAAAATTTCTTCTTCAGTGAAATATTTATTAACAAATTTTGTACCAAATTTTTTAAGTAACTTTTGTATTCTTGGTATTTGCACTACATCTGTGCCAATTCCTATAATCAAATTTTTCCTCTATTTAATCCTAACATTTTTATACTCTCTTTCATATGCTTTGGAAGAGGAGCAGAAAAAGAATAATTTTTATTACGTAAATCATCTATTTCAATTAAAGCTGAATGCAAATGCAATATATTTTGTGGAATATTTAAAGAATCATCAATATACCCATACTTAATGTCGCCAATAATAGGTGTGCCAAGGATTTTAGCATGAACGCGAATTTGGTGCGTTCTTCCTGTGACAGGAGTAAATTCAATTAAAGAGGCTTTATTAGATAACGAATCGATTACTTTATAATAAGTTATTGCCTTATCGCCTGTAGTAACCGCTTTAATTTTATCATAATTATTTTCACTTATCTTAGCTATAGGCTCATCAATAACACCTTCATTTTTAGGGGGCCTTCCAATAACTAACGCTAAATATTTTTTATTTATTGTTTTCTTTTTAAAACCTTCTGCAAGTTTGGCTGCAGAAAAATGATTAAGCGCTAAAACCATGACTCCACTAGTGTCTTTATCTAGTCGATGAACTAATTTTGGAAAAGCATCTTTAAACTCTGGAAGTTGTTTAATAGCAACATCAATAGAATTTTTAATTTTACTGCCACCTTGGGAGGCCATTCCAGAAGGTTTATTTAAAACTACCATATCTTCATTTGTGAAAATTATTGAATTACGTAAGTCTTTAAGTGAATTCTCTGAGATTTTTATAGTAGGTTTTGGTTTATTTGCGATTTCAACTTCAGTTAAAATTTTAGCAATTTCAATAGTTTGTTCAGATTTAACCCTATGGTTTGAAGGCACTTTAATATTATCTAGTTTAATTAACCCATTACGCAGAGATTTTTCAATACTCCCTTGAGAAAGCATAGGAAAATGGCGTTTGAGCAAACGGTCAATTCGTACATCATCTTCATCAGGAGCAATTTTAAGAGTTATTTTTTCCATATTTTACGTAGCTATATTAAATTATGTTAATAATATAGCTAATAAAATTGTAAAAGCAACTTTTTAGAAAAATTTATTTTTAGGGATGATTATATGAAGTTCAAAATGTTAATAAGTAATATATAAATTGC
>JBKBYG010000062.1:0-3823 GCA_046313435.1 Alphaproteobacteria bacterium
TACACCTGGTTCATGGGGAATATCTTTAAGATAATTTTTTACTACTGTAACGCCCAGATTTTGAATAATAACTGATGACTCTGACATATTAATTTTATATATAAATTTGATTTCTATAAAGATAATGATAGAATAAGAATAATTAAAGTGTTTTTATAAAAATTATATTGTGAGAATTAATAAAATAAGATTATGAAATATAAGTCAATAGGTTGTATTGCAAGTAATACAAAAAGAGCTAAAATTGCTTTGAATAATTTAGTTAGAGAAGAGGGTTTTATTGATATAAAAGCTAATCCTACTACTAATGTTGATTTAATAATAGTTCTTGGAGGTGATGGATTTATGTTGCATAGTTTACATAAATACATGCATCTAAATATACCTTTTTATGGAATGAACTGTGGAACTATAGGATTTTTATTAAACAATCTTTCTAAGACAAATTTGACAGAGAAAATTGAACAATCAAAAGTTACAGTAATCCATCCACTTAAAATGATTGCCCATTGTAGAAATGGATATAAAACGGAAGCCCTTGCTATAAATGAAGTAGCTTTACTAAGACAAACTAATCAAGTGGCTAAAATTAAAATTATAGCAGATGATGTTACAAGATTAAATGAATTAGTTGGAGATGGAGTAATGGTAGCTACTTCAGCTGGAAGTAGCGCTTATAATTTTTCTGCAGGTGGTCCCATCATTCCCGTTGGCTCAAATTTACTAGCCTTAACTCCAATTAGTCCATTTAGACCCAGAAGATGGCGAGGTGCTCTACTACCGCATAATGTTAAAATTGTGTTTGATATTATAGATTTTGAAAAGCGTCCAGTAAGTGCAGTAGCAGATTTTAAAGAGGTAAGAGAAGTTATTTCAGTTGAAGTAGAGGAAGATCAGAATATGAACATAAAACTCCTTTTTGACCCTGATCATAGCTTAGAAGATCGTATAATTAGAGAACAGTTTGAATATTAATAAGTTAATAAATATTTTTTATAAAAGTTTCATCATGTGAATAAAATACTATTATAAAATTAGCTAAGCTAAAAGTATTTTAGAGTTTTGTATACAAGATTATAGTTTATAACCTAACTATTTGCATAGTAATTAATTTTTTCGAATTGGGATAGTAGACTATTGATATTATTTTCTAAATATCTTGGGTTTTCCCCTTTAGATATCGATAATATAGTTTTCATAGAAATTTGGGCAATAATTATTTGATCCCTCGAATTGCGTTCAATTTTAGAGGCCATAGGGAAAAATAGAACATATGCAAGTACTGCTCCATAAAAGGTTGTAAGTAAAGCAATTGCCATAGACGGGCCAAGCTTAGAAGGATCACTCAAATTACCAAGCATTTGCACTAGTCCAATTAATGTTCCAATTAATCCCATGGCTGGAGCAATTTCGGCTGATTTTCTAAGAATCGAAACTACATTGTTATTTTCTTCAATTAAAGTATTGATTTCTTGAGTAAGAATCTTCTCAATATTATCTAAGGTTACAGCCTGATTGATTAAAATTATACCTTTCTTTAAAATAATGTCTTTATTTCCTTTGAGTAATTTGTTTTCAAGTGCAATAACTCCATGTTTTCTTGCATACTCAGCATTTTTTAATGCCTCAATTGCAATGATTTTGATAGAGGATTGTTTAAAAATTATCATATCAAAAATTATTTTATGAGCAGAAAATATTTCACCTATTGAAAAACATGCGCTAGTTACTAAAAATGTTCCACCAATTACAATTAATATTGAATGTAGATCAATAAAAGCTGATAAATTATTTTTACTGCTCGAAATAGCAAAACCAATAATAATAAATGTGCTTAATATCCCAATAACAGTAGATAAATCAATTGAATTTTTATGTCCCATATTTATTTCAAAATTTGAATTTTGTTATTTAAATATATGAGCTTTCTTAATAAATAATGAATTTTCTATTAAACTACTGCAATAAACTATTTAAATGTTTTTTTAATGTAAATAAGAAAGATACATTACAAAATGTGTGATATTATTTTTGCTTTGCCCAAACGGAAGAAGACATGATCGGTATTTGTGGGTATTGAAATCAGAGTCAATAAATTCGCCTTGATCAACTATGATTGATGCTTTTTGAACGATATGGTTAAAATTATTCTTAATCTTATTGATTGGTTCGAAGTTGCTTTCATTCTTGCCGATTATGTTATTTTTAATCAAGCTTGTAATTTCTTTCCCAATATATTCAATATGGAAATTATTATTAGGAAAATCCTTATTGCTAAAAAGCACCATTGAATTAAACCAATAGTTGCTAAGTAAATGACTATCCATTGATTCAATAACAGGTAAAGGACTATCAATTTTTAAATTCTTCCAATAATTTATTAATTGAACAGTATGTCTTCTTTCGTTCATTTTTAGTCTCCAAAAAAAGGTTAACAGTGATTAATTTCAACATTTTCAAATATTTACATAATTTAAGAATGGTTGTAAAGCATTTTTTATATAAACCTTTAAGATGTATAAATTTATGCTTAATAGTATTTTAACTAATAACTATTTATGATTGCAAAACTGGAAAAAATATCGGAACTGATATTAATATTTAAGAGAAGTTTAAATGACATTTACTGACTATAAAGTTAAAGATATTAGCTTAGCTGCTTTAGGAAGAAAAGAAATTCAAATGGCTGAAAAGGAAATGCCAGGATTAATTTCAATACGAAATGAATATAGAAACTCTAAACCTTTACTAGGCGCTAAAATTGCTGGATGTCTTCATATGACACGTGAAACAGCGGTACTAATTGAAACTTTAATAATGCTTGGAGCAGAAGTGCGCTGGAGTTCATGCAATATATTTTCTACTCAAGATGAAGCTGCTGCTGCAATTGCTGCTGCAAATATTGCAGTCTTTGCATGGAAAGGTGAAACTGAAGAAGAATATAATTGGTGTATTGATCAAACAATACAAGGTCCAGGTAACTGGGTGCCTAATATGATCCTAGATGATGGGGGAGATTTAACTTCTATAATACACACAAAATATCCCGAACTAGTTAAAAATATTAGAGGTATTTCAGAAGAAACTACCACTGGAGTACATAGATTATACCAGATGGAAGCAGAAGGAAAGTTGGCTGTTCCTGCAATTAATGTTAATGATTCAGTGACTAAGTCAAAATTCGACAATTATTATGGATGCAGAGAAAGTTTACTTGACGGTATTAAAAGAGCGACAAATATAATGATTGCAGGAAAAGTTGCACTTGTTGCTGGATTTGGCGACGTTGGTAAAGGATGTGCTAAGGCATTAAGTAGTCAAGGCGCGCGCGTAATAATAACTGAAATTGATCCAATTTGCGCTTTGCAAGCAGCAATGGATGGTTATCAAGTTAGTATAGTTGAGGATGTTGTAAAAGATGTGGATATATTCATAACTGCTACGGGAAATAATGACGTGATAACTATTGACCATATAAGAGAAATGAAGGATGGGGCAATAGTAGCAAATATTGGCCATTTTGATACTGAAATTCAAGTATCTGCTTTAAGAAACATGAAATGGAATAATATAAAGCCTCAAGTTGATGAAATAGAATTGCCAAGTGGTAAGAAAATAATATTGCTTGCGGAAGGAAGGCTTGTTAATTTAGGCTGCGCAAATGGACATCCAAGTTTTGTTATGAGTGCTTCATTTTCGAACCAAGTATTAGCTCAAATAGAGTTATGGAATAATTATAAAAAATACGAAAAAAAAGTGTACAGATTACCTAAGGAACTCGATGAAAAAGTTGCAGCTCTTCATCTTGATAAAATAGGCGTTA
>JBKBYG010000063.1:0-3757 GCA_046313435.1 Alphaproteobacteria bacterium
AATTCTAAATGGCAATGGACGTCAATCATTTTTTCTGCTTTATGAAAAGAATGTTTTTCTAGCTGAGATGGAATATTTCATTCACATAATTTAGAAAAATTCATAAGAATTTTAAAACTAAAAGGAGAAGGCAAGAATTTCATTTTTTTTGTTTTGTATTGGGGATATTTTTTTAATCTTTCTTTAATGTCTTCCACAGTCATTTCAGGATGAAATTGAACACCATAAATAGGAGCATTTTTGTAGCGAAAAGCAGCCACCTTACATTTTTTTGTTCTTGCTAAAAGAAGACAATCTTTTGGTA
Organism: Alphaproteobacteria bacterium; assembly: GCA_046313435.1. Taxonomy (GTDB): domain Bacteria; phylum Pseudomonadota; class Alphaproteobacteria; order Rickettsiales; family Arcanibacteraceae; genus JBKBYG01. The sequence continues at coordinate 305 of JBKBYG010000063.1, forward strand.
AATTTTCTAATCCTTCTATTTTCACTTCTATTTCACAAATAAATTTCAAAAGAATTAGTACGCCTTTTGCCCATAATCTTGCCGCAAATAACGCAGCATCTTGTGAAAATATTATGAATACTATAAATGTAATGCATATAAATGCAGTCCATAAAAAAAATAATATATCAAAAATTTTAGATTTTATAAAAGTCATTTTAAAAAGATAATTAAGATTATTTAGAATAATGAAAATATACTATGAGTAAGAATTTGCAAATGGAAAATAATTATATATATTTGCATCAAAATAAATAGTTTAACTAAATTTGGAATAGTAAATTGATATCTAGCTTTTCATTAAAAAGGTCTTATTTTGTATTTGCGCATGATTTAATTGCTGCAGCTTTAAGTTATATTGTATCCATGTATTTAAAATTCGGTACAGAGTTTTCTCAGGCAGGATCTAAAAATCAAATTTTATTTGGTGGTTTGGTCTTTATTTTTATCTCAATAATAGTCTTATATAGTTCTAAAATTCATAGAGCAATTTGGAAGTATATTTCAATAAAAGATCTGATAGATATCACAAAAGCTACACTAATTATAATATTATCATTCATAGCAGTTACATTTGTTGTTAATAGATTAGAAAATTTTTCTAGAGCAATGTTAGGTATAAATTGGATGGTTTTAGTAGGGTTTTTATGTGGTCCTAGAATATTATATAGAGTTTCCAGGGAAAGGATGGCTTTAAACAAGTTAGAGGAAAATGAGAATAAGAAAATATTAATATTACTATTAGGTATTAATAATAATACTGAATTATTTTTAAGATCACTATCACGATTAAAATTCTCTGAATATAAAGTAATAGGCGTTTTGGATTATAATGATGCTAGAGCAGGAAGTTATATATATAATGTTAAAATATATGGAGATTATAAGAATTTGCCATCTATATATAATGAGCTGCAAAATAAAAATCTTACCCCTCAGAAAATAATAATAACCGAAGATCATATAGAAGGAAGTGTAGTAAGGAACATATTTAAAGTGGCAGATAATCTTGGAATGACTATTGCTAAACTGCCTAAACTTACTGATTTTAGATCTACTTCACAAGAGACTATTGAAATTAAGCCTATAGTTATAGAAGATCTTTTAGGTAGAGCTCAAAATGCTTTAGATAGGGATGGGATATTTGATTTGATTAATAAGAAAAGAGTTTTGGTTACAGGAGCAGGAGGGACTATAGGAAGTGAGTTAACTAGACAAATAATGTCGTATGACCCCTCTATTATGATATTGATTGAGCATTCAGAATATAATTTATACATAATTGATAAGGAAGTAAGGACACTTTATCCAAGTATTAAAATTAGATCTATCCTCAATGATATAAGAAATGAAAAACATTTAGATAAGATATTTAAGGAAGAAAGACCTGAAATAGTATTTCATGCTGCTGCATTAAAGCATGTGCCATTAGTTGAAGATAATATAGTTGAAGCTGTATCCACCAATATTATTGGTACAAAAAATGTAGCAGATAAATCAATTGAATATAATGTTGAACAAATGCTTCTAATATCCACAGATAAGGCTGTAAATCCAACAAGCATGATGGGAGTTACAAAAAGAATTGCAGAAAATTATATTCAGTTCTTAGGTAGTAACCATGAAACAAAGTTTGCGACAGTTAGATTTGGTAATGTTTTGGGATCATCGGGTTCTGTGATACCTTTATTTGAAAGCCAACTTAAAGCCGGTGGGCCTATAACTATTACTCACCCAGAAATGACTCGTTACTTTATGACAGTGAGAGAAGCGGTTGAGTTAGTTTTGCAAGCAGCGCTTTTAGCTAGAAATTCAGAGAATAATAACAATATTTTTGTCTTGGATATGGGTGAGCCAATTAAAATAAAAGATTTAGCTTTGCAGATGATTAAAATGGCAGGGTTAAGGCCAAATTTGGACATTGAAATTAAGTACACAGGCATTAGGCCAGGAGAAAAATTATTTGAAGAGTTGTTTTATAATGAGGAAAATAGGTTAAATACAGATTGTAAATCAATAATGCTAGCCCAATCAAGTTCAATAAATAATATTAGAGAATTGATTGAAATAATTCAGAATGCAGTTTCAGAATATGATAATAATAAATTGCTTGATCTGATAAAAAATAATGTTCCTGAGTATAAATCTTAAGAGGGCAAATCTAAAAATGTCATTAAAATTTATATTGTTTTCTATATTCATATAATGTAATGGCGGCTGCATTTGAAACATTTAAACTGTCAACACTAGCAGAAATAGGTAGTTTTATAAGCATGTCACAATTCTCTTTCGTTAGTTTTCTTAACCCTGTATCTTCAGCTCCTAAAATGAAGGCAGTTTTTTTAGCAAATGATGTTGAGTCAATAGTTGAGTCGGTATTAGAATCAAGTCCAATACACCAGTATCCGTGTGTTTTTAAAAAATTAATGGAATTTCTTAAATTTACAACTTTTATATAAGGAAGAATTTCAAAATTTCCTGCAGATGATTTAATTAATGTTGAGCTTTCTTCAGGAGAATTATCGAATGTTGTGATGACTGCCCCAGCACCGAAAGCTGCAGAAGATCTAATTATTGCTCCGACATTATGAGGATCTGTAATTTGATCAAGTAAAAGCAAGCAATCAGGAGGAGAATTAATAACTAACTCTTCAAAGGCAGGCTGATTTAAATACGATGCTTCCAGCGCAATTCCTTGATGGACTGCTCCATTAGGTAAAGTATTTGAAGTAAAAAAGGAAGGATCTATTTTTACAAGAATATTTTTGATAAGTTCAGGTTTAATAAAATTTAACGATTTTTCATTTATTAAGACTAATTTATACAGTTTTCTATTGATATTATTTAATGCAGAAATTACACAATGTTTGCCGTATATCCAAAGAGATTTAGGAAGTTTTTTATTATAAGAAGTATAATTTTTATTAATAGTCATAAAATTTTCAAAAAATTAAAATAAATTTAGCTTAAAGGATTGACATATAATAACGAATATATTACAAACAGCAACCCTCAACTTAATTTAAAAAAATGATTTTATAAGTAGGTGAAATAATTTTTTTGACATAATAGCAAATTTTACTATATTAATAAAAAAATTTCGTTATATTAAGATGTAGTTAAAACCACAATGAAGCTGGAGGGGTGGCCGAGTGGTTAAAGGCAGCAGACTGTAAATCTGCCCGCTTATGCGTACGTAGGTTCGAATCCTACCCCCTCCACCATAAAAATGATGGACGTAAAGGCAAAGATGTAATACAGGAATTAGCGGGTGTAGCTCAACGGTAGAGTCCCAGCCTTCCAAGCTGGTAGTGTGGGTTCGATTCCCATCACCCGCTCCATATAAAAATAAAAGCTATAGTAAGTTGATAAGTTAAACCGAACTAACAAGAAGGAGAGAGAAAGATGGCAAAG
>JBKBYG010000064.1:0-3626 GCA_046313435.1 Alphaproteobacteria bacterium
GAGCAAAATTTTGCCTAATTTGCCCAGCATCAATCGTTTTACCTAATTGAAGTGTCGAAGGCTTCAAAGTAAGAGTAGAGCTCGTTTTATTTGTATCTTTTGTATCTGTCATGAAATTTCTAAGTTTTAAGTAAATATTATAAATTATAGTATATCAGCTTATTATTTTCAATACTAAGCTGTTTTTTCTCTTGCTTCCATAATTAAACTATCAATTTCATCTTTAGTTTTTTCTGAATTAGGAAGCAATTCAAAAAATTCATCTGTCGATAAATCAGCAAAATCCTCAATATTTTTAATTCCGTTATTAGCTAAAATTAACAAGTCTTCGAGATTAATATTGAGATATTCTTCTAATTCTTTTTCAACACCTAATTTTTTAAGTTGATCTTTGATCTTGTTATTTAGCTCTTTTATACAGCTGGCTGCTCTTAATTGCAATGCATTTGCAAGTTCTTCATCGAACCCTTCAATCGACAATAATTCATCTTTAGAGATATATGCAATTTCTTCTACCGATGTAAATCCTTCAGCAGCTAAAAGCTGCGCTAACACTTCTTCTACATCTAATGATTCGATAAACATTTGAGAGATATTATTAAACTCATCTATTCTACGTTTAGATTCTTCATCATCAGTAAGTACATCAATATTCCATCCAGTTAATTGAGAAGCAAGTCGAACATTTTGCCCTCTTCTACCGATAGCTAGACTTAATTGATCTGAAGCAACCACCACTTCTATTCTTTTCTTTTCTTCGTGTAAAACCACTTTCGAAACTTCTGCTGGGGCTAAAGCATTTACAACATAAGTTGCAGGATCAGACGACCATTGTATAATATCAATTTTTTCACCTTGTAATTCACTGATTACGGCTTGAACCCTAGAGCCTCTAACACCTACACATGAACCTACTGGATCTATATTAGTATCGCTTGTATAAACTGAAATCTTTGCTTTTGAACCAGGCTCCCTTGCAACTGATTTGATTTCAATAATATTATCGTAAATTTCTGGAACTTCTTGTACAAAGAGTTTAGCTAAAAATTCATTAGCTGTTCTAGATAATAGTATTTGCGGTCCTTTATTATCTCTTTTTACCGAAGCAATATAAGCTCGCACCCTATCATTTTGACGGAACATTTCATTTGGAATAAGAGCATCCTTTTTGAGGAAACCTTCTGTTCCACGGCCTAAATCAGCAATGATGTTACCATATTCAATTCTTTTAACAATAATATTGACAATGCTGCCTTCTTTCTCTTTATATTCATCATATTGACGCTGTTTTTCTAATTCTTGAATATTTTTAACTAAAACTTGCTTAGCTATTTTAGCTGCTACTCTTCCAAGATCAATTGGAGGCAAAGGATCATAAATAAATTCATCATAATTAATTTCAGGATTTCTACTTCTTGCATCTTCAAGTGAAATCTGCGTAAAATAATCTTCAACATCTTTAACAACTGTCAGCAGGCGAAACAGTCTTATTTCACCAGTTTTTTTGTCAATTTCGGCCTTAATATTATGCTCATGCCCATATTTTCTTCTTCCAGCAGTTTGTATTGCTTGTTCCATTGCGTCAATTACTGCTTCTTTTAAAACACCTTTTTCCCTTGCAACCGATTCAGCAATTTGCAAAATTTCTGTGTTAACTATATTTGCAGAACTATTCATTTGTTTTCCTATTTTTTAAATATCTATCTTTTGAAAATTTTATCAATTCATCAGTCAAAACTAATTGCGCAGAAATTATTTGATCAATACTAATTATTGCTTCTTCTGAATTATTGATCATTAGTAATTTTATATTTTCACCGTCTATTCCTAGGATTTTGGCCTTAAATCTTTTGCTTCCATTGACAAATGAATCAACAGTAAATTTAGCTTCAAAACCTTTGTAATTAATATAATCTTTAATTTTTACTAAAGGTCGATCAATGCCTGGAGAACTTACTTCAAGATTATATTTTGATTCCATGATATTATCAATATCTAAAATTGCAGAAGCAATATGACTTACTTTTTCACAGTCTTTTATATCTATTTCCCTATCTTCATTTAGACAATCAATCATTATTTGCAAAGTTTTATCCTGAGCTTCTTTTAACAATTTTACTCTTACAATTTCATACCCAATATCATTTAATGATTTATGCAAAGACTCAATCACTTTGTCTTCAAGCATAGTTTGTTCCATATAATTTTATAAACCATAATAAAAAAGGTGGGAAAACCCACCTACAAATAACATATCATGGCATAATACATAAAAAATTTATATTTTCAACCCTTAATTAACACTTAAATCTTAATTTAAAAAATTATTAATAGAAGATTTCTTGTGCATATTTTTTAACATTATTATATTCTAAAAATATTAAATTAAAAAGCTTTTCTCTTTCAGCTATACAAGCTTCTTTAGACAACTCCGCCTCTTTTAATAAAGAACCTAACTTTTCTGCACCTAAAGTATATGAAGCCCCTTTAAAACTATGCGCAGCCTCTTTCCAACTTATTCCCCCCGAATTCAAAGATGTTTTCAGTTTTTCAATATCTTCATCAGCTGACTCGATAAACACTTCTATCAATGTTTTTGAGATATCTTTATCTCCGTCAGTATACGAGTTAAGTAATTCAAGATTTATTGGTATTTCAGCATTATACTCACTCATAGAAATTCATCATTTAAATTTATTATATTTTTTTCATTAGTTATATATAAACTCTGTTAAATAATTATTAAGCTTACTTTTTTAAAAATTTAATAAAAAATTAATTTTCATAAGCTAATCTTAATAATAACTAATCATATAAATTAATCTAAATAATAATATTATGACTGACACTGAACCTTTAATATTAATAGTTGAAGATAATGAATTCACTAGAAAAGTACTATCAACTTCTTTAAATGGGATAAATTATTTATTTGCTAAAAATGGAAAAGAAGCTTTATCAATATATAATCAACATAAACCGGCATTAGTATTCTTAGATCTCAATCTTCCTGATATTTTAGGTATGGAGCTTTTTGTAGAAATTAAAAACATTAATCCTAACGCATTTATAGTAATTATGACCGCTGATAATAGCACTGAAACTGTTAAAAATGCTATTCAAAGTGGGGTTTCAGGCTATATTACTAAACCTTTTGCTCGTGCTAAACTTGAACAATATATTGAAAAATATAATGAAACAAAGAATGTCTAATTTTTATGAATGCCCTGCAAACAACGAATAAGAATGATGCTCGAAGCCAATATTTCTATATGCATTTTCCCATTTTACTTCATTATCATCTGAAAATATAATTTCCTCTGAAAAAGGTATTATAAGCCAATTATTGTTTTCTATTTCTTCTTCCAATTGTCCTTGCTGCCATCCAGAATAACCTAATGCGAATATACATTGTTTTGGACCTTTTCCTGTTGCAATATCTCTAATAATTTTAATATTAGAACTTAATGATATTTTAGAATTTAAATTTAATAATACATCATTTTTATAATCAGAACTATGTATAATAAACCCCTTGCCCCCTTCTAAAGGCCCTCCAAAATAAAGCGGTATTTTTATTTTTAATTCAAACGAATCTAAATTAAGGCTCTCCAAAATTAGTGAGG
>JBKBYG010000065.1:0-3262 GCA_046313435.1 Alphaproteobacteria bacterium
CAAAAGAACAATCAAATATAGTGCCCGTATCTCCTCGCATGGCCCCTGTTTTGTCGTGGGTTCAAGCAGGCACAATGACTAATGTTGAAGCTGTCGATATGTCGCAGGTGGAAGAATGGCTGCCACTTCCTGATGGAGATTGCGAGAAGTGCTTTTACCTAAAGGTCCAGGGGTTAAGTAATTATCCAGAATTCCATGAAGGTGATTACATTCTTGTTGATCCAACCCTACCATTTAGCGACATGAACTCAGGCGATATCGTCGTTGTTAGGAAGTTTGATGATGCGACTTTTAAACGCCTGGTGATTGAACCAGACGGAACTAAATATCTTCAGGCAATTAATCCAGAATTTAAGCCTAATATCATTCCACTTGATCAGGATTGTGAATTTGTTGGCGAGGTAGTGGATTGTATTCGCTATGTTTATCGAGCCAAGAAGAAACCACGTAAGAATTAAGAATAAAAGCCACTATATGCGGCTTAGGTGTTATCAAGATGATTAGTAATTAGATATTTTTGAGAGAGAATAAATGTCAACTATTCAAAACAATTATGCTTTCAATTTACTTTGTCGGCTACAAATACATCAGAGATCAGGAGAGTCGTTTATGGCTCTTTTTAACGATATCATGAGCTTCAATGATGATAGATTCCAATCAATAGCCCCTTGGGGAAATTGGGGTGATGGGGGAAATGATGGTTATATTAAAGAAGATGGCCATTACTTTCAAATTTATGCTCCAAAGCCAAATACCGCTTGGTCTCCTCCAGAAGCATTTAAAAAAGCTAAAACTGATTTTGAAAAATTAGGAATTAAATGGAATAATATAAAAAAATATAGTTTTGTAGTTAATGATAGGTTTGAAGGTGTGCCTGCACCCCTCAATTCTGAATTAGATACTTATGGAGAAGAGAGAAAATTACAATTATGCGAAAGCTTTTGTTCAAGAAAGTTATTAAAAAAATTCAGTGAATTAAGTGAAGAATATAAAATGACTATTGTGGGAGCACCCCCACTATTGGAAGATATTCCGTTAAATTTTTATAATACAGAAATTAATACATTATTAATGTATTTAAGTGAAAAAGCTCACAGTACGACAATATCTCTTTTAGAAATTAATGCTCCTGATTTTGAGAAAAAAATTATACTAAACAACCTGAATCCAGAAATTGCACACGAACTTAGGGTTAATATAAAGAAAGTTAGTCTCATTGATGATTATCTAAATTCAGTAAAGGGTGGTTTATCTCAGGATGTGAGTAATTATATTCATGAAATATACGAACAAAGTAAGTTATTATTTATAGATCAAGATGATAAAATAAACTTACAATATGCATGGATAAGAGATGAAATCATCCCCCCAGAGGTTAGATCCAACCCCCTCTACAAAATGGCTCTTGCAGGATATCGAACCGTTTCCGCAATTGTTTTGGCTAAATACTTTGAATCTTGTGACGTCTATGAACATCCTGACAGCTTTACTACCACATAAACATACCTTGTTTTCTGAGTCATTGATTGGGATTGCTGGATTTATAAGGTCAATTATGCCGAGCAATAGTTTATCTATTGATGAATTGTGGGCACTAGTTGAGCTAAGACAAGATACTTATCCATGCGAAATTAACTTTGAACAAATGATTCTAGCTACAGATATTCTCTTTGCAATTAACGTGATTGATTTAGCTGCTGATGGCCGAATCCAAAAAAGTATTTAATTATGAAATTATTACAAATTGAATCAAGTCTTGAAACCTTTAAAACTATTAGTTTCAATCCTAAGGGTTTGAGTATTATCTTAGGAGATGATTCACTTTCTGCTGCTGAAGAAGGTAGTAGTAATGGTGTAGGAAAAACTTTAAGCCTCGGGATTTTTCATCACTGTATGGGTGCAAGTGACTCTATTCCTAAAATTTCCAAAAAAATGCCTAAAAGGAATTTTAAACTCACATATGAAATAGAAAATGAAAAGCGCAGTATAACTCGCAATGCTCTTGGAAATGAAATCACTCTAAATAATAATAAAACCATTAAAATTGGTACATTACGCACATACTTAAACGAATGTGGTGCCTTTTATATTCCAGAAAACTCTGAATATATTTCATTCCGTACATTAATTAAAAGATTCTCAAGATTAACAAAAAAGGATTGTGACCATCCTTTATTTGTTGAAAAAGAATCAGAATACCAAGCATTAATAAATAGTTTACATCTATTAGGTGTAGACATATCTTTAGTAATATCTAAAAAAGCCTTAAAAACCAAACTTGACAATATTTCCCAAGAATTGAAAAGCTTCAAAAATAGTGAAATTATTAAAAATTTAATTTTAAATGGTAAAAATCCCAAAATTCAATTAGATAAAACCTTGCATGATATTAAAATATTAGAAGAAAAGCTTATAAATTTTGAAATTGCAGAAGATTTTAAAATTATTGAAAAAGAAGCGAATAACTTAAAGAAAATAATTTCAAATAATGAGCATCAAATCTCAATTTTAGATTTTAATAAAAGAAATCTTATTAAATCATTAGAAATAACACCTGATATTTCAAAACAGGATTTATTCACGATGTATCAAGGGTTAAAAAATATTTTCAATGAAGATATATTAAAACATTTTGATGCTGTAGAAGTCTTTCATGAAACTATTGCTAGAAATAGACAACTGCGTCTAAAAAATGAATTACTTAAAATTGAAACTCAAATAATTGATTTAAAGAAAATTAATGACTTAAACTTAAAAAATCAAACAGAAAAACTTCAATACTTACAGGGTAAAAATGCTTTAGATGAATACACAGCAATTGCAAACAGCCTTGTTGAGCTTAAGAATAACTTTGAAATTGTTAATAACTATTTAAATCATGAAAATAACTTGAATAAACAAAAAATTGATATTCAAGAATTAATGATTAAAGAAGATAGAAGAGCTTTAGAATTTATTCAGTTTGATCCGCTCCACAACTTAGATGGAATTTTCAAAGATATTATCAACCATTTATATGATAATACTGCTTCAGGAATTATCATTGAAAATAATACTGGTATAAACCAACTAAGATATGATTTAAAAATTGAAATAGATGGAAATGATTCTGATGGCATTGACAATGCTAGAGTTTTAGCATTTGACATCCTAAATTTATTCCATGGAAGCAACCATAATATAAATTTCCTCTGGCATGATAATAGAATATTTGCAGATATTAGTCCTAAAGCACGCGCCGGTTGGTTTAAATATATTTTAA
>JBKBYG010000066.1:0-3203 GCA_046313435.1 Alphaproteobacteria bacterium
TAAAGAATTAAATCAAAGAAAAAGATGTTTATAAAATTAAATATCAAACAAATAAATCATAAGGAATAATTAATGGTAAATATAGTAAAAAAAGAAATAGAATGGGGCGGTAGGAAATTAAGCATAGAAACTGGAAAAATAGCAAGACAGGCTGATGGCGCCGTAATGATTAAGTATGGCGGTACAGAAGTATTATGTACTGTAGTTGCTCAAAAGCATATTAAAGAAGATTGTAATTTCTTTCCTTTAACTGTGAATTACATAGAAATGGCATTTGCTGCCGGTAAAATCCCTGGAGGATTTCATAAAAGAGAAGGAAGATTATCGGAAACTGAAACTTTAGCTTCCAGACTAATTGATAGAGGACTACGCCCTTTATTTAATGAAAATTTTTATAATGAAACTCAAGTTATATGTACGGTAGTTTCACATGATTTGGAAAATAGTTCTGAAATCGTTGCATATATAGGGGCTGCTGCTGCTCTTGCAATTTCAGGAATACCTTTTGCTGGACCTTTAGCAGCAGCAAAAATAGGTTTAATAAATGGAGAATTTGTTTTAAATCCTACTATAAAACAGGCTCTTACAAGTAAATTAGATTTAGTACTTGCAGGTACTAAGGATTCTATTCTTATGGTAGAATCTGAAGCGCACGAACTTTCAGAAGAGCAAATGCTTGAAGCACTTGACTTTGCACATAAGAATATACAGCCTGTTATTGAAATGATTCAAGAATTGGCTCATATTATAAATAAGCCAATATGGCATATGGAAAAACCAGATACTTTAGCTTTGGAAGAGCTCATAAATAAATTTAGCGGATCTGAACTTACAGAGGCGTATTCAATAAGAGAAAAAGCTCCAAGACGTGAAAAAATTGAACATGTTAAACAGCAAGCAATTCAAAAATTTGTTGTAGAGGAAGGAAATAACTCTCTTATTGTAAATAATGTATTTAAAAAATTAGAAGAAAATATTGTCAGAGGTAACATACTTGAGAAAGACCTTCGTATTGATGGACGAAATACAAAAGCAATCCGTGATATATTTCCAGAAGTTGGTATTTTAGGAAGAACTCATGGTTCTGCACTTTTCACTAGAGGTGAAACTCAAGCGCTAGCAACTGCTACTCTAGGAACTGCTCGTGATGAACAGTTAGAAGATCTAATTACTGGTGATAGAAGTTCACGCTTTATGTTTCATTACAATTTCCCTCCATATTCAGTTGGGGAAGTGGGTCAATTAAAAGCACCAGGAAGAAGAGAAATTGGCCATGGTAGATTAGCTTTAAGGGCTATTCAGCCAGTTTTACCTATTGGAAATGAATTTCCTTATACAATAAGAGTTGTATCTAACATAACAGAATGCAATGGGTCATCTTCTATGGCATCTGTCTGTGGTGCATCACTAGCTTTAATGGATGCGGGTGTTCCTTTAAAAGCCCCTGTAGCAGGTATAGCTATGGGATTAATTAAAGAAGATGATAAATATGCAATACTTTCAGATATTATGGGAGATGAAGATAATCTAGGAGATATGGATTTCAAAGTTGCCGGTACTCAGCAAGGTATTACTGCCCTTCAAATGGATATAAAAATACATGGTATTTCTATGGATATTATGGAATCTGCACTTAAGCAAGCGAAGGAAGGCCGTATTCATATTTTATCAGAAATGTCAAAAGCAATTAACGAACCACGTGAAACTGTTAATGAGCATGCTCCTTCAATTACTACTATAAATATTGATAAAAATAAAATAAGAGAAGTAATAGGATCAGGTGGAAGTGTTATCAAGAAGATCTGCGAAGTCAGCGGTGCTAAAATTGATATTGAAGATAATGGTACAATTAAAATTGCAGCTGTTAATGGTAAATCAAGCGAGATCGCTGTGAAAATGATAGAGGATATTGTACTTGAACCTGAAATTGGGAAAGTATATCCAGGTAAAGTGGTTAAAACAGTTGATTTTGGTGCATTTGTAAATTTCTTAGGTTCAAGAGATGGGCTAATTCATATTAGCGAGTTAGCTGAAGGACATGTTGAACAAGTCACTGATTGTATTAAAGTTGGAGACGAAGTGAAAGTTGTAGTTTTAGGCATGGATAAACGCGGTAAGATTCAACTTAGTTTGAGATTAGTAGACCAAGTAACAGGTGAAATCCTGGGACATGGATTACCTGAGAATTCTCGAAATAACTCAGAGGAAAGAGGCAAAAAAAGGCCAGCTCCTAGTGGTAATAAACCTTCCTTTAATAATGATAGAGGGAGCGAAAAAAATGGAGAACGCGTTGAAAAAAGAAAATATTATAATTAATATTTAATTATAATATTTTTTCAAATTGATACGGGGGAATAATTTGTTCTTGTTTTAAAAAATAATAGGTTTCTTCAGATTTAGAGTTTCTGAAGAAGCCTATTATTAGATGGGCAACATATGTTCAGCATGACACTAACCTCAAAAGCTGCAGTCATCCTGAACTCGTTTCAGGATCTCTATTGAAGTTGTTTTTTAACTATACACCGACCTACCACATTAAACCGAGAGTAAGTAATACAAAGTTTTTCTGCTCCAAATCTCTTTCTAATCTTCTCGTAGTATTGCGTTTTACTATTAGATGGGCAACATATGTTCAGCATGACACTAACCTCAAAAGCTGCAGTCATCCTGAACTCGTTTCAGGGTCTTTGTTAAACCAAGTTTTATATTTTTAAAGATTAAGCCCCAGGGGAATTCGCTTCCTTACTTAATGAAGATACAGGTCTAGCCTTACCAATATATTCAGTAATTAAATCTGCAACTCGGCTATTTTCTTTAGTAGCTTCGCTTGAAGAAATAATATCGACAATTTCATCGTTAACTATATGTATACAGTCATACCCATTGTTTTCGCCTTTTGCATTAAACCTTTCAATAGTAATAGCACCAGTAAAATTGGATCGTTTTATTTTTAACTGTATTTGACCAGAAGCAACATTTTCAAAGTCAAAAATTACATACGAATTTTTATTTGAAAACTTCATTGAACTTTTCGAATCAACATCTTCCTGTGCATATTCTATTATTTTACCCTCAGTATTTGCTAACAGTCTATCTATCAAAAATTCTGCTGCTTTCGGAGAATAGTCTACAATGTTTGGAGATATATGATCTTTTTCAATAATACTACGGGCTTCAGTAAAATATTGGGAGACAATATCATC
>JBKBYG010000067.1:0-2703 GCA_046313435.1 Alphaproteobacteria bacterium
TCCTAGTGCCTGTTTAAGAAATCTGCTATTTCTTGAATTTTAGAATCATTTTCTATAATAAATTTATTAGCATATTCTTTAAGTTTTTTTATGGTTTCTGGTCTAGCATCATCGAGCGTAATATTGCCTAATTCAAGTATAGGTTGGAGTCTATAATAATTAGCAGAGGAATAATTAACATTTAACCCATGATAAAGTTCATAATCAGTAATGGCGCTAGAAGAATGCATAAGTAAGGGAACAATTTTTTTTGCCCAATTTAATAATCCTCCATTTCCAATAGAAGATGAACTAATTAATTTTGTTTTAGCTCCGTAATTACTGCCAGTTCCAAGAGATAACACAAAATAATCATTATCCTTGCCATATATATCTAGACCATAGACTGTTGCAGCAAGACTCGGATTATTAATTGATATTCCTCCATCAATTAATACGTAAGTTTCACTACAAGGACTATTGTTAATAATAGCAGGCTTAAAATATCCTGGAGCTGCAGAAGTAGCACGTGCAATATCTTTAAATTTAAAATTGTTTTCTTCGCTCTTAACAGCTCTAGTATTTTTAAAGAAAAATGTTTTATCAATTTCAATTTCATACGCGGGTATTATTATATTTGTTAAACTGTTTTTAAGCTCTGCATTACCAAAATATTCGTCAAGTAATTTTTCAAGATTTTGAGCTGAATATTTCGAATTTAGCCATCCAAAACCGCTCGTTAATTTTTGTAAAATGCTTGCATTAAAAACATTATTACCTAATCTTTCATAAAGCTCTAATACTTCATTAATATTATATTTTGCTTTACCCTGGTTGTCTGGGGTTGCTAGCAATAATGCTATAATCCCACCTGTAGAAGTGCCTGAGACTATGTTAAAATGATCAATTATACGCTTGTTGTTATGAAGTCTGGATTCTAAATTGGCTAAAATTAACGCTGGTATAATCCCCCTTATTCCTCCGCCGTCAATAGATAATATTTTAATAGTTTGTTTAGTAGAATTTTTCATTTCTAATGCATGACAAGTTCCTACTAAATTAAAACAAATAAAAATATTTAATAATACATATAAAATTATACTCATATAAGTCTTCTCAGTTATGGACTATATTTATAATGATTTTGCCTTAAATTTTATTTATGGGCAAATAAATAATTAAATATAAATAATATATAGGAGAAAATTTTTAGAATATTATTTAATTACTAGTAACTTTAATTATCTTAGTTTAAGATTATATTTAATATTTATTTTTATTAAACAGCAATATTTAATTATGAAAAGCGTAAACAATAATAGCAATTTAGTTAGGAGTTTTATTCCTCAGGATCAATTCAAAAGAAATTTATTAAAAGAATATATTGACCTAATATTTCACAATAAAAATTTAGAAGAACAATCAGATTATTTCATACTAATTTATGATATTTTGAAACTTATGGGTATAGAGCAAGAATCTAAAAAAGTGGAACAATTAAAAAAAATTATACAAAATGGACATTGTAAAACATTACTTGAAGTAGGATTTGAGTTAAATTTTGTCCAACAAATTTTTGAACTGTATAATAATATAAATAATCAAGAAAATTTTACAGATGTAGACCGATTAAATTATATTTCAAAAATTTTGAAATTTTTAACAATGAAAAATGATTTATTTATTGAAAAACAATTATCTGATTCAGAAACTATTTTAATTCAAGAAACGTTGCTGGATACAAAATTAGATTTATTTTTAGAATGTATAAAGCTAATAAATAATATAAGCTGGGAGCTTAAACATAAATTTAAAGAAAATTTTGAACTTAAAAATTTTGATTGGGAAGATTTTGAGTATATTGAAAAAATATTACAATATAATAATATTACTCTAGTAACATCTGATATTGAATACTCAGAAGCTCATCAAAGCATTTTAAATAATTTTAATAAAGAAAGTTCACAAAGCAAGAATATCATCAGAAAAGCATTTGATTCAATTATTTTGAAAGATTTGCCTTCTTTAGATAAATTAATTCTATCATTAGTTGAAAGCTTTAATACTCAAAATTATGATTATGATAAATCACCTAAAATTAACTTGTTTGCACTTAGAGCACTAAAGTTTAGAATATTAGATCAAATAATTCTAAGCAATTTATTATTATCAACAGTGTTTGCTAAAATAGAATCTGTAGGAAAGATAGAATTATACGCAGGACTTAATTGTTTAATTACTATGGCAGAATTATGTAGACCTAAATATCTTTCCCCCAGACTTCAGATATTGGCTAATAAAGAAAATCTGTTCTTGCACTTGATTAAAGTTGGTGATGCTATAAAAAGGCAATATAGGTTGCAAAATAAAAATATAATAGATGCAGAATTAAATGCTTCTAGTTCTCTAAGTGCAATTATTCAGAATGATTTTATAAAATTTCATGAATATTTAATTGATCTTATTTCAGAAATTTATAAAGAATCAACATATTTTAAACAAGATGTAAGAGAGTTTTGGAATGAAATATATTTTCAAGAAACTCAATCACAAGATAGAGTATTTACGAAAACTTATTTAACAGAAGAACAAGAAAAGATATTAAAATTTATTTCTGAAAAAGATGTTAAAAAATACTTTATAGAACTTGGACATAAGAATATTGCTAAAGAGTTAGAAGGCTATTTTAAAGGTCATAACTATATAGATAAGCAATGGCTTAAG
>JBKBYG010000068.1:0-2115 GCA_046313435.1 Alphaproteobacteria bacterium
CAAGTATAATTTCTCTTCCTGAACAATTAAAAGATATATGGAAAGGATGTGGTGGAACTAATGGTACAAATTCCGCTTTAAAGCTAGGCGTCAGATTAGATTTACTCAATGGTCAATTAAATGGTCCCCTTTTAGAACATGGCAAATGTTCAGACAAAGGGTCACTAATTAACAAAGATATTCCAGAGCCAGGAGGTTTAAGAATAGGTGACCTTGGCTTCTTTAGTATAGATAAGTTTAAAGAAATTGATGATAATAAAAGTTTCTTCATGTCCAGATGGCATGTACAGACTAATCTTTATACAACTGAACATGAAAAAATAGATATGGTTGCTCTTCTGAAAGATAAAACCGTTTTTGAGATGGATGTTCTTTTATCAGCAAAAAAACTGCCTGTAAGATTAATAGCAATAAAAGTACCTGAAAATGAAATAAAGAAAAGACAAGATAAAATTCAGGAAGAATCAAGAAAGAGTTGTCGAGCTGTTAATAGTTTAAGAGAACAACTTATTGATTTCAATATTTATCTTACAAATGTTCCTGATACCTTGTTAACATTGAAAGAAATAATTGTCTTAATGAAGGCAAGGTGGCAAATTGAGTTACTTTTTAAGTTATGGAAGAATGAGTGTAAGATTGATGAATGGAGAACAGCAAAACCATTTAGAATTCTATCCGAAGTATATGCTAAATTAATCGCTATGGTAATTCAGCATTGGTTATTGTTGATTTCCTGTTGGTCAGATTTTGAGAGAAGTTTAACCAAGGCTGTAAAAATTATTCAAAAAAATATTTCAATTTTAGTTTGTGATTTTAGTAAAAATGACTTTGATAATATTGAGCAAACTCTTGAGTATATTTCAAATCTTTTTCAAGGAGGTATCAAGATTAATAAAAGAAGTGCTAAACAAACTACAGCACAGCTGTTAAATGATCCTGAATCTCTAAATTATTTCTTAGGTTGATGCATATGGGGCGTAATATATTACGCCCTTACAATTAAGGTATTACTATCTCTCAGCTCTTAGACATCTAAAAATGGCGAAGGTCTTAATATTTATAAATCAATTTATTTAGATTTTTTCGGATTTATTCTAGCTTAATATAGCTATTCCCACAAGAATAGATTACGTATACTCATAGCCACAGTGTATAAACCATGCTTGAATATCTTTAGATGTAATGAGGTTATATGCTTTAGTGATATTATTTCTTAATTGCAGAATGTCTTTAGCTCTGTTTTTTCTAAGGTAATTTTTAATTTTCTCCCACATCATTTCAATAGGATTGTATTCAGGGGTGTATGGAGGTAGATATAAAACATTAATATTATGTTGCTGGAAAATATGTTCAATACCTTTATGACTTGATAAATTATCCATCACTACTGTCATACCTGGTCTTAATAGTGGAATCAAATAATCTGTCGAATAATTTTTAAATTTAGTTTTATCCATCCCACCTTTAAACTCAGCCTCTGCAAATACTCCCTCTAAACTTATTGCTGAAATGAGTGTGAGTCTGTCTTTAGGATTATCATCAAAACTATCATTGACTCTCTTACCTGATTTAGCTCTTCCATAATTTTTGTTTAAACCTCTATGTACTCCTGACTCATCTAAAAACACTAAGTCCTTACTTAATAATTTCAAAACTTCTTCAACATATTTATCATGAAGTTCTCTGTATTCTAAACTATCCTTTTTGGGATTGTAGTTGTACTTTTTTTATATGTTATTTTCATTGATTTGAGTTTTCTATCAATTGAAGATTTTCCTACACTTAGATTATGACTATCTTTAAAGTAATCACTAATTTCATTTAGAGTTATACTTGGATTCTCCTTTATTAAATCAATTAAATTGACTTCATAAATCCCATTCAATTTATATGTTGATTTCCTTTTTATTCTAGTTTTTATTATTTCACCTGTATTTTTAAAATGTTGAATTAACTGGCTTACAAATTTAAGGCTTACTTCAAATTTATCACACAAATCTCTGTAGCTATAATCACCTGTTTGATACGTTTCTATTACTTTTTTACGGAAATCTTTTGAATACATTCTTATATTTCTTTTTACATTTCAAAATATCATTAATCTATATCTTACAC
>JBKBYG010000069.1:0-1929 GCA_046313435.1 Alphaproteobacteria bacterium
TAGATTGCTCAGAAACTTTAAAAATCTGTAATTTTGAACAAATTAAATATAAAACAGAACAACCTCAAAGAGAAAAAAAATCAGTTATAGATATTGAAGTTTTGAAGAACATACTTTCTTCAATTTCCGCTGTAAAACTTAACGATCAAGTCCTACCAAAATATCTTTATCCCTCTGGTGGTAGCACCTATCCAATTAGGCTTTTCTTGAATTTATCAAAATCGATTGGCGAAATAGCGGAAGGATATTATTACTATAATCCTGTTAAATATAATTTATGTAAATTTGATCAAAGCAATTTAGAAACAAAAAGTAATTATGAATTACAATTTGTAGTTCATTGGCCAGCTATAGAACCTTTATATGCTAGTTTTTCTAAAAAGCTTGTGTATTTAGAGCTTGGTCATATGTTAAGCTTGATTTTTAATGTTCTAGATAACCATTGCATTTGTTATAAGCTCGAAATAATCAATAAGTGCTTATCATGTGATAATTCTCTAATAGCAAGACTGTTTATTGGCACAGAAAAGATTGATTTGCCAATATTTAATCTCGCATACAATTTATTCTATAAGGAACAAGATCAAAATAATTATTGCTCAATTACAACTAATAAAAATTTGTTGTTAAATAATGAAAATATATTTCTAAAAGCAAGTGATTATTATCAAATAATAGAAGAAAGTAATCTATTACTAGTACTTGAAGGTACAGATACTAACGAACATTTAATCATGGCCGGCTTATTATATCAAAATATAAGCACAAAATTATATGCTAAGGATATTGGTAGTTGTATGCTGGGTTTTAGTCCTTATCAGAATGCTCTATATACGATGGTACTTGGAAAAATAGGGGAAAACGAGAAGCGACAAGCTAATAGTAGTTTTACTTATAAATCACTTGGAGAAATTATTAATGCGCAGTTGTCAGAACAATTGCCAGATTATATGTTGCCATATGATTATATTGTATTGAATACTTTACCGCTTAGTGAGAATGGAAAGCTTGATAAAAATGGGTTAAAGAAATTTATTTTCAAAGAACATTCATCTTGTATGCCACCTAAAAATGAACTAGAAGTAAAGATGTGTGCACTATTAGCAAATATTTTAGACCTTGATGTAAAGCAAATTGGTGTGAATGACAATTTTTTTAGGCTTGGTGGCGATAGCATAAGTGCCATCCAATTTGTAGGTAAATTAAGGAAAGAGCTTAATTTAAATATTAATGTAAAGGATTTATTTACTCATAATACTATTGAGAGGTTGATCAAGAACGTAATAATAAAAGATCTCCACCATGGTAAGGATATTGATAAAGATAACTATTTGAGCTTGCAGCAATCTGAACCAATATTGCAAGAATCTTACTTATATATAAATGACGCGAGAAATTTGATAAATGAAAAGTACTTAAATAAACTGCAAAAAGATCACCAAATAGAAAGATTATTTTTTGCTAATAGTTTACAGCAAGGTTTTATATATCATTATTTAAAGCGGGGTGAGGTTACAGATGTAAATAGAGTACAACTATTATGGCAATACAATAACAAAATAGATGTTGCCAAATTAAAAGAAGCTTGGAAACATCTTCAAGCAAAGTATGGCGCATTGAGGTTACGGTTTGTATGGGATGAGGAATTAATGCAAATTATTGATAAATCAGTTGAGCTGGATTGGCAATTCTTTGATCTAATTGATAAAAATCTTGCAGCACAAAAAAATATAATTAGTAATATTCAAAAACAAGATTTGCTTAATCCTTATAAGCTTGAAGCCGGTAAGCTATTTAGAGTTTATTTAATAAAACAAGCTGATAATCTTTATACATGCCTATTTAGTTGCCATCACATAATACTGGATGCCTGGAGCAATACTATATTACTCAATATTGTTCATGAAATATATCATACTTTAGTAACCA
>JBKBYG010000070.1:0-1074 GCA_046313435.1 Alphaproteobacteria bacterium
ATGGCCGTCGTCAGCTCGTGTCGTGAGATGTTGGGTTAAGTCCCGCAACGAGCGCAACCCCTGCCCTTAGTTGCCACTCTGCGGAGGGCACTCTAAGGGGACTGCCGGCGATAAGCCGGAGGAAGGTGGGGATGACGTCAGGTCAGTATGCCCTTTATGCCCGGGGCAACACAGGCGCTACAGTGGCCGGGACAATGGGAAGCGACCCAGAAATGGGGAGCAAATCCTTAAACCCGGTCATGGTGCAGATTGAGGGCTGAAACTCGCCCTCATGAAGCCGGAATCGGTAGTAATGGCGGATCAGCTAGGCCGCCGTGAATACGTTCTCGGGCCTTGCACACACCGCCCGTCACGCCACGGAAGTCTGTCTTCCCGGAAGCCCTCGGGCTAACCCGCAAGGGAGGCAGAGGACGATGGGAAGGCAGGCAACTGGGGCGAAGTCGTAACAAGGTAGCCGTAGGGGAACCTGCGGCTGGATCACCTCCTTTATAACGGAGAAAACTCTTTGAAAACCTTAGAGAAGTCCTTCCTCCTTATTGAGCTGCCTTTTCCTTTGGGCCTCTAGCTCAGTCGGTTAGAGCGTGCCCCTGATAAGGGCAAGGTCGGTGGTTCAAGTCCACCGAGGCCCATTATCTGGGGCAGGTCCAAGGGGATGTAGCTCAGCGGGAGAGCGCCTGCTTTGCAAGCAGGAGGTCGTGGGTTCAAGTCCCACCATCTCCACGTTATCTTGGCAACTGAATAGGTTTTCCTTCCTTGTAGGTGTGCAAGTTAGTAAGGGTCCGGGGTGGATGCCTTGGCTGCCCGAGGGGATGAAGGGCGTGCTAAGCTGCGATAAGCCGGGTGGAGGCGCAAAAAGCCGTTGAGGCCCGGATGCCCGAATGGGGAAACCCGGCAGGGTGTTGAGCCCTGTCATCCGCGTAAGCGGAGCCGATACGGGACGAAGTAAAACCTTCTAGTAGTCCCAGGAAAGGAAATCAAACGAGACTCCCCGAGTAGCGGCGAGCGAAAGGGGACCAGCCCAAACTATGCGGGTGCCATGGTGGCAGCCTTAGCCCGCATAGGGTTGTGGGACAT
>JBKBYG010000071.1:0-845 GCA_046313435.1 Alphaproteobacteria bacterium
AGTTATAGGTCCATTCAGGATGTGGCTGCACATAAGCTTCACCATCTGCTGAAATATTAATGGACTGACCACTTTCCCAAATCGAAGCCAGATGTTTAGCAAAACCACCTGTGCTGCATGAAATCGACATATCGTTGTCATTCAGCACCACCATCAAGTCCGCATCATGCGCGACTGCATCGTTCATGGCTTCAAAGGCCATACCCGCTGTCATCGCCCCATCGCCAATGATCGCGACCACTTCACATGGATTGTTTTGATAACGACGTGCCAGCGCCATACCTAGACCTGCTGAAATCGCAGTCGAAGAATGTCCGACTCCAAAGGTATCAAACACCGATTCATCACGCGCAGGAAAGGCAGCCAAACCATCTTTGGCACGAATCGTGGTGAGCTGTTCACGGCGACCCGTTAATGCTTTATGCGGATAGGCTTGATGACCGACATCCCAAATTAAGCGGTCATTCGGTGTGTTAAAGCAATAATGTAATGCCACGGTGAGTTCGACTACACCGAGGTTTGCACCAAAGTGTCCCCCACTTTGTCCTGCGGCATACAGAATAAATTGACGTAGCTCGTCTGCCACTTGTGCTAATTGACTTTGCTCAAGCGAGCGAAGTTGTTGAGGATGATCAATCGTATCCAACAACGGTGTTACAGGGCGATGAGCTGGTATTTCTGTATACAACATAATATGGCAAAGCCTTCTAAAGCCTGGCAAATCTAGCTAGGTCAAATGGGTAATTCGATCATATCGTCGAATGCTATCACCTTCAATCAGCCATATTTCTAGCGATGCAGTTTTGAGCAGTGCTCTCACTGGGTGTTCGTTTA
Organism: Alphaproteobacteria bacterium; assembly: GCA_046313435.1. Classification (GTDB taxonomy): domain Bacteria; phylum Pseudomonadota; class Alphaproteobacteria; order Rickettsiales; family Arcanibacteraceae; genus JBKBYG01. The sequence continues at coordinate 835 of JBKBYG010000071.1, forward strand.
GTGCAGGTGAT
>JBKBYG010000072.1:0-817 GCA_046313435.1 Alphaproteobacteria bacterium
CAACGTTAGCGACACCCAGCCCTCTTGAAGCTGTGTGCCTGGTCGTCGGGATTGTGAAATCCGCTGCATCACTGCAGCGGTTTTTGATCGGTCAGATCAAATTAACCAGAATTCACGTGCTTCCAGTGTTCCTCCCCGGGGTGCGGGTCAAACGGGACAGTGGAGCATCTCTTTACAATGTCGAAAGATCCGGTCGCGGCGCCTTCGCAGGCACAACACAACCAAACTTTGTCTCTTTGCTCTTGCGCACTATGTGTGTTTGGGGTCGGCGATCGCCGCTCTACCAAAAGGAATTGGTGGAGCCTGACGGGATCGAACCGACGACATCCTGCTTGCAAAGCAGGCGCTCTCCCAGCTGAGCTAAGGCCCCATTCTTTCTAACCGAACCAGTATTGGTTGGCCCGGGCAGACTCGAACTGCCGACCTCACGCTTATCAGGCGTGCGCTCTAACCACCTGAGCTACGGGCCACCAGGCAGGCTTATCGCCTGCACTGAACTGGTTGACTGACACTAGGTCGGCCAGGCCAGCATCTCGAAGATTTCGAGATCGGCGTAAGCTCAGAGCTAGCCGGTACACATGTACATTTCGTGTCTGACCAAGTCAGCCACGCAATGTGTGCGCTTGTGAAGAAAGAGAAACGAAGGCGGCGAAGTTCCGCATGTTTTCGGGACGTTTGACTAACGTACCCTATGTTCTATGAAAGTCCGATATCAGCAAGCTGATGAAGGACGATCCTTAGAAAGGAGGTGATCCAGCCGCAGGTTCCCCTACGGCTACCTTGTTACGACTTCACCCCAGTCGCTGAACCCACCGTG
>JBKBYG010000073.1:0-796 GCA_046313435.1 Alphaproteobacteria bacterium
CGCGCCTCCGTTACTCTTTAGGAGGCGACCGCCCCAGTCAAACTACCCGCCACAGAGGGTCCCTGCACCGGATAACGGTGCGAGGTTAGACATCAGAAAACAACAGGGTGGTATTTCACCTATGGCTCCACGACAGCTGGCGCCGTCGCTTCAAAGCCTCCCACCTATGCTACACAATTCTTTCCTAATGCCACTCTGAAGCTGCAGTAAAGGTGCACGGGGTCTTTCCGTCTAACCGCGGGTACTCCGCATCTTCACGGAGAATTCAATTTCGCTGAGCATATCCTGGAGACAGTGGGGAAGTCGTTACGCCATTCGTGCAGGTCGGAACTTACCCGACAAGGAATTTCGCTACCTTAGGACCGTTATAGTTACGGCCGCCGTTTACTGGGGCTTCAATTCGGAGCTTGCACTCCTCCTCTTAACCTTCCAGCACCGGGCAGGCGTCAGACCCTATACGTCGTCTTGAAGCCGACTTAGCAGAGTCCTGTGTTTTTGCTAAACAGTCGCTACCCCCTGGCCTGTGCCCCCCACTACTGCTTGCGCAATAATGGGGCCTCCTTCTTCCGAAGGTACGGAGGCAATTTGCCGAGTTCCTTCAGGATACTTCTCTCAAGCGCCTTGGTATACTCTACCTGACCACCTGTGTCGGTTTCGGGTACGGTCTATACGGTGGAGCTATTTCCTGGGACTTCGTCGAAGCACGTTCAATCCGATAAGAACGTACAACACAAGAAATCCGTCACTACCACCAGGCCCACGAATATTAACGTGGTTCCCATCGACTACCCCCTTC
>JBKBYG010000074.1:0-758 GCA_046313435.1 Alphaproteobacteria bacterium
TCTTGGTGTCCTCAACCATATCCCTAAACCTTATGACAAATCCCTCATCAATAATATCGTTAGAGATGCTTTGAACTGAGAAGATAGTTTAAAGGCTATATGCAACAGAAAAAAGAAGCAAAATAATATAAAGCTTTTTAGGAAATTCTTTAGATTTTATTGAGCGAAGAAAATTTTCTGATATCAAATATGAGCAGATAAGAAAATTTAATCTTTTAAGAATAAATTGCAGCACAATAAAATTTACTATTTTAAACTATGTCTTTTGATGAAGTGCAGAAAACTCATATTCATAAAACTTAGAAAACCCTTAAGTTTGCCATATATTTTCAAAAGTACTATTTTTAAACTATTTTTATTTTAGCCTAGTTAATAATATGACAGAAGAATGCAATGATTTTTATCTTGTATAGTTTTTTAAGTTGAAGTTCCAACGTCGTTGTTCGTCGCTCACCTGCTATTTTGTAGTTTTCGCTACGCGCTTAGTATCATATTCAATTCAATTCAATTCAATTCAATTTAATTCACTATATGTACAGAGATTTGTATAAATTTGAAAAGCAAAGCTTATTAAATTTTGAGACTAAACCAAGTAATACATTAATGTAAAATAATTATTTGTAGCAGATTAGAAACAAATACTATTATAGTAATAATTTAAATAAATTTAGAATAGATTTATATTTTTATAATGAATTTTTAACTTAGATTAGAGATAAGTTAGAAAATTAAATAAGAAAGTTGGGCCTTTATTAATT
>JBKBYG010000075.1:0-737 GCA_046313435.1 Alphaproteobacteria bacterium
TATGTACTATACTCCAAATTTAATTTCTAAATATTACTTCTGTTTTTCGCTGAAAACCCTAAATAAAATATAGAAAAATAAAACTAAACCCACTACAGATATATATGACCCCACAAGAAGCAACATAATTAAACAAAGAAAATGCATCAGGATAATCGGGTATTCTGCGAGGCATTCCTGCTATACCTAAAAAATGCATAGGAAAAAATGTTATATTTACACCTATAAAAGTTAACCAGAAATGAATTTGGCCCAACTCCTTCTACATAATTTGAACCAGATATTTTACCAATCCAATAATAAATACCCGCAAATACTCCAAACACCGCTCCCAATAGATAATACATAATGAAAATGCGCAACTACATAATAAGTATCATGCAACGCTATATCCAATCCAGCATTTACTAAGAATAATACCAGTTAAACCACCTATAGTAAATAAAACTAGAAACCCCAAAGCAAAAAGTAACGGGGTAAGTCATAGTTAAGTAACCTCCCCATAAAGTAGCTAACCAACTAAAAACTTTAATACCCGTGGGCACAGCAATAATCCATAGTTGCTGCTGTAAAATAAGCCCGTGTATCAACATCTAAACCTACTGTATACATATGATGAGCCCATACAATAAAACCTAAAACACCAATAGAAATCATAGCATACTCCAAACACCGCTCCCAATAGATAATACATAATGAAAATGCGCAACTACATAATAAGTATCATGCAACGCTAT
>JBKBYG010000076.1:0-675 GCA_046313435.1 Alphaproteobacteria bacterium
CCATCAGCGACGTGATCCGCACGCTGCTGGGCGACGCGGTGAAGGCCGCCCCCGACCCGGCCCTCGCAGACGCCTGAGCCGCCGGGCCGACAGCTGGTGATCTTGTGCTTTCGCCAGTATGCAGCCGGATGCATACCAGCACGCCCCGCAGGTATAACGAAAGAACCCCGTCAGTGACGGGGTTTCTGTCTTTGGTGCGGATGCCCAGACTTGAACTGGGGACCTCACGCTTATCAGGCGTGCGCTCTAACCAGCTGAGCTACACCCGCGCACCTCTGTTTGCTTCGCGCTGTCCTCTCGGGCAGGCGGGCATAAATGTATCAGGGGGGCGGGAAGCTGTCAACTGGCAGGGGCGGGGTGGGTCAGCGGGGCCAGGTGGCAGGGGTGCCGGTGGCGGTGAGGGCGGCGTGCATTTCGAGGGCGTAGCGGTCGGTCATGCCGGCCAGGTAGTCGCAGGTGGCGCGGGGCAGGCCGCTGGTCCGGGCGAGGTCGCGGTAGCTGGGGGGCAGCATGCTGGGGCGCTGCTGGAGGGCGGTGAACAGGGTGGTGAGGACGCGGGTGGCCTGCTCGACCTGCATCTCGACTCGCCAGTGGCGGTACAGGTTGTCGCGCAGGAAGGTGCGGGCGCCGCCCAGGAGGGTCTGCGTGGCGGGGCTGTAGGTGATCAGGCCGCCG
>JBKBYG010000077.1:0-663 GCA_046313435.1 Alphaproteobacteria bacterium
GAAGTCGTAACAAGGTAGCCGTAGGGGAACCTGCGGCTGGATCACCTCCTTTCTAAGGATTTCGGCGGAAAGCGCTGGAGCTAGTCTCCGGAAGAGCTTCCTCTGAATTCTAAGAACATTGCCGCCGTCCTCATGTCCCTTCATCCTGGAACACTCTCTTCGGAGAGTGATGCCTGAGCTGGCCTTTTGCCGCCTGCGGCCTTTTTGGCCTGCAGGGTGACGGTATGGGGGGCCGGTAGCTCAGGTGGTTAGAGCGCACGCCTGATAAGCGTGAGGTCGGAGGTTCAACTCCTCCTCGGCCCACCAGCTTCAGTAGCTAGCTCGATCAGGATATGGTGCGGGGCTTTAGCTCAGTTGGTAGAGCACCTGCTTTGCAAGCAGGGGGTCAACGGTTCGAACCCGTTAAGCTCCACCATTTTTTCCAGGGATGAAGACAACAGTTTCCGGTTTCGGCCGGATTTGGCGGATTTGCCGCCGTTCTTTGACATTGTGAATGGGTTTTTTAATCGATGCCGTGGCGGCATGTTGCACAGCCACATCTTCGGATGTGAGTGTATGACGTGCTGTTACAAATCAAAATAGATTATCTGGCTGAGATAATAATTATCCGCAGTACACGTGACGATATGTTTGATCTTCGGATCATGCAGCATTGTCATTGGT
>JBKBYG010000078.1:0-650 GCA_046313435.1 Alphaproteobacteria bacterium
ACACATAAGCTTGATAAAGAATAGATAGAATTGTTATCAAAGGGCAATTCTAAAATAGAGCCTTTTATAAAAAATAGATTTGGTAGTTCTATATCTGGTGGTCTTATGTCAATCATCGTTATTGGTACGAATTGAGATAAAATTCCAATAGTTCTAATATGACTACCAATATCATAATGATGGGATGGTTTTAATTCGAAAATATGCTTTGCAGCCCAGCAATCCTGATAAAAATAAACATAATCTATGAGAGTATAGGGAATATTATCAAATAAACAAGGATAATATAGTATTGATTTAAAATTCTCATTCTTTCCAAGTTTTAAAAAATCGTTTAATTGTCTAAAAAACCAAAACATCTTTTTGGTAAATAAAATTGGTTTGAACCTGAAAAAATTATCTGCAATACTCAGCAAACGATAAGCATTTACAATGGTATTGTTAGTTTTTAACTTTGCTCTTAACTTTTGAACCATTATCTATCATACCTTCCAAGATTTAATTTATAAAATGTAAAAATTGCCTTTATTTGGAGTATTACATTATATCTTGTCTTTTTATAGGTAAAATCAATCAAAAAAGTAGTAACAAAAAATGAAACTATGGATGAGACAATAGCCCCTCGGCTTTGGTAAATAGGTATTAGATAA
>JBKBYG010000079.1:0-633 GCA_046313435.1 Alphaproteobacteria bacterium
ACCGGCACCGCCAGCACGTAATTTTTCTGCCAGTGTACCCTGTGGGGTCAGCTCAACTTCCAGTTCGCCATTTAAATATTGACGTTCGAATTCCTTGTTTTCACCGACATAAGAGGAGATCATTTTTTTAATCTGTTTTGTTTCCAGTAAAAGCCCCAGACCGAAGCCGTCTACACCGGCATTATTGGAAATACAGGTCAAATTTTTGGCACCAGTTTCTTTTAGGGCCGTGATCAAAGCTTCTGGAATACCACATAGGCCGAAACCACCGACAGCCAGAGTATGACCATCTTGCACCACATCCTTTAAGGCGGATTGAGCGCTGTCATAAACCTTGTTTGACATCTTGTCACCTCTATTGTTATTACAGCAGACTTAAATCTGCTGTTTATATCCTTATGGGTTGCTTAAGTTTATTTTGCTCAAGCATGATTATTGTTAAGCACAGGCTTTTTGCCAGTAGGCATTGGCATAATTGGATGGATTATTGCGCTGCAAGACTTCACTGATATTACGACTGGCCTGCATCAGTGCATCCAGCTGAATACCGGTTTCAAAGCCCATATTCGAGAGCAGGTAATACAGGTCTTCGGTCGAGACATTGCCAGATGCACCTTGGGCATAAGGACAGCC
>JBKBYG010000080.1:0-604 GCA_046313435.1 Alphaproteobacteria bacterium
GGTTTTACCCGAAGGTAGTGCGCTAACCCGCAAGGGAGGCAGCTAACCACGGTAGGGTCAGCGACTGGGGTGAAGTCGTAACAAGGTAGCCGTAGGGGAACCTGCGGCTGGATCACCTCCTTTCTAAGGAAGCTGTGGAATTGGTAAGACGCCTAACTTGATTAGGATGAACCTTCCCGTGCTTTTTAGAACAATAGATGGCACCAGTCAGGTGACCATCGCAACGTAATACGCCGTGGAGATCTTCGGATCCGGACGGTATGGCGCAGATCGCCGTCCACGTTTCTCTTTCTTCAAAAAGACAATAACCGCACGACCGGTTTGACTGAATGGGCCCGTAGCTCAGTTGGTTAGAGCACACGCTTGATAAGCGTGGGGTCGGTAGTTCGAGTCTACCCGGGCCCACCATTTACCTTGGTGAATGTGGTGCTGGTAGTCGTGAACGCAGTCATTTGGACGTGCGAAAATGGTGTTGATGAACGGGCTTTGTGCTGACCCAGTTTGATTGCTGCTGTCAGCTGGCTCTGTTTCCTGAGAGATTGGGGCTTTAGCTCAGCTGGGAGAGCACCTGCTTTGCAAGCAGGGGGTCAACGGTTCGATCCCG
>JBKBYG010000081.1:0-573 GCA_046313435.1 Alphaproteobacteria bacterium
ACTCTGTCAATCTTAGATCTGCATTATCTTCTCTTAGGAGGAGTCTATATTCTGCTCGAGAAGTAAACAATCTATAAGGTTCATCTGTGCCTTTTGTAACTAAATCATCAATAAGAACCCCTATATAGGCCTGTGATCTATCTAAAATAAAAGGGGCTTCATCCTTGGCCTTCAACGCCGCATTTATACCAGCTATTAATCCTTGAGCTGCTGCTTCTTCATAACCAGTTGTGCCATTAATTTGACCGGCTAAAAATAATCCTTCAATTAGTTTAGTCTCTAAAGTAGGTTTAAGCTGATCTGGATAGACAAAATCATACTCTATTCCATATCCAGGCCTCAGAATAACTGCCTCCTCTAATCCTGGGATTGATCTTACCATCTCAATTTGAACATCTAAGGGTAGGCTATTGCTTATTCCATTGGGATATACTTCTATTGTATTTAGTCCTTCAGGTTCTAAAAAAACCTGATGTCTTTCCTTTTCTGAAAAACGAAAAATTTTATCCTCAATTGAAGGGCAATAGCGAACACCCTTAGCCTTAATCCTACCTGTAAATAAAGGCGAGCGAT
>JBKBYG010000082.1:0-560 GCA_046313435.1 Alphaproteobacteria bacterium
CCGGCGTAAGCCGGAGGAGGGAGGGGGCCACGGCAGGTCAGTATGCCCCGAAACCCCGGGGCTGCACGCGAGCTGCAATGGCGGGGACAGCGGGAACCGACCCCGAAAGGGGGAGGCAATCCCGTAAACCCCGCCCCAGTAGGGATCGAGGGCTGCAACTCGCCCTCGTGAACGTGGAATCCCTAGTAACCGCGTGTCACCAACGCGCGGTGAATACGTCCCTGCCCCTTGCACACACCGCCCGTCGCACCACCCGAGGGAGTTCGCTGCGAGGCCTCCTGCCGGAAGGTGGGGGGACGAGCAGTGAGCTCCCAAGGGGGGTGAAGTCGTAACAAGGTAGCCGTAGGGGAACCTGCGGCTGGATCACCTCCACCCGGGGGTGGGTAGTCCAGAGGGCCTCTCCTCAAGCTCCGCAATCCGCCGTCCCACACGGCGAAGCCGCCCGGTGGATGGCTCGGCTCGGGCGCCGAGGAAGGGCGTGGCAAGCTGCGATAAGCCCGGGGGAGCTGCAGGCAGGCTTAGAACCCGGGATCCCCGAATGGGGCTTCCTGCCGGGGCTG
>JBKBYG010000083.1:0-542 GCA_046313435.1 Alphaproteobacteria bacterium
CTTGAGAGCTTGTTAGGCCCTACAACGTCCCGCAACTCCTTTATGCTCAGAAGCTTCCCCGCGCGTTCCATGTCAAGCACGATGATAACAAAACTTGCATTTGCCCCAGACATTACAGCAAAACAGTTATGCCTAACCCCTATGCCTAGCCTCCCTTACGGGCCAAATCTTTGTTGGCAACGCATTTAAGCCCCTTCCACAGTTTTCAGTAGTATGTAGCTTTTCCATATTCACACCCACCAGCACAAACTTGTACCCTTTCCAACCCTTTACTGCTTATTTACTGCTTATGGGGTGGAACACAGATGTACGCCATGGAATACACAGGAGGAAAAATCCCGTCCAGGAGGAAACTATAGGAACGTATAGGTAAGAAGATGGACGTATTTTGTACACCTGATAAGCGTGAGGTCGGTGGTTCAAGTCCACCATCGCCCACCATGGGAGCTCCCCCGGGAAGATCCCCCGGGGGTTTTTGTTGAGGCCCTTCCCAAAGGGGAGCGAGGGCGTAAGAGCTGGGATTCATGGCCTGTTAGGTTATG
>JBKBYG010000084.1:0-532 GCA_046313435.1 Alphaproteobacteria bacterium
CTCCGGAAACCAGAATACTTCTTTCGTTCGTGAGACAGGTTGGTGGAGCCAGACGGAGTCGAACCGACGGCCTCCTGAATGCAAATCAGGCGCTCTCCCAACTGAGCTATGGCCCCGTGGTCCTGTCGCTGGCTTCCGCCAGTCTTGCGTGCCCCTCATGCCATCATGTCGAACTGGCAGGTTTCGATGGTGGGCCGAGGAAGAGTTGAACTTCCGACCTCACGCTTATCAGGCGTGCGCTCTAACCACCTGAGCTACCGGCCCTTCAGCCAAGCAGGCCAGGCGGCCGCCGCAGCCAAAGTCGAATACAGGCGCGAGGCGCCCGCGGGGCTCGCTAATTGCCCGCCAGCAATATGCTGACAGGCATTACGAACGAAGGAAGAGAAACGAAGACGGCGTGATAACCGCATCTGTTTTGCCTTCAATTAAGAAGGCTTGTCTTAAAGAGCATCAGAGTTTCACGTGAGTAAAACAATCTGCTGCATCCTTAGAAAGGAGGTGATCCAGCCGCAGGTTCCCCTACGGCTACCTT
>JBKBYG010000085.1:0-508 GCA_046313435.1 Alphaproteobacteria bacterium
ATGGAAAAAATCCCCCGCACCGACCTACTCTCCCAGGACCCTGCGGTCCCAGTACCATCGGCGCTGGCGCGTTTCACTTCCGTGTTCGGAATGGGAACGGGTGGTTCCACGCCGCTATGGGCACGGGGGATTCTCGTGTTTTGCTTTTCAAAATCCCACGCCGCCTCCAGGCGGCAGGGGACCTCGGCTGGGGTGGACCATCAGGGCAAAGGGGGTCAAGACCTCGGACGATTGGGACCGGTCAGCTCAACGCCTCACGGCGCTTACACCTCCGGCCCATCCACCGGGTAGTCTTCCCGGGTCCTTACCGGCTAGTGCCGTGGGAGGCCTCATCTTGGGGCAGGTTTCCCGCTTAGATGCTTTCAGCGGTTATCCCTCCCGCACATGGCTACCCAGCTTATGCCCCTGGAGGGACAGCTGGGAAACCAGAGGTGCGTCCCTTCCGGTCCTCTCGTACTAGGAAGAGCCCCCCTCAAGCCTCCTGCGCCCGTGGCGGATAGAGACCGAA